>JBAXIA010000055.1:0-18224 GCA_037138615.1 Mycobacteriaceae bacterium | reverse complement strand
GCCGTAAAGATCCATCCGGCGCCGCGCCAGCAGCGCGAAGTACACGGTGTTAGTCGCGCCGATCAGGTGGAAGCGCTGCCAGTCGGGATCATCGCGGCGTTCCCCGCCGACTGGAGCGAAGAACCCCTTCGGCGTGGTGTCGGCACCGATCACCAGTGCCACATCGCACATCCCGGCGAGGATCTGCGCCCGTGCCGACTGCAGCGCTTGCGAACCCGACGCGCACGCGGCGTAGCTGGACGAGACGGGGATGCCGGTCCACCCGAGTTTCTGGGCGAAGGTGGCGCCGGCGACGAATCCGGGGTAGCCGTTGCGGATGGTGTCCGCACCCGCGACGAGTTGGATCTGACGCCAGTCCATACCCGCGTCGCGCAGGGCAGCGCGGGCGGCGACGACGCCGTACTCGGTGAAGTCACGTCCCCACTTGCCCCACGGGTGCATACCCGCGCCAAGGATGTAGACGGGCTCCGGGGTGCTCATTCGGCAATCCTCCACGCGTAAACGGTGCGCTCGATCCCGTCGTCGCCGACATAGAGCGGCATCGTGGTGAGTTCCATGGCCATGCCGACTTTCAGATCGGCGGCACCGGTGCCCTCGACGACCTTGCCCAGCACGATGATGCCTTCGGTCTCCAAGTGCACCGCGGCGACCGCGAACGGTTCGAACGGATCGGCGGACGGATACGGCGGGGGCGGGGCGTAGTGGTTCTCGGTATAGCTCCACAGCGTGCCGCGACGGGACAGCGCCACCGGTTCGAGTTCGTCGGCCTCACACGCCGGGTTGGGGCAGTTATCCGCTCGGGGCGGGAACACATAGGTGCCGCAGCGCGGGCACTTGGCACCCACCAGGTGCGGGACACCGGCGTCGTCGGACGCCCACCATCCCTCGATCGCGGGAGTGTCTGTCGCACCTGGCACCCCGGTAGCGTAACCCGTGCCTAGAGTGAAGGCGTGAGCGAGAAGCCGACCCTGATGTTGCTGGATGGCAACTCGCTGGCGTACCGGGCCTTCTACGCCCTGCCCGCGGAGAACTTCAAGACCCGCAGCGGCCTGACAACCAACGCCGTCTACGGATTTACCGCGATGCTCATCAATCTGCTGCGCGATGAGGCGCCCACCCACATCGCCGCCGCGTTCGACGTCTCCCGGCAGACTTTCCGCTCCGAGCGGTTCCCCGAGTACAAGGCAACCCGCAGCGCGACGCCGGATGAGTTCCGCGGCCAGATCGACATCACCAAGGAGGTGCTCACCGCACTGGGCATCACCGCCCTGGCCGAACCCGGCTTCGAAGCCGACGACATCATCGCCACCCTGGCGACCCAGGCCGACGAGGCCGGCTACCGGGTGCTGGTGGTCACCGGGGACCGCGACGCGCTGCAACTGGTCAACACCGATATCACCGTGCTGTATCCGATCAAGGGTGTCAGCACGCTGACCCGATACACCCCCGACGCGGTGGTGGAGAAGTACGGGCTCACGCCTGCGCAATACCCGGACTTCGCGGCGCTGCGCGGCGACCCCAGCGATAACCTGCCCGGCATCCCCGGGGTGGGGGAGAAGACCGCCGCCAAGTGGATCGTCGAATACGGCTCACTGCAGGGTTTGGTGGACAATGTCGACACCGTGCGCGGCAAGGTCGGGGATTCGTTACGGGAGAACCTCGCCACCGTGATGCTCAACCGTGAACTCACCCATCTGGTGCGCGACGTCCCACTGGCGCAGACACCCGACACCCTGGGTCTGCTGCCGTGGGACCGCGACAAGGTCCACCAACTCTTCGACGACCTCGAGTTCCGGGTGCTGCGCGACCGACTGTTCGACACCCTGACCACCGCCGAACCGGAGGTGGAGGACGGCTTCGACGTTCGCGGTGGTGCCCTGGAACCCGGCACGGTCGCGGCCTGGCTGGCCGAACACGCCAGCGGCACAACGCGTTCCGGGCTGGCGGTGGTCGGAACCCACGCCGCCTACGACGGTGACGCCACCGCACTGGCCATCGCGACCGCCGACGGCGACGGCGCCTATATCGACACCGCCACCCTGACGCCCGACGACGAGGCGGCACTGGGTGCGTGGCTGGCCGATGAGAACACGCCGAAAGCCTTGCATGAGGCCAAGGCTGCGATGCACGACCTCGCCGGCCGCGGCTGGCGGCTGTCAGGGGTGACCTCCGATATCGCGCTGGCCGCCTACCTGGTGCGACCCGGACAGCGCAGCTTCACCCTCGACGATCTCTCAGTGCGCTACCTCAAACGCGAATTGCGCGCCGAAGCACCTGAGCAGCAACAGCTTTCACTGCTCGACGATACCGACGGCGTCGACGAACAGGCGGTGCAGACGCTGATCCTGCGGGCCCGCGCCGTCACCGATCTGGCCGACGCCCTCGATGTGGAACTGGCCGCCATGGAGTCGTCATCACTGCTGAGCGAGATGGAACTGCCCGTCCAGGTGGTGCTGGCCGGGCTGGAATCCCGCGGTATCGCCGTGGACGTCGACAAGCTCGAGGAACTGCAGAGCGAGTTCGGCGATCAGATTCGCGATGCCGCCGAAGCCGCCTATGCGGTGATCGGCAAGGAGATCAACCTCGGTTCACCCAAGCAGTTGCAGGTCGTGCTGTTCGACGAACTGGAGATGCCGAAGACCAAGAAGACCAAGACCGGCTACACCACCGACGCCGACGCCCTGCAGACATTGTTCGACAAGACCGCGCACCCGTTCCTCGAGCACCTGCTGGCGCATCGTGACGTCACCCGACTGAAGGTCACCGTTGACGGCCTGCTGAAGTCGACCGCCCCCGACGGCCGCATCCACACCACGTTCAACCAGACCATCGCCGCAACCGGCCGGCTATCGTCCACCGACCCCAATCTGCAGAACATTCCCGTCCGCACCGAAGCCGGCCGCCGCATCCGTGACGCATTCTGTGTGGGGGACGGCTATCCGGAGTTGATGACCGCCGACTACAGCCAGATCGAGATGCGGATCATGGCTCACCTGTCCAAAGATGAAGGGCTCATCGAGGCCTTCCGCACCGGGGAGGATCTGCACTCGTTTGTCGGTTCCCGCGCGTTCGGGGTGCCGATCGACGAGGTGACGGCCGAGTTGCGGCGCCGGGTCAAGGCGATGTCCTACGGCCTCGCCTACGGACTCAGCGCCTACGGTCTGGCCGCACAACTCAAGATCTCCACCGAAGAGGCCAGGGAGCAGATGGATCAGTACTTCTCCCGGTTCGGCGGAGTGCGCGACTACCTGGAGGGGGTTGTCGAGCAGGCCCGTAAGGATGGCTTCACCTCCACCGTGCTGGGCCGCCGGCGCTATCTGCCCGAACTGGACAGCAGTAATCGCCAACTCCGCGAGGCCGCAGAACGCGCCGCACTCAACGCTCCGATCCAGGGCAGCGCCGCCGACATCATCAAGGTCGCCATGATTAACGTCGACAAGGCCATCTCCGATGCCGGGCTCGAGTCCCGGATGCTGCTGCAGGTGCACGACGAGTTGCTGTTCGAGGTGGCGCCGGGAGAGCGGGAGGCCCTGGAGACCGTGGTGCGGGACAAGATGGGGAGCGCCTACCCGCTGGACGTAGCGCTCGAAGTTTCGGTGGGTTACGGCCGCACCTGGGATGCGGCGGCGCATTAGTCGCCGCCAAAGCGGCTCCGGCGGCGCATTAGTCGCCGCCAAAGCGGCTCCGGCGGCGCACAAGAGGTTCTAGTTCGGCGGCGCTTCGAAGTGTTCCTGACTCCGCTTCAGATCTGAGTAGTCCGGCGGGCTCCGGAATCGGAACCACGAGATGATGAACACCCCGAGCCCTACGAGTAGCGCCACCTCGACCCACAGGAACACGCAGAAATCGAGCCAGGTGCTACCCGCCTGCGGAGCCCCCGGCAGATTGTGCTGGATCGGAATGAGGGCGAAAAGCATGGCCGCGAACCAGCTGGCCATTGTGGCCTCCACGGGGCGCCGACCCGTCGCGACGCTCCACGCGACCAACAACGACAGCGCTGCCATTGCGAGAACCAGGAAGATCACGACGGCCACCGCGGTGACCACCGCTGCCGAGCGCTGCATCGTCAGCCCGACCTTGAAGATCCGTCCGTCGCTGGCGAGTCGCAAGTCTTGGGACCACCCGACGATCCCGCCCGGTTCGTCTGCGGCCACGCCCACCGGCACTCTGCGGAAGCTTCCATCCTTGAGCACTTCGTCAACCGATAGCACCGGCGCCGGCATCGTCCCGCCGGGTACCTGCGCATCGGAGTAGGAGTAGTCGTAGTGATCGAGCGGGTATATCTGGGCGTTGCCCGTGACGGGGATAGTGATCTCGTAGGAGCCGCCGACTGGTTCGCCCTCATCGATTTCGAAGACTTCGGCATCCTTGAGCACCCGGGAGGAAATCTGGAGGTCCGTCGCGAAGCTGCCGTGCTCGTCGTCCAGGTAGATGCCCGTCGGGTAGATCGTGGCAAGTGCCGTCACCTCGCGGAGCTCCGGCTCGATCGCGATCACCTCGAGTGCCACGTTGACGCCATCGGCCGCCGGCGATCCGGACCGGCTCACATGGGTCCGGTCGCTCTTCGCATAACCCAGCACGGTGATCGCCATGACGACTGCAACAACTCCGGCGATGAGCAGTACTCGACGCGCGATCCTCACCGTGACACCGGAAACCAATGGCCCTGAATCTGATGCAGCACCGGCGCCGCAGCGGCCCGCGTGGCGACCACCCTGTGCCACTCCTCGTTCTGTAGCGCGAAGACCCGTTCGTCGCCGAAGCCGCGGTCGATCCGATCGCGGACATAGGCCAGCTCGACCACCTGCACGGCGAACCTCTTCACCGTCGAGCCGGCAGTTCGACCGCCGAATCGCAGTGCCGCCGCCACCACGGCTTTCCGGCTCCGCATGGACCCCAGCCAGCTTCCATCAGCCGGCGTCAGAAGTCCGGTCGCCACCATGTACGGAAGTTTGTCCGCGACGATCCGCTGCTCGCGGCGCCGGCTGTTGACCGCGAGCACGATGGAGAGGGCGAACACCGGCACCATCCATAAAACATAGACGCCGAGATAGGTGTTCGCCCCTAACAGCGCCGAACCGTTCCACAGCCCGTGCATCACCACCGCGGCGAGGTAACCCAGCAGCAGAGACCCCACCTTGGCCACGACAGTGCGCTGATGCAGCGCGAAGTACACCCCGATCCCGATCATCGTGGTGAACAGCGGATGGGCGAACGGCCCGATCACCAGCCGCAGTCCGGCGGTGACCAGCGACTCCGGCAGCGTTTCGGCGCTGGCGATATAGAAGATGTTCTCCAGCCACGCGAAACCCGCCGCGGTGAAACCCGCGTAGACCAGGCAATCGGTCAGCGTGTTGAGCTCGATACGCCGCCGCCCGGTCATCATCAGCAGCAGGAACAGGCCCTTGGCCGCCTCCTCGACCACCGGCGCACCGATGGCCACCGTCACGAAACTGGCCTTCTCCGGACCGCTACCGAACGTCTGATCGATCACCTGCTCCAACAGCACTGAGATCAGGACCGCCGCGGATGCGCCCCACAGAAAGGCCATCACCAGCAACCGAGGCGGCTCCGGCTCCCAGCGGTCCAACCACAGGTAACACAGCAGCACCCCGGCCATCGCCACGGTGGACAACGCGAGTCCCAGGGCTGCACCGCCCGGGTCGGTGGCGGTCAGCAGGCTCAGGATCAGGCCGGCCAGCGTGCCCAGCGCGATGAGGGCCGCCAGCGGGGCGCCGACTTTGCGGGCCGGAGTCGGAAATGGCGGAACTGTGGCATAGGACGCGAAAGCGGGGGCCTGGGACACCAGAGCAGAGTAGCTGCGGCGGCACCCGGGTTTGTCCTGGTTGACCCCGGTCGAGTAGGCTCTGCCGGTACCTGCGCGCTCTCAGCGGGGTATACAGCCCAAGAAAAATTGTCCCTACAACCGACCCTGTCCGGAGCAACCCAACAATATGCCCAGTCCCACCGTCACCTCGCCGCAAGTAGCCGTCAACGACATCGGCTCAGCCGAGGACTTCCTCGCCGCTATCGATAAGACCATCAAGTACTTCAACGATGGCGACATCGTCGAGGGGACCATCGTCAAGGTGGACCGGGACGAGGTTCTGCTCGATATCGGCTACAAGACCGAAGGTGTCATCCCCTCCCGCGAACTCTCCATCAAGCACGACGTCGATCCCAGTGAAGTGGTGACCGTCGGCGACAAGATCGAAGCCCTCGTCCTGACCAAGGAGGACAAGGAAGGCCGACTGATCCTGTCCAAGAAGCGCGCACAGTACGAGCGCGCCTGGGGCACCATCGAGGCACTCAAGGAAGCTGACGAAGCCGTCAAGGGCATTGTCATCGAGGTCGTCAAGGGCGGCCTGATCCTCGACATCGGACTGCGCGGCTTCCTGCCCGCCTCCCTGGTCGAGATGCGCCGGGTGCGCGACCTGCAGCCGTATATCGGCAAGGAGATCGAGGCCAAGATCATCGAACTGGACAAGAACCGCAACAACGTGGTGCTGTCCCGTCGCGCGTGGCTAGAGCAGACTCAGTCCGAGGTGCGCAGCGAGTTCCTCAACCTTCTGGTCAAGGGCGCGGTCCGCAAGGGCGTGGTGTCCTCGATCGTCAACTTCGGCGCGTTCGTCGATCTCGGCGGCGTCGACGGTCTGGTGCACGTCTCGGAGCTGTCGTGGAAGCATATCGACCATCCGTCCGAGGTCGTCGCGGTGGGCGACGAGGTCACCGTCGAGGTTCTCGACGTCGATATGGACCGCGAGCGGGTGTCATTGTCGCTGAAGGCAACTCAGGAAGATCCGTGGCGCCACTTCGCCCGCACGCACGCCATCGGCCAGATCGTGCCGGGCAAGGTCACCAAGCTGGTTCCGTTCGGTGCATTCGTCCGGGTCGAGGAAGGCATCGAGGGCCTGGTGCACATCTCTGAGCTCTCCGAGCGCCACGTGGAGGTTCCCGATCAGGTGGTCGGTGTCAATGACGACGCGATGGTCAAGGTCATCGACATCGATCTGGAGCGCCGCCGGATCTCGCTGAGCCTCAAGCAGGCCAACGAGGACTACGCCGAGGAGTTCGACCCGTCGAAGTACGGCATGGCCGACAGCTACGACGAGGCCGGCAACTACATCTTCCCCGAGGGATTCGACTCCGCGACCAACGAATGGCTCGACGGTTTCGATTCCCAGCGCGGCGCGTGGGAGGCCCGGTACGCCGAGGCCGAGCGGCGCCACAAGATGCACACCGTGCAGATGGAGAAGTTCGCCGCTGCGGATGCCGCTGCCGCGGAGGAGAACCCGACGTCCAGCTCGACCTCAACGAGTTCAAGTTCCGGCTCCGACGATGATTCAGCAGGCGGATCGCTGGCCAGTGACGCCCAGTTGGCGGCACTGCGCGAGAAGCTGGCCGGCAACGTCTAACTGTCGACGGCTGACACACTGCAGGGCGTGGGGGTTCGCGCCATGCTGCGCATCGGGCTGACCGGGGGGATCGGCGCCGGAAAGTCGACGGTGTCATCGACCTTCGCCGAGTGTGGCGGGGTCATCGTCGATGGTGACGTCATCTCCCGCGAGGTGGTGCAACCCGGTACTGAAGGCTTAGCTGCGCTGGTCGATCACTTCGGCCACGAGATCCTGCTACCCGACGGTGCGTTGAATCGCCCGGCGCTGGCGGCCAAGGCCTTCGGCGATGAGGAGCAGCGCGCCAAGCTCAACGCCATCGTGCATCCCCTGGTTGCGACGAGGCGGGCCGAGATCGTCGCCGCGGTCGCCGAAGATCAGGTGATCGTCGAGGACATCCCGCTGCTGGTGGAATCCCAGATGGCTCCGCTGTTCCCGTTGGTCGTGGTGGTGCACGCCGACGCCGACGTACGACTGAATCGGCTGATCGGCATTCGCGGCATGGCCGAGGCCGATGCCCGGGCCCGGATCGCCGCGCAGGCGACCGAGGCGCAACGACGCACGGTGGCCGATGTCTGGCTGGACAACTCCGGCACCGAGGGCCAACTCGTCGAGCAGGCCCGAGAGCTCTGGTACCACCGGATCCTGCCGTTCGCCCACAACCTCGCCACCTCCACACCTGCGACCGAGTCAGCACACCTTGTTCCGGCAGACCCGACGTGGGCCGCGCAGGCCGCACGCATCCTGGCCCGGCTCAACACCACCTGTGGACACCGGGCGCTGCGCATCGATCACATCGGGTCGACCGCGGTCGCCGGGATGGACGCTCGCGATGTCATCGATGTACAGGTCACGGTCGCGTCGCTGGATATCGCCGACGAGCTCGCCGAGGATCTGCTGCGGGCCGGATACCCGCGGGCCGAATCCGTCACCACCGACGTCAGCTTCGATGCGAGCACCGATAATTCACTGTGGCGCAAGCGCTTTCACGCCTCAGCCGACCCTGGACGTCCGACCCACATTCATATCCGCGTCGACGGCTGGCCTAATCAGAAGTTCGCGCTGTTGTTCGTCGACTGGCTGAACGCCAATCCGGGTCCGCGGGCCGACTACGCGAACGCCAAGCGGTCCGGCAACACACAGCAGTGGTTTGGTGACGCGCACCGGCGGGCCTGGGCATGGGCCGACGCCACCGGTTGGTCTTCCGAATCGGTCAGTTAGGTGCGGCGGCCAGGTCGGGGGCCGGCGCGCTGAAATCCGTTGCGGGCATATCCGTCACGGGTACGTCGCCCGGCGCGAGGGGTACTCCGATGGCATTGCTCAGCGGGGCGCCACAATTCATGGCCCCGTAATCCGGATCGTCCTTGGCCGGGGTCAATCGCGGGGCGATGAACTGGTCGGCCTGGATCATGATCTCGTCGTCCACCAGGATCTCGCAGTGCAGGTTCGCCGAGTAGGGCCACTGGATCGAAATCCGCATGCCGGCCTCTTTCGGATTGGTGAGGATCCCGGTGGCCTCGAACGTCCGGCCGGGCAACATCGTCGGATTCGCACTGTTGACCTGGGTGTCGGAAATCCGGAATCCGATCAGGGCACCGCGGGCCAGGCCGGTGATTCGGGCGCGATAGGTGATGTTGTGCTGCATGACGTCATCGGCCGCGGCGAGCCCGCAGGCGGGCAGTGCGGGGGCAGCCAGCGCCACAATGGCACCGAGCGTGACCGCGTGCCTCATCCGTCCCACGGCTCAAGAGGGTACGCCTACTGCCAGTCCAATTGCACACCGATGCTGGTCAACCAGGTATTCAGGTCATGGCCATGGCCGGACAGACCCTTCACGGCCTCGACTGCGTACCGCAGTGCCGCCTGGGCCGTCTCGGTGGTCACAAGCCCGTCCCGGTGGGCCCGGAACAACTCGTCGACGTCGACCATTTCGGTGTCCCGACCGGTGCGCACCACCAGGTCGATGTAGTGATCCTCGGTTTCCCAGCGATCCGGGCCGACGCTGATCTGCCCGACGTCCAGGTAGAAGTCCTGATCACGCTCATGGCCCGGATTGAAGTGGAAGACATTGGCCCGCAGACCCAGCTCCGGCAGCAGCCACGACTCCAGGTAGTGGAACTGCGGGCGGCCCGGGGTCGGGCGGGCCATGTAAAGGCCCCACGGCGCCAGTCGGTATTCATCGACCGCGCGCACGATCCCCTTGGGGTCGGTGTTGATGCGGGCGGGAAGATCGAAGGTCTCACGCTTGGGAGGATGAATACTCACGGACAGAACGTGGCGAGCGTGCGTTGCAGCGGACTGGTCGACACGGCGATTATGCCGCTGAGTGGAGTATTCAACTCGTCCACCAGAAATATGGCGGCCGAGACCGAGACCGCGCCGACGAGCAGGGCGCAGAACGCCATGAGACTGCGGGGAGATTGCAGGGCGAAGGCCGTGAATACGGTCGCAAGCCAGAACACCAGAACGGCGATCAGCAGCCGGGGCGAGCGGGTGTTCGATTCCTCGAAGACGTTGCGGCGGGTCAACCGGACGTCTTCGATGAGCTTCTCGACCCGCGGTTTGATATCGGTTTGCGCAGCGGTGGTCGGCGACAGCGCCCGGATCTCGTGGGTCACCGGTTCCAAACGTTCTTCGAAGATCATGGACATGCGGTTGTCGACAGCCTCGAGCCTCGCGGCGCTGCCGGCGGCTTGACACAGTGCGGTGCGTGCCGGATCCGCGGCAGGGCCGTAGTCCTTGAGCAGCTGTCCGGCCAGGGAGACCCTCGCCGCACTATCGGCCAGCCCATCCCGGACATCGTTGAACGAGCTGTTCGCCGAGGCGACCAGCAGACCCAGCACCACCGCCGACAGGAGGACGACCAGACCGGTCACGCCGGCATCGCCGATGCCGACGATTTCCTTGGCCTCGAAGATCGTTTCCTTGAGAGCCGCGCGCAGCCCGAAGCCCAGAGCGATACCCGCGCACATGCAGAGGAACGCGATCGCCGCAGTCTCTAATTCAGTCACACAGATGTCCCTAGGTGCTGCAGATGGCAGGTTGATTCGGCCCGGAGCCTATAACACGGGTTTCGCGGAGAGTTTCGCGGAGAGTTTAGCGGAGATCGGGGCATGGCGGAAGCCGTCGGCATCCCGGCTTACCCTGTACCCATGGCCTTCGCTACCGAACACCCCGTGGTGGCTCACTCGGAGCACCGGGCTGTCGAGGATGCGGTGCGCACCGGCCCTCAGTTCGAAGTGGTCAGCGAGTTCGAGCCGGCCGGGGATCAGCCCGCCGCGATTGCGGAGCTCGAGCGGCGGATCAGGGCGGGGGAGCGCGACGTGGTGCTGTTGGGTGCCACCGGCACCGGCAAGTCCGCCACCACCGCCTGGCTCATCGAGAAGTTGCAGCGACCCACCCTGGTGATGGCGCCCAACAAGACGCTCGCTGCGCAGCTTGCCAATGAGTTACGAGAGATGTTGCCGAACAACGCTGTTGAGTACTTCGTTTCGTACTACGACTACTACCAGCCTGAGGCCTACATCGCGCAGACCGATACCTACATCGAGAAGGACAGCTCGATCAACGACGATGTGGAACGGCTCCGGCATTCGGCCACCTCTAACCTGCTGTCACGGCGCGATGTGGTCGTGGTCGCCTCGGTATCGTGCATCTACGGCCTGGGCACGCCGCAGTCCTACCTGGACCGGTCGGTGGAGTTGCAGGTCGGCACCGAGGTGCCGCGCGACGCCCTGCTTCGGCTCCTGGTCGACGTGCAGTACACCCGCAACGACATGTCCTTCACCCGAGGCTCGTTTCGGGTGCGCGGCGACACCGTGGAGATCATCCCGTCCTACGAGGAACTCGCAGTTCGGATCGAGTACTTCGGTGATGAGATCGAGGCGCTGTACTACCTGCACCCGCTGACCGGGGACGTGGTGCGCAAGGTGGACTCGCTGCGGATCTTCCCGGCCACGCACTATGTCGCCGGTCCGGAGCGGATGGCGGTGGCCCTCTCGACCATCGAGGAGGAGCTCGCCGAGCGGCTGGCCGAACTGGAACAGCAGGGCAAGCTGCTGGAGGCTCAGCGCCTGCGGATGCGCACCAACTACGACATCGAGATGATGCGTCAGGTCGGGTTCTGCTCCGGGATCGAGAACTACTCCCGTCACATCGACGGTCGTGAGGCCGGCTCGGCCCCGTCGACGCTGCTGGACTACTTCCCCGAAGACTTCCTGCTGGTGATCGACGAGTCCCACGTCACCGTCCCGCAGATCGGCGGGATGTACGAGGGCGATATGTCCCGCAAGCGCAACCTGGTGGAGTTCGGATTCCGGCTGCCCTCGGCGACCGACAACCGCCCACTCACCTGGGAGGAGTTCAGCGCCCGGGTCGGACAGACGGTGTACCTGTCGGCCACCCCGGGGCCCTATGAGCTGGCTGCGGCCGGTGGCGAGTTCGTCGAGCAGGTCATTCGGCCGACCGGCCTGGTGGACCCGCAGATCGTGGTCAAGCCCACCAAGGGCCAGATCGACGATCTGATCGGTGAGATCCGGGCCCGCGCCGAGCGCGATGAGCGGGTCCTGGTCACCACGCTGACCAAGAAGATGGCTGAGGACCTCACCGATTACCTGCTGGAGATGGGAATCCGGGTGCGGTACCTGCACTCCGAGGTCGACACCCTGCGCCGGGTGGAGCTGTTACGTCAGTTACGCCTCGGCGATTACGACGTGCTGATCGGCATCAACCTGCTGCGCGAAGGCCTGGATCTTCCCGAGGTGTCGCTGGTGTCCATCCTCGACGCCGACAAAGAAGGCTTTCTGCGGTCGGCCCGCAGCCTGATCCAGACCATCGGACGAGCGGCCCGCAACGTCTCCGGTGAAGTCCACATGTACGCCGACAACATCACCGACTCGATGAAACAGGCCATCGAGGAGACCGATCGCCGACGGGCCAAACAGGTGGCCTACAACGAGGAACGCGGTATCGATCCGCAGCCGTTACGCAAGAAGATCGCCGACATCCTTGATCAGGTGTATCAGGAGGCGGATGACACCGAGGCGGTGGAGGTCGGCGGGCGTAATGCATCCCGCGGACGTCGTGCCCAGGGCGAGGCGGGCCGGGCCGTGAGTTCCGGCATCATCGACGGTCGCGATGTTTCCTCAATGCCCCGCGCCGACCTGGCCGCGCTGATCAAAGACATGACCGATCAGATGATGGCCGCCGCGCGTGATCTGCAGTTCGAGTTGGCTGCACGCCTTCGCGATGAGATCCACGACCTGAAGAAGGAACTGCGAGGCATGGATGCCGCAGGCCTGAAGTAGCGGGCAGCTATCACGTGACGGATGCGACGGCAGAACACGGCAGTTGGCGTGAGCTGCTGAGTCGCGAATACGTTGGTGCAACAACAGTTTTGGCCGGCGGTGTCGCACTCTATGCGACCAACGAATTCATCACGATAAGTCTGCTTCCCAGCACGATCACCGATATCGGCGGTGCACGGCTCTATGCCTGGGTGACGACGGTATACCTGGTTGCCTCGGTAATCGCTGCCACCACGGTCGGACCGGTGCTGATCCGATTCGGCCCGCGCTACTCGTACCTGGGCGCCCTGCTTTCTTTCGCGATCGGCACCGCACTGTGCGGGCTGGCGCCAACCATGACGGTGCTCCTGGCCGGCCGGATGGTTCAGGGCCTGGCCGGTGGCGTATTGGCCGGCCTTGGATATGCGGTGATCAGTGCGGCCCTGCCGGAAAACCTCTGGACTCGCGCGGCGGCAGTGGTATCGGCGATGTGGGGCGTCGGCATCCTGATCGGTCCCACGTCCGGCGGATTATTCGCCCAATTCGGTTTGTGGCGTTGGGGATTCGCGGTGATCCTGATTTTGGCCGTGCTAATGGCGCTCCTGGTACCGATCGCTCTGCCTGCTCGCGGAAGTGCTCCAGGCCCGCGGGTGCGCGTGCCATTGCGGTCGTTGGCAGTGCTGGGCGTAGCCGCGCTTGTTGTCAGCGTCGCAGCAATCGCGCGCAGCCGGATAATCACCATTGGGCTCCTGGTGCTTGCTTCGCTGCTGGTCGTGTTGTTCCTCGTCGTCGACCGAGGTGCAGCCGCACGGGTGTTGCCGCTCAAGGCTTTTCAGCCGGGGCCTTTGAAATGGATTTATCTGACCATGGGCGTGCTGATGGCGGCCACGATGGGTGATATGTACGCGCCGCTGTTCGGTCAACGACTGGGCGGGATGTCACCTGCCGCTGCCGGTTTTCTCGGAGCCGCCCTCTCGGTTGGTTGGGTGGTTGGGGAGATTCGCAGTGCCGAGATCACCAATCGCCGGACCGCTGAGCGGGTGGTGGCGGGGGCACCGTTGGTGATGGCTGCGGGGTTGGGGCTGGCGGCGGTTGCCCAGCGCGACGGTGCCGGACCGGGTCTGATCGCGCTCTGGGCCCTTGCTCTGGCGATCAGCGGCGTCGGGATCGGCGCCGCCTGGCCGCACCTCAGCGTCTGGGCCATGGGGGCGGTCGACGACCCGGGGGAGCAGGCGGTCGCCGCCGCTGCCATCAACACCGTCCAGTTGATGTGCGGCGCTTTCGGTGCCGGACTGGCCGGAGTCATGGTGAACCTGCACGAGACGCCGGACGCCTCGGTCGCCCGGCTGCTGTTCGCGGTATTCGCCGGCCTGGCCGCGGTGGGTTGGTTTGCCTCGTCCCGCGCCGGGCGCCACCAGCGGTTGTAACCGTCACAGCACTGGTTGGCAACGGTTCGATAACCGCCACATCTGTCGACGATCCGCGGACTTACACGGCTGTAGTTTTGCCTGAGAGCACTAACCGGAAAGGGGGAACAAACCCATGTCGCGGACCACCACTCGTGTGGCGGCAGGTACGGCGATCGCGACTGCCGGTTTGTTCTGGACGGTTCCCCTGCTCAATGCCCTGGCCGTGGCCGATAACGCCATCAGCCCGGGCGGTGTGCCGTGCATCAGCATCATTCAGCAGGCCATCACCAACCCGCCGAACCTCACCGAGGCGCTTCCGGGTGCCGCGTCGTCGATTTTCAGCCCCGGTTCGCCCACCATCGGCGGCCCCGTGCCGCCGGCCAGTGCGGTCGGCAGTGTGCCGATCCCGCCGGCCAGCCTTCCCGGCGCTCCCGGCGCCGGGGGCGTGAGCGGGGTCGTGATTCCGCCCGCGTCCGTCCCGGGTGTTCCGCCCAGTGGCGTGGTGGCCGGTGTCCCCGCACCGCCGGCGGCGATCCCCGGGCCACCTCCGGCGGTCGTTGGCGGCGGGGTTCCCGCGGCGCCGGCCGCGGTTCCGGGACCTCCGATAGCTGGCGGCGCACCTCTCGCCGCGGGCGCACCGATCGCCGAGTCGTCTGCGAGTCTGGGTGGCGCCGACGCGACCACCGGGGTTATGGGCGGCGGCGCTCTCGGCGCCGGACTTGACGGTGCTCCGATGGCCGGTGCTGCCAGCGGACAGGCTGCGGGCGTGCCCGCAGCGGTGGTCGCCGATGCCGGCGCCGCTCTGCCGACCCCGCCCGCGGCGATCGCCGACGTCCCTGCCCTCGCCGCGGACGCGCTGCCGCCCGGCCTGCCCGCCGCAGTTCCCGGTGAAGTGGTGACTGACTTCGCCGCTACGCCCCCGCTGCCGCCGCTTGCCACGCCCGGAATGCCCATCGGCGGTGTCGTCGAGTCTCCGCCGCTGCCGGCGGCGGTGGTTCCCGGTGGCGAGGTGCCGATGGCCGTGGTGAGCCCGCCGGCGCCCGGCATCGAGGTGCCCGGGGTGCCTGCCGCCGCTGTGATCGAGGCCCCGCCAATCCCAGCGGTCGCCAATCCCGCTGCGGTGATTAGTGATTCAGCCGCAACCCTGCCGCCGCCACCCCTGTCCATCCCGGGTGGGGAACTTGGCGGTGGAATGCTCCAGTTCCCCGGTACGGGAGATTTGACCCTGCCGGGCATCCCCAGCGGAACCTCCCTTCCCGGCTCCGCGAATCCGGCGGCGGCCATTCCGGGCACACCCGGTGGCCTCATCGGCGATGCCCTGCCGGGGGTGCCGGAAGCGGTTCCCGGTATCCCGTCCGCCGCGTCCGTCGACACTCTGCCGTTGCCGCCGGGGGCATTGCCCGGCACGCCGGCTGAAGCCATGATCGGGAATGGCGCGACACCGCCGGCCGCGGTGCCGGGCATCCCCGGGGGTGGTGGCGGCGAGGGCGTGCCCACCCCGCCTGCAGGCGTACCTGGTGCGCCCGTCGCCGGCGCCGGCGGTGTGCCGGAAGCCGCCGGTATCGTGTCCGCGGGTCCGCCCGCCGCCGACGCTGCCGGCGCCGGAGCCCCGGCGGCGATCATCGAGGACAGCGCTGGACGCAACGGATCAGACGATGCCATGCGCGCCGGGGCCGGGGTTGGCGCCGGCCAGGGTCCGGGCGCGGGCGTCCTGCCCAACGATGTTGACACCAAGGCCGCGCAATTGGCCGGCCTGCCCGCCGAGGCCATCGCGTCATTGGCTGCCGGGTTACCGCCTACTCCGGCTGCGGTTCCAGCCGCCGCCGTTGGCGGAGCCGGCGGTGCGATCCCGACCCCGCCTGCCGCGATCCCGGGAATGCCTGGAAGCGGTGGCGGCGGCGGCCTACCGCTCCCGCCGGCCGCTGTTCCGGGAGCGGCGATATCGGATATGGCTGCCATCCCGCCGGGCCCGCCGGCCCTGTTCCCGGGCGTCCCCGGCACCAGCGCCGCCGTCATCAACCCCGGTCTGACGAGCCTGATCCCGTCCGCGCCCATCGCCAACGCCGCTGCGGTCCTGCCCACCCCGCCCATCGAGATGCTGCCCTCCCTGGCGCAGGGCGTGGCCACCATGCTCTCGCCGCCGCAGATCACGATCCCGGGCATCCCCGGCTTCGGCATCCCGCTGCCCAAGACCATTTCCACGCCGCGCGAACTGGTGTGCATCGGCACCGGCTGGTCGGCCGAGGGACCGGCCGGTTCGGCCACGCCGGTGGCTCCGAGTGCCGGTTCAGCTGTGCCGCCCGGCACTCGCTGGTTGGGCAATTAGTCTGGACCGGAGCCGAACGCCCCGGGCTCGACCGCTGCCACGCCGAACCGACTTGCTGATAGGAGCATCACCCGTGTGGTGAATCGCGCCCTGGCGACGTGTCGAGGCACTACTGTTCGCGGTGGCTCTGAAACTGAGTACTGGAGGTTACGGATGAGCGGCTACAAGACTGTGGTTGTCGGCACGGACGGCTCGGATTCATCGCTGCGCGCGGTCGATCGGGCGGGCCAGCTTGCCTCCGGACCCGGCGCGAAGGTGATTGTGGCGTCCGCCTTCCTGCCTGCCCCCGAGGACACCCGCGCCGCGGACATGCTCAAGGACGAGGGATACAAGATGGCGGGCAACGCCCCCGTCTACGAACTTCTGCGTGCCGCTCGGGACCGGGCCAAGGCCGCCGGTGCCGCCGACGTCGAGGAACGCGCCGTCGAGGGAGCCCCGGTCGATGCCCTGATCGCTCTGGTCGAAGAGGTCGGCGCCGACCTCTTGGTCGTCGGTAACGTCGGCCTCAACACGATCGCGGGCCGTCTACTCGGATCGGTGCCGGCCAACGTGGCGCGTCGCTCCAAGACCGACGTGCTGATCGTTCACACCAGCGAATAACCGATCACGGGATTGGTGACCACTCCCGGCGGCGCTGTCCGGACCCGGCTCTGGTCGGACGGTGTCCTGAGGGCCGAAAACTTTCCTCTCGAGGACGTCGCCAAGCACCTCCGCGAGCAGGGCGCGCTGCTTTGGGTTGATCTGTGCAATCCGGACCAGGCACTGCTTACCGCACTCGCCGCTGAACTCGGCCTCGATGAGCGTGCGGTCGAGGACGTTGACGGGCAGCGGACCAAGGCGGCGCGCTATGCCACCCATAGTTTTCTGACTGTCTATGCCACCGGCGTCGGACCTATCATCCCCGGTGATATCGAGTCCCGGTTGCTGACCGCCCGGATCTCGATCATTGTGCTGCCGGCCGCAATGGTGACGGTACGGCACGAAAATGACCCTCTTCGAACGGTTTTCGATATCGACGAGGTGGTTCACCGGTGGGATGACAATTCCGATCTGCTGAGCAACGGCAGTCCGGAACTGCTGCACGAGCTACTCGACGTGGTGGTGGATGAGCATTTCGTCACCATCCAGGAACTCGACGACGCCATCGAGTCACTGGAGGACAATTTGTTCGACGACACCGGTGACAATCGCACGATCCAGCGCAACACCTACCGGTTGCGCAAAGAACTCGTCGAGTTGCGCCGCATCGTGCTGCCGATGCGCGAGGTGGTCAACACCATCCGTCGCAGCACCACGGCTAAAACCGGCGATCTTTACGACGATCTGTACGACAACGTCATCCGCGCCGGGGAGTGGACGGAATCACTGCGCGACATGATCACCACGGTGTTCGAGACGAACCTCTCGCTGCAGGATGCCCGGCTCAATATTGTGGTCAAAAAGCTCACCGGGTGGGCGGCGATCATCGCCGTGCCCACCCTGGTCACCGGCTGGTATGGCCAGAACATTCCCTATCCGGGTTTCGGTCAGGTCTCGGGCTTGGTGACCAGCGCGCTGCTCAGCGTGATCACCTCGGTGGTGCTGTTCGTCATGTTCAAACGCCGCGGCTGGATCTGAGAATGCGCCTCTGAGCCGGTCACCGCTGGCGCTTTGACGACGTGTGCAACACCGACAAACGTTTTCCGGTTTGACCCACTGCTGGATTCACCGTGATGTAGGTTCGGCTCGGATTTGAACTTACCTCTGATCAGGGAGTCAATTGTGAGCAGCGAAACGCCCCCGCCCTCTGGCGAGCCGACGCCCCCGCCCT
>JBAXIA010000054.1:0-18349 GCA_037138615.1 Mycobacteriaceae bacterium | reverse complement strand
TCTCCTCTTCGCGCAAGCGGCTCATCGCAACCGTCTCCTCTTCGCGCAAGCGGCTCATCGCAAGAACGTTCCCATCTTGTCGTCGTCGAAGACCTCAACCGTAAGCGCTGTGCCGGTGAAGCTCACCTTGGAAATGCTTCCCGGCGGTGCATTTTCAGTCGTCAGGTCCATCGTGAACACATCTCCGTTCCAGTGTGTCAGCGCATAGGTGTGAGGTTGGGGTCCAAGCGACAGGCTCAGTTTCCCGCCCTGTTCGGCAACCGTCGCAGGACCCCAGTAGTCGTTGGCGTATGTGCCGACATACGACGCCGCCGATTGTGCTGGGGCGGGACTGCCCGGCGGCTGCTTGCCGGCCAGTTCCCCGATGGGAGCGTTAATTCCGGCGAAGGCGTCGGCGTAAAGCTTGCGCCAGTCCTCACGCACCTCACCAAACTCGACGAGGTCGGCGAACTCGGCCGTAAGCGTCTCGGGGATTCCGCACGGTGCGGCATTGGTCAGCGCCACGATCGCAACATCGGCAGCCGGGATGATGACGAAATTCGTTGCGGCGCCGAAGTCGAATGCGCCGGAATGGCTCAACCGGACCCGGCCGGCCGGCGAGGTACCGACATTGAACCCGTAGCCGTAGAAGCCCGATCGCATGGCCGGTTGGCTGGGCGGGCTGGACACGATCTGTGGTGTGACGGCGGGCAACAGTGCGGCCGGGTCGGCCACTGCAGCGCCGTCGTAACTTCCGTCGGCGAGCATCATCGTCAGCCAGTGGGTGAGATCGTTGACCGAGGCGCTCGCCCCCCCGGCAGGCGACTGCGGATCGGGGTTGCGGGTGAAGCGCGGCTGATAGCTACCGTCGATGAGTACATGACCGACAGCCTTGTCGGCACGGGCTGCGAAGTCGGCGAACCGTGAACTCGTTGAACTCATCCCGAGCGGGCGGTAAAGCACCTGTTCGGCAAGGTCCTCCCATGAACTGCCGGCTGCCGCCGCGACCGCCTCGCCCGCGGCAGTCACCCCGAAATTGGTATAGGCGTAGGAGGTTCGGAACTGTGCCAACGGCAGCAGGCGCAGGCGATCCAGCACGGTGCGACGGTCATAGCCCAGGTCCTCCAGCAGATCGCCAGCATGGTCAGGCAGTCCCGACCGATGCGCGAACAGATCTCCGATTGTGAGCATGCGGGTCACAGCCGGGTCTGACAGTGCAAACCAGGGCAGCTTGGTAACGACCGGGGTGTCCCACCGGATCACGTTCTTACCGACCTCGGTGGCCACGACGGTAGCAGCGAGGGGTTTGGACAGCGACGCTAACTGGAACACTGTGTCCGCATCGACCTGCTCGCCGGTCCGGACGTCGCGTACCCCGAAACCTTTGGCGTACAGCGTCTTTCCACCGTGCACCACGGCAATGGCCATACCGGGAATGCCGGATGATTTCATCAGTTCACCAGCGAGACCGTCGAGCTTGGCGACAGCGTTGGTAACGGCGTTATCCGGCAGTGCCATCGCCGGGATCAGTTGCGGCGGATCTCCGGAAAGGTTCTTGTTCGAGTTGGGACCGGTTGTTGAGCTGCTACAGGCTGCAAGTGTGAGACCAAGGATCACTGCGCCCAGACGGACTGTGCAGCAGCACTTCACAACCGCCACCACCGATCGTCGGCAGGAGCTGCCGACGGAACCACCCGGCCACCCGGCATGGGCACAGCGATGTCGACACCAGCGACCTCGGCCGCCTCGACAAGCCACTCGGCGGGCTCAGCCCAGGGATGCGGAGCGAGTCGGAAGGTGGCCCAATGGATCGGCACCAGCACTCCGTGCCCGCTGCGGTCGGAATTAAGATCGCGGTGGGCCTGCACGGCTTCCTCAGGATTCATATGGATATCCGGCCAGGATTTGTTGTAGGCGCCGATGGGCAACAGGGTGAGGTCGAACGGGCCATGCTCAGCGCCGATATCGGCGAAGCTGCGGGTGTATCCGGTGTCACCACCGAAATAGGCGCGATGCGAGGGCCCGAGCACGGCCCACGAAGCCCACAGAGTGTTGTTGCGGGACAGGAATCTGCCGGAGAAGTGCCGGGCCGGCGTGCAGACCAGTCTCAGATCGCCGATGCTGGTATCGGTATTCCAGTCCAGTTCGATGATGCGCTCCGACGGTATGCCCCACTCGCGCAGGTGCGCCCCGACCCCGAGCGGGGTGATGAATGGAGCCCGTTGAGTACGGGCCAGCGTTCGCACCGTCTGCATATCGAGGTGGTCGTAGTGATCGTGGCTGATCACCACGGCATCCAGTGCGGGCAACGACTCGAGCGACAACGGTGGCGGGTGCATTCGCTGCGGGCCGACTGCGCGTGACGGCGAGCAGCGCTGGCTCCACACCGGGTCGGTGAGCAGTCGGTAGCCGTCGATCTCCACCAGTGCGGTGGCGTGGCCCAGCCAGGTGACCGCGAGCGGTTCGGTTCCGGGCCTCGACGGCGGATCGGCCAACGGGATAGCGGACTTTGGCTGGCTTTCGGAGTTGCCGGCGATCGCATCGAAGATCACCAGCCGGTTCTCCTCGACGTCGAGGTTCACCGCGGAACCCGCTTCGAGATTGCTGAAGACCCCGCCGCGGTAATTCGGGGAGCTCGCGGCGGCCGCGTGAAGTGCGGCCGCGCTCGCTCCCAGGGCCGCCGGCGTCTCTCGCAGGGCACTCAGCAACCAGCCGCCGGCAGCGAGCGACGCAGTTCCGGCGGCCAGTCGCAGCGCCGCCTTGCCGGCTGGTAGCAGCGCGTCGACACCTGGAAGGCCGGACATTCGCTCAGGCCCCCCCGAACCTCGGGAGGCGCTTCTGGACCCGGGCCACCTGAGCCTCGATGACATCCTGGCTTCCCCACGCCCGGTCGAAGAGTTCCTTGTGCACCCCGGCTTGTTCCTCGTAGGCGCCATCGTCGTTCAGTACCCGCTTGGAGTGCCTCAGCGACAGTGGCGCCAACCCGGCGATCTCAGCGGCCCAGGCCTGTGCATCTGCCAGGGTGCCGATCCGGTTTGCCATACCGGTTTGTAGGGCGGTCTGGGCATCCAGCTTCTCCGCCGCCAGCAACATCCCGCGGGCCCGGCCGTAGCCGACCAGCGAGGACAGTCGACGGATGCTCCAGTTATCCAGGGCAAGACCATATTTGGCAATGGGAAACTGAAAATAGGCTTCCGTTGCGACCACCCGAAGATCGCAGACCATCGCCAACTGGACACCCGCTCCAATCGCCGGGCCGTTGATCGCCGCGATCACCGGCATCGGTGCTGCGTCGATGGCCAAGTTCAGCGCGATCGCCTTATCCGGGAAGTCGGCGGCAAACACATCACCGGACAGGTCGGCCCCCGCGCAGAACACCGTGCCCGCTCCGGTCAGCACGATGGCCCGGACGTCGTCGGCGGCCGCTTTCTCCACTGCCTCCCGCAACGTATCGACCAATTCGGTGTTCAGCGCATTTCGCCGCTGCGGCCGTTGCAACTCGATGGTTGTGACGTCACCGACACGTTCAACACCGATCATGGGAAGTGAGCCTACTGGCCGCTTTCCAGCGGCGTGCTACCGGTTTGGCCCGTCAATTGCTGGCTACGCTCGCGGGATGACAAACGGCAGTGCCCCCAGACGCGACAGTCGGTCGGTTCTCCGCGGATTCACCGAAGTGCGCTCCATCGATCCCGTTCCAGACTGCGAGCGGCAGGGAACCGTGGGACGTCAGGGACCGTTCTGGTTCGCCTTCAATCTCCAGCCGGTAAGCCTCGCACTCGGATTCGTCGGCCCCGCGATGGGTCTGTCGCTCGCATGGACAGTTGTCGCCAGCATCGCCGGCCTGCTTTTCGGCACGGTGTTCGTCGCTTTTCACGCGATCCAGGGACCCAGGCTCGGACTGCCTCAGATGATCCAGTCTCGCGCACAGTTCGGATATCGCGGCGTCCTTGTCCCGTTGACCGGAACGCTCTTTACCTTCCTGGGCTACAACATCGTGAACATCTCGATAGCCAAGGACGGGATGCACTCGCTCTATGGATTCAACCCGACGATCGTCGCCGTCGTCATCACAGCAGCCGGGATGGCGGCTGCAGCAATCGGATACGATTTGCTGCACAGGGCCTTCCGTCTCGCCTTCTGGCTTTCACTTCCGTTGTGGGTGGCACTGAGCGTCGGGTTGTTGCTGGGCCGCGCCCACCATCCACCAGCCAGCATTGGCGATTTCGTGGGACTTGCCTTTGCCGCTCAGTTCACGGTGACCGCGTCATACGCGATTTCCGGCGCTCCTTTCATTTCTGACTACACCCGCTACCTACCTCGCGACACCCGCTCAGCACCGATGATCGCCGCGGTCTTCATTGGGACCATCGCGTCGCCGATCTGGTTAGTTCCAATCGGTGCCTGGATGGCACTCCGGCTCCGAACCTCCGACGCCCTGGCCGGCATCGCGACCGTCGGTAACGACACCCTGCCCCTGCTGGGTGACACTCTCGTCATTTTGTCGATTGCCATTTTTGCGATCCTGATCGCGGCCAACACCTACAGCGGTGCGCTGACCGTGGTCACCGCGGCTGACTCGGTGTGGTCCTTGACGCCGACCCGCCGTATCCGGGTGGTCGCTACCGTCGGGTTCGCGGTGGTGTCGCTGATTCTCGGGCTCGTGTTAACCGACTCCACCAGCACCATTGATGCCCTGCTGCTGATCATGCTCTACCTGCTGGTGCCATGGACGGCGATCAACCTCACCGATTTCTTTTTTATTCGGCGCGGACGGTACGACATCGAAGCCCTCTACACACCAAAGAGCGTGTACGGGACCTGGTCGACTCACGGGCTGATAGCCTACTTCGCGGGCGTACTAGCCGAGTTACCGTTTATGGCACTGCTGTTCTTCGTTGGGCCCGCAGCCGCAGCACTCGGCGGTATGGATATCGCTTTCATTCCGGGGCTTGTTATTTCGGCAAGTTTCTATCTTGTGCTGGCACAGTCGACTCGGAATGCGCGCTGACCGGCGCGACACCTACGCCAGCGAGTCGATCCAGGCCCGGTGTAAAGCCGCATAGCGGCCGCCGGACCCGATGAGCCCGTCGGGCTTTCCGTCCTCGACGACGCTTCCGTGTTCGAGGACCAGCACGCGGTCGGCGATCGCAACGGTGGAGAGCCGGTGAGCGATGATCAGCGCCGTGCGTTCGGCCAGCACGGTCTGCAGTGCGCGCTGCACCAGACGTTCACTGGGGATGTCCAGAGAGGACGTCGCCTCGTCAAGGATCAACACCGCCGGATCGGCGAGGAAGGCCCGGGCGAATGCCACCAGTTGGCGCTGGCCAGCACTGAGCCGCCCACCCCGCTTGGCAACGTCGGTGCCGTAGCCGTCGGGCAGTGCTGCAATGAACTCCTCGGCGCCCACCGCTGCCGCAGCCGCGGCAACCTCGGCGTCGGTGGCATCGGGCCGGCCGAACCGGATGTTGTCAGCGACGGTTCCGGAGAACAGGAAGTTTTCCTGGGTCACCATCACGATATGACGACGGAGTTCGGTCTGGTCAAAACTTCGCAAGTCGACACCATCGAGGGTGACCGATCCGATGTCCGGGTCATAGAACCGAGCGATTAGTTTCGCGATGGTTGTCTTACCAGCGCCCGTGGTTCCTACCAGTGCAACGGTCTGACCAGCCGGTACCGACAATGTCATTCCGTGAAGTATCGGATGATCCGGCAGATACCCGAAATGCACGTCGCGCAAGGCGATTTCGCCACGCACCTGCTCCATGCGGACCGGTTTAACAGGATCGGCGATGCGGGGCTTCTCGCAGAGAACGCCGGCCATCTTTTCCAGTGCCGACGATGCAGACTGGAAGGTGTTGAAGAACTGCGAGATCTCCTGCATCGGTTCGAAGAACATCCGAAGGTAGAGCAGGAATGCAGCCAGGGTGCCGATGGTCATCCGGCCGTGCAGCACCAGGTAGCCACCATAAAGCAACACCGCGCCGGTCGCGATATTGCCGACAAGCTTGACGGCCGGCATGAAGATAGCCAGCAACCGGAACGTGCGCTCGTTGACAATCCGGTAGCCGTCGGCCACTTCCTCGAAGATCTGCTGATTGCGTGGCTCGCGACGGTAGGCCTGGACGGCCTTGATCCCGGTCATTGTTTCGACGAACTGGACGATCACCAATGCGGCGCTCTCCCGCACTTTTCGGTAGGTCTTGGCGGACTCGGTCGAGAACCACCACACCAGCGCGACCAGAATCGGGAAAACGGCAAGACACATCAACCCGAGCCGAAAATCAAGAACCACCAACAGGATTGCCGTGCCGAACAAGGTCAAAACCGCAGTTACCAGGCTGTCAAGGCCATTCTCCAACATCTCCTGGATCGCCTCGATGTCGTTGGTCGACCTACTGACCACCCGACCCGAGGTATAGCGATCATGGAAGGCGACGTCGAGGGCCTGAAAATGGCGGAACAATCGGCGCCGTAATTCGAGCAGCACCCGTTGGCCAATGCGACCCGATGTCCACAGGAAGAACAGGCGACTGACCGCCTGAACCACCGCCAGCGCACCCAACGCCACCACGACCGCGGTCAGCTCCCCCGCCGAGCCACCCACCAACAGCGGCGGGATCGCGTGGTCGATACCACGCTGAACCAGCAGCGGGACCGACAGCCGGGCAATGTTTTCCACAATCACAACCACCGCGAGCAGACCGAGGGTCATCCGGTAGGGCCGTAGCAGATTGCCAAGCAGCGCACGGGCCTCACGACGAAGGGGGATTGCCTCATCGATTGGAAGATCGTCGGGCTGCTCGTCGAGGCGGCCGCGCCATTCGACGGCCGTCATCGGGTGCGTTCCGCAGCGACATATCCATCAGGGAGACGGGAGGCAGTACGCTGCCCAACGGCTTCCTCATAGACATGGTCAAGTTGTTGACGGTCGGCCTCGTCCTCCCACTGGGGCCGAGGCTCCGCGCCGTCATCGAGTTCGTCGTCGGCCGCCAGCAGATAGCGATAACGCGGAACAGTGGCCAGTAGTTCCTCGTGGGTCCCGATGTGGGTGATCGTCCCGGATTGGTCGACGGTATCGAGCAACGCCACCTTATCGGCCAGCAATACCGTTGACGCGCGATGTGCGACAAGGATTCCGGTAACGTCGCCGAGCACTCGGCGCAGCGCCTCGGTGACCGTCGCTTCGGTATGGACATCGAGTGCGGAGAGTGTGTCGTCGAGAACCAGAATGCTCGGCCCGGCCAGAATCGCCCGGGCCAGCGACAGCCGCTGACGCTGGCCGCCGGACAGGCTCAGCCCCTGCTCACCGATGCGGGTCTGCAGACCGAAGGGCAGTTCGTAGACGAACTGCGCAGCGGCGATCTCGATGGCGCGTTCCACTTCGGCGGCGGTGACGGGATCATCGAGGGAACGGCCCAGGCAGAGATTCTCGGCGACCGACATCGAGAACAGGATCGGGTCCTCGAACGCGACGGCCACCTGCTCCCGCAGCGCATCCAGCGATAGGTCACGGATGTCGATGCCGTCGATCCGGATACACCCCTCGGTGACGTCGTAGAGACGCGGCAGCAGTGCTGCCAGAACGGACTTGCCGGAGCCGGTCGCGCCGACGAGTGCCAGCGTCTGGCCGGGCTCGACGGTCACGCTGACGTGGCGCAACACCCAGGTGTCGGAATCGGGGAATCGGAATCCGACGTTGTCCAACTCCAGTCGGCCGCTTCGCGGTGCATCCGACCGGGCACCGTCGGTGATCTCGATGTCCGCATCGAATATCTCGGCGATCCGATTGGCGGCGGTCATCGCCTCCTGGGTCATCGAGATCAGGAAGCCCAGCGACGCGATCGGCCACACCAGTGACAGCATCATGGTGATGAACGCGACCAGCGTTCCAAGGGTGACCAGGCCGCGGCCGGCTGCCAGCGCGCCGAGCCCGAGCACCACGATAAGACTGATGTTGGGGATGATCTCAAGCAGCGTCCAGAACTTCGCCGAGACCGAGACCTTACGGATCTGGGTGTCATAGAGCGCTGTGACCTGCTCGTCGAAGCGATCGTAAATATAGTCCGCACGTCCGAAGGACTTCACCGCCCGAAGCCCCAGCGCCGCCTCCTCCACGTGGGTGGCGACATGGCCGGCCTGATCCTGAGCCTGGCGCGATAACCGGGTGAAGGTACGTTCGAAATGCAGCACGGTGACGGTAACCGGCACCACTGACAGCAGCACCACCACCCCGAGCGGCCAATACAGCACCAGCAGGATGGCCGTCACCGCGATAATCTGCAGAATGTTGAGCATGAGGAAGATCAGTCCGAATGACAACAGCCGACGGATCGTGCTCAGATCATTCATGATTCGCGACAGCAGCTGTCCGGACTGCCACCGCCCGTGAAATGACATCGGCAGGATCTGTAGCCGGGCGTAGAGATCGTTGCGGATATCAGCTTCGACTGCCATGGTTGCGCGCGACACCAGCCAGCGGCGGATGAACCACAGCGTCGCCTCCGTGATACCGACCGCGACCGCGATCGAACCCAGCACCCACAAACCGTGTTGGTCGTGGTTGCGCACCGGCCCGTCGATCACCGCCTTAGTCATCAGCGGAATGGCAACGGTCGCGACCAGGCTGGCGATCGCAATGACGATCATGGCCAACCAGCGCGCCCGGTAGGGCATCAGGTACGGCAACAACCGCAGCAGGTCCGACGCCGAGCGCACGCGGGAGGGCCGCGCAGCGATCGAAGGATGCGACCGAAGTCCCCCGGATCTCACGTCGTCCACTACCGAATCGTCTCCCTATCAGCTGCTCTAGATCATGTCACGGCCAAGCCTCCCACTTGAATGCACGGTAATCCGGCAAGATAGAGGCCATGGACCACAGCTCGGCTCCGCCACGCGTACTGGTGGTCGACGACGATCCCGATGTATTGGCGTCATTGGAGCGCGGGCTAAGGCTGTCCGGGTTCGAGGTGTCCACCGCCGTCGACGGCGCCGAGGCCTTGCGCAGCGCGACCGAGACCCGCCCGGACGCAATCGTGCTCGATATCAACATGCCCGTGCTCGATGGTGTGAGCGTGGTGACCGCGCTGCGCGCGATGGACAATGACGTGCCGGTATGTGTGCTCTCGGCCCGCAGCTCGGTGGACGACCGGGTGGCGGGTCTGGAGGCCGGCGCCGATGACTACTTGGTCAAGCCGTTCGTGTTGGCCGAACTGGTGGCCCGGGTCAAGGCGCTGCTGCGGCGCCGCGGCGCGACAGCTACCTTCTCCTCAGAGACGATCCAGATGGGTCCGTTGGAGGTCGATATCCCTGGCCGCCGAGCCCGCGTCAACGGGGTGGACGTCGACCTCACCAAACGCGAGTTCGATCTACTGGCCGTACTAGCCGAACACAAGACCGCCGTGCTCAGCCGCGCCCAACTCCTGGAACTGGTGTGGGGCTACGACTTCGCCGCAGATACCAACGTCGTCGACGTCTTCATCGGTTATCTGCGACGCAAGCTGGAGGCCGGCGGTGCACCCCGCCTACTTCACACGGTGCGCGGCGTGGGTTTCGTGCTGCGCATTCAATAACCTGCCGAATTAACAGCGACAGTGCCCAAATGAGAACTGCGCCTCGATAACAGCTACGCCTGTATGACTACTGCGCCCGCGCA
The DNA here is from genome assembly GCA_037138615.1 of Mycobacteriaceae bacterium. Taxonomy (GTDB): domain Bacteria; phylum Actinomycetota; class Actinomycetes; order Mycobacteriales; family Mycobacteriaceae; genus Mycobacterium. Next base: position 8,712 of record JBAXIA010000054.1, on the reverse strand, counting down.
GATCACTCGACGCCCAGCAGATCGATGACGAAAATCAGCGTCTTGCCGGACAGACGATGACCGGAACCGGCCGGACCGTAGGCCAGCTCGGGTGGGATCACCAACTGTCGGCGCCCGCCCACCCGCATACCGGGGATGCCGTCCTGCCAGCCCGCAATGAGACCGCGCAGCGGAAACGAGATGGACTCGCCACGATTCCAGGAGCTGTCGAACTCCTCGCCAGTGTCAAACTCGATGCCCACATAGTGCACGTCGACGGTAGCGCCTGGGCTGGCTTCCTCGCCGTCACCGACGACGAGGTCGGTGATGACCAGTTCGGTGGGCGGGGGTCCGTCGGGGAACTCGATTTCGGGTTTTGTCGTCACGGCGCCTACCGTAACCGGGCGCACCGTGTTCGGCACGGGTGACCCGGGGCTAAATTCCTCGACCTGCCGCTACCAGCGCAAGGATCGATCCGAAGATGCTCAGCGACCACCGAGTTTGACGTAGTCGCGTTCGCCGTAACCGGTGTAAATCTGTCGTGGCCGGCCGATCTTATTGGGCTCGGTGTGCATCTCGCGCCAGTGCGCGATCCAACCCGGCAGTCGGCCGAGGGCGAACAGCACGGTGAACATCCGGGTCGGGAATCCGATCGCCCGGTAGATCAGGCCGGTGTAGAAGTCGACGTTGGGATAAAGCTTGCGCTCGACGAAGTAGTCATCGGTGAGCGCCGCCTCCTCGAGAGCCAAGGCGATCTGGAGCAGATCATCGTCGCCACCGAGCCTGCCGAGGATCTTGTCGGCCTGCTCCTTGACGATGCGCGCCCGCGGGTCGTAGTTCTTGTACACCCGATGCCCGAAGCCCATCAGTTTCACACCGTCTTCGCGGTCCTTGACCTTGCGGACGAACTCCTGCACGTTGCCGCCTTCGGCCCGGATTGTCTCCAACATTTCCAGTACCGACTGGTTGGCCCCGCCGTGCAGGGGGCCCCACAGCGCATTGATGCCACCGGAGATCGAGGTGAACAGATTGGCCTGGGATGAACCGACCAGGCGCACCGTCGACGTCGAACAGTTCTGCTCGTGGTCGGCATGCAGTATCAGCAGCATGTCAAGGGCGCGGACGATTTCCGGATCGCACATATAGGGCTCAGCCGGCAGGCCGAACGTCATCCGCAGGAAGTTCTCCACCAGGCTCAGCGTGTTGTCGGGGTAGAGGAAAGGCTGGCCGACCGATTTTTTGTAGGCGTAGGCGGCGATGGTGGGCAGCTTGGCCAGCAGCCGAATCGTGGACAGTTCCACCTGGTCATGGTCCAGGGGGTCCAGCGAGTCCTGGTAGTACGCGCTCAGTGCGTTGACGGCACTGGACAGCACCGGCATCGGGTGGGCGTTCCGGGGGAAGCCATCGAAGAACCGCTTGAGGTCTTCGTGCAGCATCGTGTGCCGCTGAATCTGGGTGGTGAACTGCTCGAGTTCGCCGGGGGTCGGCAGCTCGCCGTAGATGAGCAGATAGCTCACCTCGATGAAGGTCGACTTCTCCGCCAGCTGATCAATCGGGTAGCCGCGATACCGCAGGATTCCGGCGTCGCCGTCGATATAGGTGATGGCGCTCTTGGTCGACGCAGTGTTGACAAATCCCTGGTCGAAAGTCGTGTAACCGGTCTTAGCCAGCAGCGGCCCGAGCGCGATCCCGTCGGAACCCTCGGTGGCGTGGACAATCTCCAAGTCCAGTTCCCCGCCGGGATAACGGAGCTCGGCGGTCTCGTCTGTAGCGGCCACATCAACCCCTTAACTTGCGCATTCGACGGCGTCGGTCGTTCCGTCCCTCGGATGAACCTAGTCGACGTAGTCCCGGGCTGCCTTATCGGGGCAGATCCAGGGGATGCCAAGGTTGCCAAAGCTGGGCGAAAATCCCATACGTCGCCTCGATCCGGTCGCTGACCCGACCGGGATCGCTGACATCGATGCCCGGGCTGCCACACGCGACCGCCATCAGAACCGCCCATGTGTCGAACAGAATCCTGATTGCGGGGTGCTGCGCGGTGACCCCCATCCGGACGGCCATCGCCTGGATCACCGCGTCGGTAGGCCCACCTTCCGGCCGGAAGGTGAAGGCAGCCAGGCTCAGCATGGGTGAGCTGTTGACGATCTGCAGGAAACCCCTGACCCGGTCGAAGGACATCGCCCCGGGTTCGCCTCGCTCGGCGGCCCGGAACACCTCGACGTGGGCGCGCACCAGCGCATCATGTTCGGTGATGCCGTCAGGCTGGCGGGCCAGAGCGGCAGCCACGTGCTCGGCAGTCTCCTCGATCAGCGCGCCGATAACCGCTTCCTTATTGGGGAAGTAGCGGCTGAATGTTCGGGGCGAAACCTCGGCAGCGCCGGCGATCTGGTCCACGGTGGTGTTCTCGTACCCCTGCTGGGCGCAGAGGTTGGCCGCTACACCGACGATCGCGGCGCGCGTCCGTTGTTTCTTTAGCTCTCGCAGCCCTGGGGCTGCGTCCCCCGTGCGGTTGGGCACGGTGAAGATAGTAGTCGGGATCTCGATTCTGCGTGCCCACAACGGTCAGTGTTCATTCAGTACACCGGCCGGTATCGGAGAAAAGCCGGTGCGGCCGTCACCGCCACCAACACACCGATGATCACCAGCACTCCGCCACCCGTCGCAGCAAGGGTGGTGCCGACCGCCGCAGCGGCAGTCCCATGCACAACGTCTGCCAGCCGCGGGCCACCGCCTACGACGACGATGAACACCCCCTGTAACCGCCCACGCAGATCATCGGAGGCAACTTCCTGCAGGATCGTGGACCGAAATGCGGCCGAGACCATATCGGCCGCACCGCCTAACGCGAGGAATACCAACGCAATCCACAACATCGACCCACCCCGTCCACCAGCCCAACCGCCGACAAGTCCGAAGCCGATGATCGCAACACCCCACACCATAATGGCGATCACGACAGCCATGCCCTGACGGCGGACCCGCGGAAACCAGCCGGAGAAGACCCCGCCGGCGACCGCTCCGAACGAGATCGCTGCGGCCAATAACGCCATCGTGGTGCCGCCGTCAACCGGACCCCCGAAGTTCTCGTGGGCCATCTGAGGGAACAACGCACGCGGCATTCCGAACACCATCGCGATGATGTCGACCACAAAGGACATCAGCACAACCTGGTTGCCGGCGAGGTAGCGAAAGCCTTCGAACACCGCACCGACGCCCCACCGCGATTGTCCTTGCAGCCCAACAGATTCGGTTGCCGGAATCGGCGAGAGCCGAAAGGTAACCCAGATCGGGGCCACACATGTCACCGCATCGATCAGATACAGCGTCGGCAGGTCGACCCAGTGCAGCAGAATCCCGGCCAACAGCGGGCCGACGATCGCACCGAACTGCTGCACGGTCATATTCAGCGAATTAGCCGCCGGCAGTTGCTCGATCGGCACCATGCGAGGGATTGCCGCGCCCCGGGTGGGCCAATTGACCGCGTAGAACGACTGCTGCACCGACAACAGCAGAAGTATCACCCAGACGTTGTTGAGCGCCAGCGCGGCCTGTGCCCACAACAGCACCGAAGACAGCGCCAACCCGCATGAAGTGATGATGAGCAGCAGGCGGCGGTCCATGGCATCAGCCCATGCGCCTCCCAGCAATCCGAACACGACAAGGGGTATCAACGCGAACAGTCCGGCCAGTCCCACGTAGGCCGAGCTTCGGGTCAACGCGTACAGCTGAACCGGGACGGCGAAGATGGTGAGATTGCCACCGATCACGGTCACGATGCCGGCCAGCCACAGACGCCGGAAGTCCGGTGTTCGCAGCGGCGTGATGTCGGCGAACAGCCGCCGCCTTGAGCCGGCGTCCTCTGCGCTCACGCCTCAGGGCTGCAGACGCTCGATACGTTCAGCCCCGCCATCGCCATGCGTTGTGACGCGAATACGGTTGTGAATACGGTTCTCTCGGCCCTGCCAGAACTCCACGACCTCGGCCGTGACGCGGTAGCCACCCCAATGCGGCGGGACCGGCACTACCTCTTCATCAGCGAAGCGCTGCGTCACCTCGTCCAGCTGGGCCATCAGCGCGGCGTGTGAGGCGATCGGGCGGGACTGCGCCGACGCCCACGCGCCCAATTGCGATCCGCGCGGTCGTCGCGCCCAGTACTCCGCAGTTTCCTCGGCACTGACCACGGCGACGGCACCACGAACGTGCACCTGCCGACCGAGGGTGTACCAGGGAAAGGTCACTGATGCATACGGTGTCGCCGCAATATCGGCACCCTTGGCGGAATCGTAGTTGGTGTAGAAGGTGATGCCATCGGCATCGACGCTTTTACACAGCACTGTCCGAGTGACCGGCCGGCCATTTGCAACGGTGGCCAAAACCATCGCGTTGGGTTCGACCACACCCGCTTTTTGAGCTTCATCGATCCACCTGTGCAACAAGGAGAGCCAGCCGTCAGCAAGCCAGTCGGCATCCAGGTCAGCGCTGCCGTCCTTCTCCGCGGATCCGTACTCCACGCGCATCGCCGCGAGGTGGTGCGCGGGCAGTAGGCCATCTCGATCAACCACAGCATCACCGTACGCCCGGCCCGCCGCCGGTGTCGTTCTGCGGCCACTGCAATCGGTACCGGGGCGGGGCAGAACCTGCCACGGTTGGATCGGGAATGCGGCTGCCGATCGAGGTGAGCACTCGGCGGGCACCAAGCTGATCACCTCGATTTCCGGACTCAGGCCTCAGATCCTAGGGTGAGGTCATGGCTGACAGCTCCGGGCTCACGATCCCCGCCGACCTCAAGCCCGCCGACGGACGCTTCGGTTGCGGCCCGTCCAAGGTGCGCCCTGAGCAGTTGGCCGCGCTAAGTGGAGGTGCCGCCGCACTGTTCGGCACCTCACATCGGCAGGCGCCGGTGAAGAACCTCGTGGGCCGGGTCCGCGATGGGCTACGGCAACTGTTCTCGGTGCCCGAAGGCTACGAAGTCATCCTCGGCAACGGCGGGGCCACAGCGTTCTGGGACGCAGCGGCGTTCGGCCTGATCGACTCCAAGTCGCTGCACCTGACCTTCGGCGAGTTCAGCGCAAAGTTCGCCTCAGCCGTGGCGGCCAACCCCTTTGTGGGCGAGCCGATCATCATCAAGGCCGACGCCGGCAGTGCACCGGTGCCGCGGTCCGATCCATCCGTGGATGCGATCGCCTGGGCGCATAACGAGACCTCCACCGGGGTCGCCCTCGGAGTCCGACGCCCCGAGGGGTCCGGGGATGCGCTGGTGCTCATTGACGCCACCTCCGGAGCCGGCGGGTTGCCGGTCGACATGGCCGACTGTGACGCCTACTACTTCGCGCCCCAGAAGAATTTCGCCAGCGATGGTGGGCTGTGGCTGGCGATCCTGTCGCCGGCCGCGCTGGCCCGCGTGGAGGCGATCGCGAAATCGGGCCGCTGGGTACCCGACTTTCTGTCATTGCCAATAGCGGTGGACAACAGCCTCAAGAATCAGACCTACAACACCCCGGCCATCGGCACGTTGGTCCTGATGGCCGAGCAGGTCGACTGGATGCTCGGCCAGGGTGGATTGGACTGGGCGGTCAAGCGCACCGCCGACTCCTCATCCCGGCTCTACTCGTGGGCCGAGGCCTCGGCATACGCCACCCCGTTCGTCGCCGATGCCGCGCTGCGGTCCCAGGTGGTCGGCACCATCGACTTCAGCGAGGACGTTGACGCCGCGGCTGTCGCCGCGGTGCTGCGGGCCAACGGCATCGTCGACACCGAGCCGTACCGCAAGCTGGGCCGCAACCAGTTGCGGGTGGCGATGTTTCCCGCGATCGACCCCGATGACGTCAGCGCGCTGACGCAGTGTGTGGACTGGGTCGTCGAACACCTCTAGACCCATCTGTAACAGCGGCGTGTCGCTTTCTTCAGGTCTGCGCGGGCTGGGTTAGATTCCGGGCAGAAGGAGGTCGACATGCGGGAACTCACTCTCATTGGTCTCGATGTCGACGGCAAGCACATCATCTGCGAGGGTGGCGAACCCGCCGACAAGTTCCTGGTCCGGGTAGATGACCGCCTGCGTGCTGCAGTACGCGGCGACCGGTCGTGGCTCGGCCAGACCGCACGAGACAGTGAGGTCAAAGGCGTGTTGCGTCCTAAAGATATTCAGTCGCGCATCCGCGCGGGCGCATCGGTCGAGGAGGTCGCCGAGGCGGCCGGCGTGGATGTGTCCAAGGTTGAGCGCTTCGCCCACCCGGTGCTGCTGGAGCGGCGGCGCGCCGCCGAACTGGCCACCGCCGCCCACCCGGTACTGGCCGATGGACCGGCGGTCGAGACGCTGCTGGAGACCATCACCGCCTCATTATCGAAGCGGGGTTTGAGCTCCGAGGCCACCGATTGGGACGCCTGGCGCACCGACGACGGTCGCTGGACGGTTCGGATGGTCTGGCAGGCCGGACTATCGGAGAACTTCGCGCACTTCAGGTTCACCCCGGGTGCGCACGGTGGCACCGTCACCGCGATCGACGAGTCTGCCAGCGAACTGATCGACCCCGAGTTCGAACGGCCACTGCGACAGGTCGCGCCGGTAGCGCAACTGGAATTCGAGGAGCAGCCCGCAGCACCGGTGTTGGCTGCCACTGCGGGTGACGAACAGCAGCGACCGGCTTCGACCACCCGGAACAAACGCAAGCCCGCAGTGCCGGCCTGGGAGGACGTCCTGCTCGGCGTGCGCTCCAGCGGCGAACGCTGATCAGCGGACCGCTAAAGCCGCCAGCGCTATCCAGCCGACGGCTACCCCGACGGCCGCGCCCAGCAAGAACCACCTTTTAACCGGAACCCGCCGCCAGCCCCACAACGTCGGGGCCAGACCTCCAACGGCAATGAGGTTCAGCGCGATCGACACCAGCGGGTTCACCCGGGTCATGCCGATGCTCAAGACGACGATCGCAGCACCGGTGACCGCTGCCACGAAAGCGGCCACAGTCAGGCCGGTTCCCCAGGGCGTCGAATCGTCGGGCATGCGCACAGGTTATCGGTCCCGAATCCCAGCACTGCGGACTCGCTCGTAGAACGCGCATGCGGCCGCGGTGGCGACGTTGAGCGAGTCAGTGCCGCGTGACATCGGGATGCACACCCGAACATCACTGGCTCGCATCGCGGTCTCAGTGAGCCCCGGGCCCTCCGCCCCGACCAGCACCGCCAACTTCTGCCCAACCAGTGCGTCCATCGCGTCGGCCAGTGTGTGGGCCTGCGAGTCGGGTGTCATGGCAAGCAGCTGAAAACCGTTGTTGCGCAACAGTTCCAGATCACCCGGCCAGTGGCCGGACTGGGCGAAGGGAACCAGGAGCGCATGGCCCATCGACACCCGCACCGCACGCCGATAGAGCGGGTCGGCGCAGCCGGCTCCGAAGATCACCGCGTCAACACCAAGGCCGGCCGCATTGCGGAAGACCGAGCCCAGATTCTCATGGTCGTTGACGCCCTCCAGTACCGCAACCGTTCGCGCACCGGTGAGCACCTGCATCGTCGTCAGCTCCGCCGGGCGGCGAGCAACACCCAGCACCCCGCGGTTGAGATGGAAACCGACCACCTCGGCCATCACCTCCGCTGAGGCTCGGTAGAACGGCGCCGCCGTATGGGCGAGGTCACCGCCGAGTTCAGCCAGTCGGCGGTCGGTGCCCAGGAAGGCGTGGGGGGTGAATCGCGATACCAGCATGCGTTGCACCACCAGCACGCCCTCGGCGATCACCAGGCCCTTACCTGTCGGCAGGTCGGGTCTGCGGTCGATGCTATTGAGGTCGCGGAAGTCGTCAACCCGTTCATCGTCGGGATCGGTGATGTCGATGACGCCGGGGCCGCCCACGCCGCTAGGTTACGGTGAAGGGCAATGTCGCATCCCGAACCGACCCTTCCGCAGCTGCCGCCCGCGCTGACGAATCCGTGGCCGGTGATCGCAGTGGGCGCTGCGCTCTGGGCACTGGCCAACATCGCGGCATTCACCGTTACCGCCTTGCATAGTTGGCGCCCGACCACTCTGGCCGGTCTCGGCGTCGGGGTGTTCGGGTTGTCGCTTTTCCTGTGGCAACGCTCAGCAGCGCGCCGTGGTGCGCGGGGCGCGCAAACCGGTCTTGATCCTCACCAGTAATCGAAGGAGAACTATGGCAGCGCCACTGTTACAGGCGGAGATCGAAATCAACGCACCCATCGGCAAGGTGTGGGGACTGGTCTCGGATCTGAGTCGGATGCCGCAGTGGAGCCCGCAGTGCCGGGTGATGAAGCTGCTCGGTCCGTTGCGGCCAGGTACCCGCACGCTCAACGTGAACCGTCGGGGAATGCTGTTCTGGCCGACCACATCGGTCATCACCGAAGTAGTTCCGGACCACAAGCTGGCTTTTCGAATCCCCCTGAACACCAGCGTCTGGACCTACGAGTTGGAGCCGACCGCAACCGGCACCCGCCTGGTGGAAACCCGGCATGCCGAGAACGGTGTGACGGCTGTCTCGACCGCAGCGACGAAGGCAGCGCTCGGCGGAGTCGACACCTTCGAGAAGGAACTGCTCGAGGGGATGAACCAGACGCTGGCCCGGATCAAGGCGGCGGCCGAGGTTCGCTAGCCTTCGGTCGGCTCGACTGCGGCGACTTCTACGACTTCTACGACTTCTACGACTTCTACGACTTCGGGAACTTCGGCGCCTTCCACGACTTCGGGAACTTCGGAAACCTCCGCGACTTCCGCGACTTCGGTCTGGGCCT
>JBAXIA010000053.1:0-18705 GCA_037138615.1 Mycobacteriaceae bacterium | reverse complement strand
CGACGATGGCCCCCGGCTCACACCGGGGGCCATCGTCGTCTCGACAGCGTTATTCGCTGAGGGTGAAGCTGCTGGCCCGTTCAACTCCTGCCGCGGTGTCCTTGCCACCCACGGCATCCCGGATCTCCGTCAGTAGGCGGATCTGCTGGTCCTCGCCGGACTCCGCCGTCTCCTTCCTCCGCACTTTGTTATAGGGCAGAACTACGAGGAAGTAGACGACGGCAGCCACGAGCGCGAAGTTGATGAACGCCGAGAGTAAAACATTGAGATCGATGGTCTGTCCGCCGCCGATATCGATCTGAAGAATGCCGTATGAGACATCCTTGCCGGCCCCGATCCTGTTGATCAGCGGTTGGATGATGGCGTCGGTGAACTTGGTGACCAGACCGGTGAAGGCGGTACCGATTACCACCGCGACCGCCAGGTCGACAATGTTGCCTTTAGCTAGGAACTCCCTGAATCCCTTTAACACGGTGGTGAACCTTTCTTTGCTGAATTCGCCTGCAAGCGTCGACAGCGTAACGCATTCACCAGCCCCTCAGTGGATCGCCAAGGTGACGGTCTGCACCAGGGTGGCACCGGCAAGGATGTGGGCGGCAGAGGTTGGAAGTGCGACCAGTACCACCCGGTCGTTGCTGGCCCCCACGGTCTTCGCTGTGGCCGACACCATGACCACGACGGCATTGGTGGCCACCACCCGCGGCCGGGCATCCGGCTCGGCTGAGGCCGCGCCCAGAACGTCAACGACGTCGCCCGTTCGGATCAGATCGAGGACTGCGGCATCGGACAGGTGCAGGGGAACCACCCGGGCATCCCCACCGGCGTTGAGGCCGGCCAGCCGAGGGCCCAGCACTCGGGCATCGGTCAGCACTTCGCCTCGTCGCACCGGGCCGGCCAGGGTTGCACCGACGATCGAGAGATCAGTGTGGGCACCGTCGGGAAGTGTTGTCGGGGAACGCTTTTCCAGATGAACATCACCGGCGGTCAGAAGCAGGCCGGGGCTCAGATCCCGAGCGGCTACCGCGACGTCTTGCGTCGCATCGGCCGGATCGGGACGCAAAGCGACGACGCCTGCCAGAACTACAAGGAACCCCGCCGTGATTCGGCGGGCCAATATGGTGCGGGTGAAGTCCGGGCGCAGAGCGCGCGAAATTCTTTCCAGCAGAGTGGGATTCAGCGATTCACTCATGCAACTACGGTAAAGCGCAGTGGCGCGCCGAGGCGACGGATGCGCAACTGGCTGTGGATAAACCTAATTCGAGGCCGGGGCCGAGGCTGAGCTGCTCGGCGTCGAGGAGCCCGAACCCGGCTTCGCTGTCCCGGTTTTGTCCGACCCAGTCTTATCCGAACCGGTCTTCTCTGATCCAGTCTTGTCCGACCCGGTCTTTTCTGAACCTGTCTTCTCCGAACCCGATGACGAACCCGAGTCGCTCGACACCGAACTCTTGGCAGATTCGCGACTGTCGGTGCGGTAGAAGCCGCTGCCCTTGAACACCACACCGACGGAGTTGAACAGCTTGCGCAGCCGACCTGAACACTTTGGACAGGTGGTCAGGGCGTCTTCGGTGAAGGCCTGTACCGCGTCGAACCTGTTGTCGCACTCCGTGCATGCGTAGCTGTAGGTCGGCACCTGAACCTCCGGGGAAGACTGAATTATTAGCACTCTATCGTGCCAAGTGCTAGAACCGCTATCTGCAGTCGGCTATTCCAGCCGGTCATTGCCCCCGAGTACGAGTAGGCCGCCACCGGGGGTCAGGACGTGCGTCATCCGCACATCGTGTGCTTCCTCGGGCAGCGCCTCTACGAGCTCATCGTCACGCACCACTGCTACCAGTCGGGTTCCGGGTGTGCACAGCGGCAGTGACCGGTCGTAGTAGCCGCCCCCGCGTCCCAGGCGCACACCGGTGCGGTCGACAGCCAGGGCGGGTACCAGCACGACGTCGGCGCCGGCGATCGCCGCCGACTCGAGCCACGGCTCGGTGGGCTCGCGCAGGCCGAAGCGCGCCGCAACCAGGTGTCCCGGTTTGTACTCTCCCCACCACAGCGGAAGGTGCTCACCGTCGGGGCCGGTGCGGGTCACCGGAAGCAACACCACCTCGCACAGCTCACGCAGCCGATCCAGGAGATCCGGCGAGCCGGGCTCGGCGCCCACCGGCAGGTACGCACAGACCGTGAGAGCGCCTCGGACAACGTCGGCGAGATGGTTGCGCAGTTGCTCCGCCTCGATTTCGCGCACCTCGTCGGGCACCGCGCGCCGCGCCGCCAGCAGTGCGCTCCGCCGATCGGCTTTGGTATCGGCGGCCATGAGCTACACCTTGTCAGCATCGGCCCCGGTGCCGCCATAGTTGCGGTCCGAAGGTTGCAGTTAGGGTGTCACGGTGGTTACCGCACAGGTTCGGTTTCCCCGGACGGCGATCGTCCCGGCGGCCGGTTTGGGCACCCGCTTCCTGCCGGCGACCAAGACGATTCCCAAAGAATTGCTGCCGGTGGTCGATACCCCCGGCATTGAGCTGGTGGCCGAAGAGGCTGCAGAGGCCGGCGCCGAAAGACTGGTGATCGTCACCTCCGAGGGCAAGGACAGCGTCGTCGCCCACTTCGTCGAGGATCTGGTTCTCGAAGGCACGCTGGAGGCTCGCGGTAAGAAGGTCATGTTGGAGAAGGTTCGGCGAGCGCCGGCCCTGATCAAGGTCGAGTCCGTGATCCAGGCCGAGCCGTTGGGTCTGGGCCACGCGGTGGGGTGTGTGGAAGCCGTGCTGTCTCCGGACGAGGACGCTGTGGCGGTGCTGCTGCCCGACGACCTGGTGCTGCCGACCGGTGTGCTGGAGACCATGGCCAAGGTGCGCGCCGAGCGCGGCGGCACGGTGTTGTGCGCCATCGAGGTCTCGCCCGAGGAGGTCAGCTCCTACGGGGTGTTCGACGTCGAGGCGCTGCCGGATTCCGCCGACCCGGACGTGCTCAAGGTCAAGGCGATGGTGGAAAAGCCGACCAGGGCCGAGGCCCCGTCGCGATTCGCCGCGGCCGGCCGCTACCTGCTGGATCGCGCGATCTTCGATGCATTGCGAAGGGTCAAGCGCGGGTCAGGTGGGGAGATTCAACTCACCGACGCGATCGCGCTGCTGATCACCGAGGGCCACCCGGTACACGTGGTCGTCCACCGGGGCTCCCGACACGACTTGGGAAATCCCGGCGGCTATCTCAAGGCTGCGGTTGACTTTGCTTTGGATCGTGACGACTATGGCCCGGAATTGCGGCGATGGTTGGTTGAGCGGCTGGGTCTGGCCGAACAGTAGGGCTTGCGGCGGTCCGGAGTGGGGACTTGAAGCGGAAAGGCGCGCTGTGCGTTCGGTGGAGGAGCAACAGGCCAGAGTGATGGCTGCCGCGGTAGCGCCCAGGCCGGTCCGGGTGTCGATCGCGGAGTCTCAGGGCTTGATGTGTGCCGAGGAGGTCGTTACCGAGCACCCGTTGCCGGGATTCGACCAGGCCGCGATCGATGGATATGCGGTGCGCAGCGTCGATGTCGGGGGTGCCGGCGAGATCGTGCTGCCTGTGATGGCGGTCATCGAGGCCGGGTCACGGACGCCGAGCCGATTGCAGCCGAAGCAGGCGGCTCGGGTGCAGACCGGTGCTCCAATGCCCACCCTTGCTGACGCGGTACTGCCGCTGCGGTGGACCGATGGGGGAGAGGCGCGGGTGAAGGTGCTGCGCGCGGTGCGCTCGGGCGCTTATGTTCGTCGGGTCGGCGCCGACGTTCAACCCGGGGACGTGGCGGTGCGGGCCGGCTCGATCATCGGGGCTGCGCAAGTCGGACTGCTGGCCGCGGTGGGCCGGGAGCGTGTGCTGGTGCACCCGCGGCCGCGAGTGACGGTGATGAGCGTGGGTGGGGAACTGGTCGACATCTCCCGTACCCCGGGCAACGGCCAGGTGTATGACGTGAACTCCTACGCGCTGGCCGCCGCCGCTCGCGACGCCGGCGCTGAAGTGAGCCGGATCGGGATCGTCAGCACCGAACCCAAAGAATTGACCGATGTGGTCGAAAGCCAGCTCAACCGGGCCGAGGTGATCGTGATCGCCGGCGCGGTCGGCGGTGCGGCCGCCGAGAACCTCCGCACGGTTCTGTCCGGGCTGGGCAAGATGGAGGTCACTCGGATCGCCATGCACCCCGGATCGGTACAGGGTTTCGGACAGCTCGGCGCCGAAGGCGTTCCGACGTTCCTGCTGCCGACCAACCCGGTCAGCGCGTTGATCGTTTTCGAGGTGATGGTGCGCCCCCTGATTCGGCTGTCGCTGGGCAAGAGACAGGCAATGCGCAGAGTGGTCAGGGCGCGAACGCTCAAGCCGATCTCCTCGGTGGCGGGCCGCACCGGTTTCCTGCGCGGTCAACTGTTGCGTGACCAGGACAGCGGCGACTACCTGGTGGAAGCGATCGGCGACACGCCCGGCGGCTCGTCGCACCTGCTGGCGTCGTTGGCCGAGGCCAACTGCCTGGTGATGGTGCCCAGCGATGTCGCGGAGATCGGAGCCGGGGAGTTCGTGGACGTCGCGTTCCTGGCCCAGCGGGGCTGACCATTTCCATGAGCCTGTGGGGGGGCGGTGCCGCGCACCCTGGCTGGCCGACTCCGGTCGGGCCGCTGCGGGTACCCGCCGGCTATGTCCGGCTGCGACCCGTTCGGATGCGCGACGCCGTGCAGTGGAGCCGCACCCGGGTGTCCGAGCGCGACAAACTCGAGCCCTGGGAGCCCACAGCGGAGTTGGATTGGACTGCACGACATACGGTTTCGGCCTGGCCTGCGACATACTCAGGTCTACGCGCCGAGGCCCGCAAGGGCCGCATGCTGCCGTATGTGATCGAGGTCGATGGGCAGTTCTGCGGTCAACTGACGATCGGCAATGTCACTCACGGCGCCCTGCGCTCAGCGTGGATCGGGTACTGGGTCGCCAGCGAGGTAACCGGCCGCGGCGTGGCGACCGGCGCGTTGGCGCTTGGCCTGGACCACTGCTTCGGACCGGTGATGCTGCACCGGGTCGAGGCCACGGTGCGCCCGGAGAACGCGGCCAGTCGCCGGGTGCTGGCAAAAGTGGGTTTTCGGGAGGAAGGCCTGCTCAAGCGTTACCTCGACGTCGACGGTGCCTGGCGTGACCACCTGCTGGTGGCCATCACCGCCGAGGAGATCCAGGGTTCGGCGGTGGCTCGCCTGGTGCAGCGCGGGCTCGCCCATCGCGACTGACGCCCATCGTTTCTGTTACCAATGTGACATTTGTGACTGTTGGTGCTTGTCATCCTCGAATTACACGTGTGTAATTGGGTCGGCGCGCCGTTGCCTAGGGCGGGCGTCACAGACCTAGCCTGGTCGGGAAAGGAGCAGGCCACATGCCAAGCATCCCCCAGTCATTGCTGTGGATCGCACTCGTGGTTCTCTGGCTCTTCGTTTTGGTGCCCATGCTCATCAACAAGCGCGACACCGTCCGCCGCACGAGTGATGTTGCACTGGCCACCCGGGTGATCAACAGCGCTGCCAAGTCCCGTCTGATCAGGCGCGGTGGCCCGGCGACCGGACACCGTCATGACCCCGACTGGCAGCTCGACGATGAGTCCGGCGAGGACTATTCCGATCAGCAGGACGACGTCGAGGAGTACGACGACGCGGTGCGGGCGGCGCGTGCCGGCACCCGCACCCGCACCAGTTCCGTGCTGGTCGTGACCTCGGTAACCGAGGAGGCGCTGACCGAACCGGTCTACATCGATGTCGATGTTGTCGACGAGAACTCCGGGGCGCTGCCGGTGGGCAACGGGGTCCAGGAAAGCCTGTTCGACGCGAACGCGCGGGCGGCCGAGACCGGCGCGCGGGCATTCGTCGGATCTGAGCCCGTGGCCGAAGATGAAACGTTCACCGAAACTGAGACGATGTCGGATCCCGAACCGGTCGCCGAGCCCGTCGCTGAAGCCGACCCGCAGGACGGCACCGCCGATGAATACGAATACATCGACGACACTTCAGGTTTGGAGGCCGAGGACGACCAGGAACCGGTGATGGCGCCCCGGCGCGGTAACCGCCAGCGTCGCCTGGAATCCACCGCCGCGGCTGAGGTGAGCGCACGCAAATTCCGGTTCCGTAAACGCGTCCTAATGGCGATGTCCACGATCATGGTGGCCACCGCGGCGGTGGCCTTCACCGTCAGCCCGTCCTTCTGGTGGGCCTGTGGCACGTCTGCAGTGGTCACGTTGCTCTACTTGGGTTACCTACGCCGGCAGACCCGTATCGAGGAACAGGTCCGTCGCCGTCGCCAGCAGCGGATGGCCCGGTCGCGCCCGGAATACGAACGCGACTCCGAATTCAGAGACACATTCAGAGACCCTCAGTGGAGGGCTCCCGCGAGACGTGGGGTGGATGCCGAGGAGTTCGGGTCCCGGTACCAGCGCGCCGGGGCAGCGGTACTGGATATCGACGACGAGGACCCGGTCTTCGAGCATCTCGACGAGGTCCCGTACAGCCGGCGTTATGACCTCCCGCGGGCGGCTGGTCAGTAAGGCTCACGAACGTTCGGGCTGGTAGCCTGCTATCGATCAAGGGGCTATAGCGCAGTTGGTAGCGCGTCTCGTTCGCATCGAGAAGGTCAGGGGTTCGATTCCCCTTAGCTCCACACCGCATGTTTCCCGGTTCTGAAACCAGTTTCCGCAGCTTAGAGGCATGATTCGCGACTCTGCCGACGTCCCCGGGCGCGCCGTTGCAGCCCCCGTCCGCCCGAGTCCGTTATCATTTCGTGATGTTCAAATCCGGATCGCGTGACGCTCGCATGAAGTTCTCGGTACTCATCGCCACGGCCATCGTTCCGACTGCAGTGGTGTTATCCGCCGGGGCCGCTGCTAATCCGGGCAGCGAGATGACTTCCCCGGTGGGCGATGACGCGCTGGCGTGCTGCTCGGAGATGGTGTCTGCGCAGCAGCCGGAGTCGATCACCGACGTCGCACCCGATGCACTACCTGAAGCGCTACCCGAAGCGCTTCCCGAAGCTGAACCGAACGTCGCGTCGGAGGCCGTGGTGGCTCCGGCGGCTTATGTGGATCAAGGCCCGCGCTCTCTGCCGGCCGGCGTCGCTTCCGAGCACGGTCTGCAAGTCAAAACCATCTTGGTAGAACGAAATATCAGTGCCGCATTCCCGCAAATCCACACCATGATCGGCGTGCGGCCGGACTCCAAGCCGTGGCATCCCAATGGCCTCGCGCTCGACATCATGATCCCCAATCCGGGTAGCTCCGAGGGCATCGCACTCGGCGACGCGATCCTCGCCTACGCGATGCACAACGCCGGGGCGTTCGGGGTGCAGGACGTGATCTGGCGCGGGACCTACTACACGCCGGGTGGCGGTGCCAGCGGCTACGGCTACGGCCACTTTGACCACGTGCACATCACCACCATCGGTGGTGGGTACCCGAGTGGCGGCGAAGAGTATCTGGCCGATTGAGGCCGATGCCGGGCGAGCGGGTTCAGCCTTCCCGTAGCACCCTGGCCAACCCGTTGTTGACCGCCTTCAGCGTCGCCACCCGGGCCAGCCGTTTATCGTTCGCGGGTATCACGTGCCACGGGGCCCCATCGGAAGTGGTGCGCAGGATCGTCTGATCGACGGCCTTGACGTAGTCATCCCACCTTTCGCGGTTCCGATAGTCCTCGTCGGTGATCTTGTGTGCCTTGTAGGCCGTCTCCTCGCGTGCCTTGAACCGGGCAAGTTGCTCCTCGGGTGAGATGTGCAACCAGAACTTCGCCACCAGATAGCCGCGCTCGACCAACTGGCTCTCGAAGTCGTTGATCTCGTCGTAGGCCCGCTGCCATTCGGCCGGAGAGGCGAAGCCCTCCACTCGTTCCACCAACACCCGGCCGTACCAGGTGCGATCGAAGATGACGAACCTGCCCGAGGGCGGCAGGTCGCGCCAGAACCGCCACAGGTAGTGATATTTGCGTTCCTCTTCGGTGGGTGCGGCCACCGGGATTACCCGATAGTCACCCGCCTCCAGGGCGCCGGTGATACGCCGGATGACCCCGCCCTTGCCGGCGGCGTCCCAACCCTCGAAAGCCAACACCGTGCTCACCCCGCGCTGACGAGCCTCGAGCGCGAGTCGGTGCAGTCGGGCCTGTTGTTTGGCCAACTTCGTGCGGTAGTCCTCTTTGTCGATGGTCTTGGACAGGTCGACTCCGGAGAGCACGTCGGCGGTGGCGTCGAGATCGCCGAACACCGATTCCGCAAGCGACCATCCGGTCGGCCGTGACTGCTCGGCCAACCGCGCCGTCAGGGCGGCCAGAATCGTTCGGGCGACGGTCAGATCGCGGTACCGGGAGTCGGTGGACTCCACGATGGTCCACGGTGCCCCCGGTCCGCTGGTCTCACGCAGGATGCGCTCGGCGATGGGCAGTACCGGCCCGAGCGAATCCAGCGCCGCCCAGTCGCGCTGGTCCACCTGCCAGCCCGACTCGGGGTGCTTCTCGGCCTTCTTGAGTTTCTTCTTCTGCACCTTCGCCGGGGTGTGCAGAAAAAACTTCAAGATCAGGGCGCCGTCGGCCACCAGTGCGTGCTGCATCTGCGAGATATGGCGAAGCCAGATGGAGAACTCCGGCTCGTCGATCTGAGCTTCGGCGCGCAGACTGGCCGCCCGCATCAGGCCGCCGACGAAGAACGACGCCCTGCCCTTGGGCGGCAATGAACGCCACAGCCGCCACAGTTGAGGTCGCTGCGACTCCTCTTCGGTGGGTTCGGCGAAGACCCGGGTGTCGGCGTAGCGCGAGTCCATCCATTCATTGAGGCGGTTGACCAATGCATTGGCCGCCAGACGGTCGTCGCCGGCGATCCAGATGACCACCGGGAAGTTGGCGTCGCGAAGGTCGTACTGGGCATTGATCAGCCCGACGCGAAGGTTGGGGATCGCTGCGTCGTACTCATCCCGATCGATCTTGTTGCCGACCTCGGATACCTCGAGCATGTCCCGTCTCCCTCTGCCGGCGAACGGCTTCGGCTACCACGATCTCACTGTCGAGGCGGAGCCGGGGAGGATTGAGGTATGGCCTAGTCCCCGATCGGGACCGGCCCGACGTTCCAGATCTCGTCGCAGTATTCGGTGATCGGCCGATCAGAGGAGAACTTGCCTGACCGCGCCGAATTGAGGATCGATTTGCGCGTCCATATCGGGGTGTCCCGCCAGGTGTCGCTGACCTCGTCCTGGCTGCGGATGTAATCGGCATAATCAGCCAGCACCAGGAAGTGGTCGTGATCGGTGAGGTTGGAGACCAGCGGGGCGAACACTGCGGTGTCTCCGCCGGAGAACCGGCCGTCAGCGATCGAACCGAGGGCCGTCGCCAGCTCGCCGGAGATGTAGTCGCGAGGGCGGTAGCCCTCGCGCTGGAGCCTCGTCACCTCCTCGACGGTCATCCCAAACAGGAAGAAGTTCTCCGGGCCGGCCTCCTCGCGCATCTCGACGTTCGCACCGTCGAGGGTGCCGATGGTCAATGCCCCGTTCATCATGAACTTCATATTGCCGGTACCGGAAGCCTCCTTACCGGCGGTGGAGATCTGCTCGGAGAGATCGGCACCCGGATAGATCAACTGACCGTTCTGCACGTTGAAGTTCGGGATGAAGGCCACCTTCATACGATCGTTGACGTCCGGGTCAGCGTTGACCGTCTCCGCGACGGAGTTGATCAGCTTGATAATCAGCTTGGCCATGAAGTAGCCCGGCGCGGCCTTACCGCCGAAAAGATATGCGCGGGGGGCGATCTCAAGGCTCGGATTCTGCTTGAGACGGTTGTATTCGGTGATGATGTGCAGAACATTGAGGTGCTGACGTTTGTACTCGTGAATACGCTTGACCTGGACATCGAACAGCCAGTCCGGATCAAGTTGGATACCGGTCTTCGCCGCGACATAGTTCGAGAGCCGGGCTTTGTTCTCCCGCTTGACGGCTCGCCACCGCTGGCCGAATGCGGGATCGTCCGCTAACGGCGCCAGCGCCCTCAACTTCGACAGGTCGACCATCCAGCCCTCACCGATGGTGTCATCGAGCAGCGTGCGCAATCCGGGGTTCGACAGTCCCACGAAGCGCCGCGGGGTCACCCCATTGGTCTTATTGCTGAACCGCTCCGGCCACATCTCGTAGAAGTCTTTGAGAATGGTGGTCTTGACCAGTTCGGAATGCATGGCCGCAACTCCGTTGACGGCATGGCTGCCGACGGTGGCCAGGTGCGCCATCCGGATGGTCTTGGCGCCGTCCTCGCCGATGATCGACATCCGCCGCACCCGGGCGTCATCGCCGGGGAACCGGGCCCGAACCTCATCGATGAACCGGCGGTTGATCTCGTAGATGATCTCGAGGTGGCGCGGCAGGAATTGCTCGAACATCGACAGCGGCCAGGTCTCCAGCGCCTCGGGCAGCAGGGTGTGGTTGGTGTAGGCCATCGTCGCGACCGTGATGCGCCACGCTTCGTCCCAGCCGATCCCGCGCTCATCGATCAGCAGCCGCATCAGTTCGGCCACGGCGATCGAGGGATGGGTATCGTTGAGCTGCACTGCCACCCGATCGGGAAGCTCGCGCGCGGTGCTGCCTGCTAGGTCTTCGATGAGGTGAAGGATGTCCTGCAGTGAGCACGACACGAAGAAATACTGCTGCAGCAGCCGCAACTGTTTGCCGACCTCAGGTTCGTCGTTGGGGTAGAGCACCTTGGTGACCGTCTCGGCGGCCACCTCCTCCTCGACGGCGCGGTAGTAGTCCCCGGCATTGAAAGCGTCGAGGGCGAGTTCCTCCATCGCGCGCGCACTCCACAGCGTCAGCGTGTTGCAGGTATTCACGCCATAACCCTGGATCGGGGTGCCGTAGTACACACCCTTGACCGAGCGTTGCGGTACCCACCGCACTCGTTCCACGTTCCGTTCGTCGCGATAGCGCTCGGTGTGGCCGCCCCACATGACGCGGTAGTTCAGTTCGGGCTTGGCGATCTCCCACGGGTTTCCGGCGTTCAGCCAGTTGTCGGTCGTCTCGACCTGCCAGCCGTCGTGGATCTCCTGATCGAAGATGCCGAACTCGTAGCGAATGCCGTAGCCGATCGCCGGTCGCTGCAGGGTGGCAAGCGAGTCGAGGTAACAGGCGGCCAGCCGGCCCAGGCCGCCGTTGCCCAAGCCCGGCTCCTCCTCGCAGTCGAGTACCTCGTGGTAGTCCTGGCCCATGCCGGCCAACGCCTCGCGGGCGGCGTCTTCGAGCCCCAGGCTCAGCAGGTTGTTGCCCAGATGGGGACCCATAAGGAACTCCGCGGACAGATAGCAGGCAACCTTCGAGGATTGCTGCAGATAGGTCTGGGTGGTCTTGATCCAACGATCCTGCATGCGGTCACGTACGGCCAGCGCGAGGGCTTGGTAGTAGTGCTGCGGCTCAAGTAGGGCGGCGGGGCGTCCCAGCGAATAGCGCAGATGATCCTCCATGCCGCGCCGCAGCGCGTCGGCGCTCATTGCCGTGCGACTGTGCTCGTGATCGACAACGATCCCCGGGGACTTCTCGGGCAACGCCGCCGTCGACCTCAGGGTATGAATGACTTCGCTCATGCTTACGCTCCCCAAAATTTTTTCAGCACGTGGCGCGAGTATCACACCGGAGGGTGCTTGCTGCCCACGGTTCAGGCAACGCAGCGGTGAACATAGTGCGGCATCAGCCCGAACTGCCTATCATCCGTCGCTTACTGGGTGGTGGTGGTGCCCGGCCGTCGCGGGCCGGGTCAGTTCGGGATCCAGCAGGGGAATGCTCCAGTTCGGCAGTCCCAATCGGGGAGCAAGCGGGCCGAGGAGGCTGTCGCGGTGTGCCGCGGTCATCCCGTGGCTCTGCAAGGCGGTTCCGTGACCGGACGTGATATCGGCAATGCCGTAGAGGGATTCCGAGCCGCTATCGAAGTAGCGCTCGTGGTCGGTCCAGGATCCCAGGGTCCACCCCTCGACCTCGGCCTTGAACCTGGTCGACCCGAAGCCGTCGGCGGCGGGATCGGCGCCCAACCCGATCGGCTCGGGCGCAAGCCCGGTGTCGGGCGCTGCAATTGGTATCCCCGCCAGATTGGTAATGGGATCGGTCGACGCAGCGCCGACATAGACGTGACCGGCTTCGGGCAGATGAAAATCCGATGCCGTCCGGGCCAGGTCGGTTCCGGGCGACCCGACGAGAACCACATCGTCGGCGTCCAATCCATACCCAGCGGCGGCATCCGCGACGGTTGTGGAGCCGTAGGAATGTCCGATTACCGTCACATGCGACGGGCCGCGATGAGTCACTTTGAGGGCATTGACGTCTGCTGCCAGCGCAGCGCCGCCTCGGCGGGCGAGCGCGGTCTGGGCTACCCGTGGATCGACGATGGCATCGGGTGTGTCGTAGCCCATCCACGCCAGCACGCAGGCACCTCGACCCTGGCCAGTTGCGGCCAGGGTTTCGGTGTAGAGGTTGGTGGCGTCGTCATTGTCGGCGAGCCAGCCGTTGGCGACGCTATTACCGGTTCCCGGAACCAGTACCGCGGTGTGGTCGGCGTTATCCGGGTCGCCAATGGCGATCGCGGCCCGTCCCTGTCCGCCGAATGCCAGGGGCCGGTAGAGCAACAGAAAGACCTCTGCGCCGGTCCGCGACCGGTTGTAGTCGAGTCCGCGTTGAACCCCGATCGCAGTGATGTAGCGCATGACATCTGTCACGGTCAGGCCGAATCGCGCTGGCTCTGAGAGGATTTCATCGACCGGCACGTTGCAGTCGAATGCGACGCGATCGATCCGGTCGAGGTCGTTGGTCAATACGGCGATGTTAGCGATACTGCGGTCTGCTACCGGTAACCCGTCGCAGTTACCCAGTTCATCTGGATTGTCCCCCAGCAGTACGTCCTTGGCATCCCGGCTCAGTGCGTCCCACCAAGCCTTGCGGTACTCGGGGCCGGTCGGCACTGACGGAGCCCGCGGTATCGGGAACCGGTTTCCGGCGGCCGAGATTGCCTGGGCAAGTTCGGCGTCGACGGCGTTGGCTTCGGTGATTATCGCGTCGAGTCGGGCCTGGATCGGATCGGCTTCGGCGCTGAACTGCTCGGGAGAGCCGCGGTATCCGGTCTCGGGAAGCACGGTGCCGGTGACGCGGTCGATCATCAGCATGGCGGCGTGGGCGTCCTCATCGAGGCTGCGTAATCGCAACTTCAGTCGATCGATATCCTCTGCAGCCTCCGCGGCGGCACGAGCTACGACGCGGGCCTCTTCGGCGTGGGCATCCAGGGCCAGTCGCGTCATGGCGACGGCCTCATAGGCGGCGTTGGCGGCAAATCCGCTCCACCATGACATCGCCGGTAATCGCCTAAGTGCCGCGGACACCGATTCGGCTGACTCCGCGCGGGCGGTGGCGGCCTCCGACACCGCCCTCACTTGCTCGGGGTCCCAACGGTCGATATCGGCTGGACCCAGGGTCACCGCGAATCACCGGAGTGGGGCACCTGAGCGGCTGCTTGGGCGTGGTGTCGCTCAATCTCGGCGAAGGTCATACCGCTGAGTCTCAGAGCCTCGCCATGATCGGAGACGCCGGTGCACAGGACCGTCGTTGCTGCCGACCACGTGTCAGCCCTGGCGGACATCGCATCCGCGGACCGACCCACCCAACCGAAAAGTGCGGCGTCGACGATCGCATCGATGCGGTGATTGCTGTCGAAGAGGTTCTGGGATTGCGCCTCGGCCTGGGCTCCAGCCGCGATCAACAACTCTGGTGTGACATTCATCGGTTCTGACACCCATAGACCTCCGGCGGTCGCGGCAAACGCCGTGAAAGCTACCTGTTTCTGGCACCGCCGCAAGTCACCCCTGCTTGAGGGAGCGTGCAAAGGGCGGCTGAGCAAGCCTGCGAGCAGTCATCGCCTGAGACGCCCGTGCCAGACTGGTGACATGCTTCGCGGTATCGCCAGGATGGCCATCGCGGTGCCGCGGCGGGTCATCGTTGTCGCGGTGCTGCTGATGGTGGGCATCGGTGCCTTCGGAATCCCGGTGGCTCAAAAACTCTCACCCAGCGGATTTCAGGATCCGAATGCCGAATCGTCCCGGGCGGCCGAAATGCTCTCCGGGAAGTTCGGTCAGGGCGATGTTCCACTCGTCATTGTCATCACCGCGCCTGACCGCTTCGACAGCCCCACCGCGCGTGCGGTGGCCGATGACGCCATCGACCGACTCACCCGGTCCGGTTATGTCGCATCGATCACCTCGGCATGGACTGCGCCCCCTCCGGCCGCGTCAGCTCTGGTCTCCACCGACAAGCGGTCCGGACTTATCGTGACGGGCATCGTCGGCCCTGAGAGCAAGCAGCAGACCTACACCAGGGAACTCACCGACGCGATAGTCGGAGAACGCGATGGCATCGTGGTGCGCGCGGGCGGTGCTGCAATGGTGAATCTCCAAGTCACCGAGCTGTCGAAGCAGGACCTGCTGCTACTGGAGGCGATCGTTGTTCCGCTGAGCTTCCTGGTGTTGATTTGGGTGTTCGGCGGAGTGTTCGCTGCGGCTCTGCCAATCGGTGTCGGTGTGATGGCGATCCTGGGATCGTTGGCTGTTTTACGGACCATCACCTTCTTCGCCGGCGTATCGATTTTCGCGCTCAACCTGACCACGGCGATGGGTTTGGCGTTGGCCATCGACTACACGCTGCTGATGATCAGTCGGTATCGGGACGAGTTAGCCGCCGGTGCTGATCGGGACAGCGCGGTTGTCACCACCATGGTCACGGCGGGCCGAACAGTCTTGTTCTCGGCGGTCATCGTCGCGCTGTCGATGGCGGTGATGGTGATCTTCCCGATGAACTTTCTGCGCTCGTTCGGCTATGCGGGCGTGGCGACGGTCGCATTTGCCGCACTGTCAGCAATCGTCATCACGCCCGCAGCCATCATGGCGCTCGGGGACCGGCTGGACAGTCTGGATGTACGGCGTGCGTTGCGCCGGATAAGGCTCCGGCCGGTGCCCGCACCGCTGCCGGTCGAGCAACAGTTCTGGTATCGCTCGACAAAATTCGTCATGCGTCACGCGATACCAATCGGTTTGGCCGTCGTGGTGTTGTTGGGTGTACTCGGCGCTCCGTTCTTGGGAGTGCGGCCCGGGTTCCCTGACGATCGGGTGTTGCCGAAATCAGCGTCCGCGCATCAGGTCGGTGATCTGCTGCGATCAGATTTCGCGATTGATTCAGATTCCGAAGTGCCGATCGTGATCCCGGATTCCGCCGGCCTGGACCGCGCCGAGGTCGACCGTTACGCCGCTGACCTGTCCCGCGTTCCTGACGTGAACTCGGTATCGGCACCGAGTGGCACCTACGTGGCCGGCACGCTAACCGGTCCGCCGCTGGCCGCCACCGGGGAGGCCTCCGGTAGCACGCTGCTGACGGTCGGCAGCTCGCTGCCGCTGTTCTCGGAAGCCTCCGAAACCCAACTCAGCCGAATGCATGCGGTGCCCACCCCGGGCGGCCGAGCAGCCGAATTTGGTGGGCTGGCTCAGGTCAACCGCGACAGCGTCGACGCCATCACATCCCGGTTGCCGTTGGTACTGGCTCTGATCGCTGCGATCATGCTGGTGCTGCTGTTCCTGTTAACCGGCAGCGTGGTGGTCCCGATCAAGGCGTTGATGCTCAATATTCTCTCGCTATCGGCGGCATTCGGTGCGACGGTGTGGATCTTTCAGGACGGTAACCTCGGTGGCCTGGGTACCACGACCACCGGCACGCTGGTGGCCAATATGCCGGTGCTGTTGTTCTGCGTCGCTTTCGGACTGTCGATGGATTACGAGGTATTCCTGGTCTCGCGCATTCGGGAGTTCTGGCTCGAATCCCCGAAAACATCAGCCGATAGCGACGAAAGCGTGGCATTGGGCCTGGCCCGCACCGGCCGTGTCATTACGGCTGCAGCCCTGATCATGGCGATCTCATTCGCCGCGCTGATCGCAGCACAGGTGGCGGTGATGCGATTGTTTGGACTGGGCCTGACCCTGGCGGTGCTGGTCGACGCCACCCTGGTTCGGGTTGTTCTGCTACCCGCGTTCATGCACGTCATGGGTAAGTGGAACTGGTGGGCCCCGCAACCTTTGGTGAGGTTGCACGGCCTGCTGGGCATCAGCGAGGACGGCGGCAGCGGCGGGCGGCACCGGATGGATAGGGCCACTCGACGACGCAACCGGCTCGTTTCCAAGGACTCCTAGCCGAGGTAGTCCGATTCGAGGACCAGATCCGGGATCAGTGGCAGGTACTCGACATGGGTCTGATGCTCAACGGTGTGGAAGTTATTGTCCTGGTGCTCACGCATGTAGGCGCGGTACTCCGGAGCACCGGGGAAACCGACGTTATCTGCCAAGATCACTGCTCCAGGTTTCAACCAGCCACGCTTGATGATGGCTAGTAGATCGGTCAGGTATGCGTTCTTATCGTGATCGATGAAGAGGAAGTCGACGCCGGCGGAGGTGCACCCGTAGTCAGCCTGCAACCTGTCCAGGGTGACACCGTCATCGCCGATGGTTCCGACTACGCAGGTGATTCGGTCGGCAACACCTGCATGACTCCAGATACGTTGTGCAACATCGGCATTGGCGGGGGATAGCTCAACTGACAGTATCCGTGCCGAGGGTGCGGCAGCCGCGATCCGCAATGCGCCGTATCCGCAGTAGGTGCCCAACTCCAGAGCCAGTCGGGGATTCGCTCGCCGGACTGCGGCATCGAGCAACTTCCCCTTCTCATCGCCGACGCTGACCAGAAATGATTTGTCGTAGGAGTACTGATCCATTTTTGCGAGCACATCGTTGATATCGCCCTGGCGGGCGTGAGCAACCACGAATTCTGCAACGGCAGTCTCCCGGCCGTCGCCCAACTGGCCCGTTTTGGTGAAGTTGCGGATACCCATACCCGCGCGCAAAACGGACCATCGAAACATCGACAAGCGCCCTCGCAGTTTCATGTTGGATACGCTACGTGAGGTACCGGCCGTGCGCCGTTATCGAAAGGGGAGCCTCGGTGGAAACGCTGTCGCCGCGTGACGATGTCCGTCGAAGGCGTGGGCGAATGACTCTGGCGCTGTGCTACGGCGCTGTCTGCCATGTGTCCTTCGCGCTGGGTGTGCTGACCATGATGGTGGCGATGTTCTTCGGCATGAGTCGATCCCTGGGCACCGTGCCGGCGCCGTGGACCTGGGTTGCCAATGCCGCACTGCTGATCCAGTTCCCTCTCGTGCACTCCCTGCTGCTGACTAACCGGGGCAGGGCCCTGCTCGGAAGGTTGGCACCAATGGGTGCCGGAAACACCCTCTCGACGACGAGTTACACCACAAT
Organism: Mycobacteriaceae bacterium; assembly: GCA_037138615.1. Classification (GTDB taxonomy): domain Bacteria; phylum Actinomycetota; class Actinomycetes; order Mycobacteriales; family Mycobacteriaceae; genus Mycobacterium. The sequence goes on along the minus strand of JBAXIA010000053.1, from coordinate 1,386 downwards.
CGCCGCACTGCAGGTCTTCGTACTTTTCGCGTTCTGGACGCCATCGTCAACGATCTGGTGGCAGGCCAGGGGTCCGGCACTCGTGATCATGGTCGCGCTCTACGCGACTTCCTGGGCGTTGCTGGGCAAGTCCATGGCCGACGCCGGGCTGTCACTGCAAACCGGCAGTCTTGGATGGACCGCACTGTTTCGCGGCCGCAAACCGGTCTATCCGCCGATGCCGGTGACGGGTCTCTTCCGGCTGACCCGCCAACCGATCTACGTTTCCTTCGCGTTGACCCTGTGGACCGTCCCCACGTGGACACCCGACCAACTTGTGGTAGCAATCACGTTTACGGCCTACTGCCTGATCGCACCACTGTTCAAAGAGGCTCGTTACCGGCGGATCTATGGCCGGACCTTTGATGATTACGCTCAAAGCGTTCGATACTGGTTACCCTGGCCACGACTACCGAGGTGAATGCCCGGCGCGTGGCTGCGGTGTCAGTCATCCGTAAGGGTCGGTCCCTTCAAACACGGGCATACTGGAGGTATGTTCAGCAAACCCACGTCCAGTGCGATCCGTCCGATCAGCGTGATTGCGGGGGTGCAGGGCGCGCTGCCCCCGAACCGCTACAGCCAGGATGAGATCACCGAGGCGTTCGTGGCCGACCCGGAATTCGTCGAACACGAAAAAATCATGCGCAGCTTGCACCACTCCGCCAAGGTCGCCCATCGCCACCTCGTGCTGCCGATCGAGTCCTACCCCGGCCTGAAGGACTTCGGCAAAGCCAATGACCTGTTTATCGAGCATGCGGTGGAACTCGGATGCGTGGCTGTGTCGGCGGCTCTCGATGAGGCCGGTCTACGGCCCAGCGATGTTGACCTGATCATCTCGACGACGGTGACCGGCATCATGGTGCCCTCGCTGGAGGCCCGGGTGGCCACCCGTCTCGGTATGCGGCCCGATGTGCGCCGGGTGCCGATGTTCGGACTCGGTTGCGTGGCCGGTGCGGCCGGGGTTGCCCGGCTGCATGACTATCTGCGCGGAGCACCTGACGATGTCGCCGTGCTGCTGTCGGTGGAGTTGTGCTCGCTCACCTTCCCCGCGCTGAAGTCCGAGATCGCGGGCTGGGTCGGCAGTGCTCTGTTCGGTGACGGTGCTGGCGCGGTGGTCGCGGTCGGTGAACGCCGTGCTCGCGAGATCGGCGCGGTCGGACCTGACATCATCGACTCACGCAGTCACCTGTATCCCGATTCGTTGCGCACTATGGGCTGGGATATCGGGTCGAACGGCCTGCAACTGGTTCTCTCGGCCGACGTCCCTGAGGTAGTCAGCCGTTACCTGCGTGATGACGTCACCGGATTCCTTGGCGCGCACGACCTCACCATCGATGACATCGGAAC
>JBAXIA010000052.1:0-18714 GCA_037138615.1 Mycobacteriaceae bacterium | reverse complement strand
CGATGACCGAAAACGTCGATGAGGTGAGCACGAGGCGCCGGACACCGGCGCGCTGTGCGGCGGCCACCACCCGCCGGGTTCCCTCCACCGCGGGGGCGATCAGCTCGTTCTCATCTTTGGGCTCGGCCAATACGAACGGCGAGGCGACGTGCATGACGTACGTGGCGCCGGCCATCGCCTTGTCCCACCCGTCATCGGCGAGGAGATCCGCCCGCACAAACCTGAGCCGGTCGACGGGAGCAACTTTTGCGAGGGCGAACCTGGTCGAGTCGGCCTTGGCAGGGGAGCGAACCACCCCCACCACCTCGTAGCCCGCGCGGAGCAATTCGGCCGCACAGTGCTCGCCGATGTATCCGGTGATCCCCGTGAGCAGTACCCGATCGGTCATGTCGTGATCCTCATCCCTCGCGCCGCCACAACTTGTATTTCGCAAGTTAACTCACTGGCTTGCAGAGTGCAAGTGAACGATCAGAACAATGCGGCGACCAGGCCCGGTCGGCCAGATGGGTCCAATCGACTGCGATAGCGCTAGCTTTTCGCTAGCACTATGCAAGCTTCGGAGTATCATGTCCACATGCGAACCCTCTATCTCCGCAACGTCCCGGATGAGGTGGTGGACCGCCTCGAGAAACTGGCGCGTGACTCGAAAATGTCGGTGACCGCCGTTGCTGTCCGTGAACTCGAGGCCGCAACCCGTCGCGTCGACAATGCCGCGTTGGTCGCGACACTGCCGGATCTGCACGTGCCCGCGGCGTCGATCGTGCAGTCGGTACACGCCGATCGGACATGATCGTCCTCGACGCGTCCGCAGCCGTCCAGGCATTGCTCAATGACGGACAGGCGCGGCTACTCGTCGCGGCAGAGTCATTGCACGCGCCGCATCTCGTCGATGCCGAGGTCTTGAGTGCATTGCGCCGATTGGTCGGCGCCGGGACGCTCACCGCTGACGACGGCGCGCGCTGCGTGAACACGTGGAGCCGCATCGGGGTGATCCGCTATGCCGCGGGCCCGCTGCTGGAGCGGATATGGGAACTGCGGCAGACGATTTCGGCGTACGACGCGATGTACGTCGCACTCGCGGAGCAGCTCGACTGTGCACTAGTCACCGCGGACGCCCGATTGAGCGGCGCACCGGGACTGAGGTGCGCCGTCACTGTCCTGCCCTAACCCGCTGCCCAGGCCAAGCGGCATCGATCAACCTGTCGGGCCCCTCAACGCCCGACGGGCCAGTGCTCGACCGTGATGCCGCGCATGGGGAAGTCGTCGGGGTTGCCCGTCGCCAGGCGCGCGTCAATGCCCGTGGCGGCTGCGGCGATCAGACAGTCGGCTTGGTGAAGGGTGATCCCCTGGCCGGCGAACTCCCGACGCCACTGTCCGGCGCGACTTCCTTCGGACGGGCCCAGTGGTGCACATCGCAAACCGCGCACGAGCCGTTGTGCGAATGCTTCTTCGCCGGGAAGCAGTCCGCGCCAGATCTCCTCGATCGAGATCGCACAGGTCCACGGTTCGTCACCCTGGCGGCGCAGAGTACGTAGTCGCTCGCCCGCCGGACGGCCGCGGAGGGCGTCGATGAGTACGGTCGAGTCGAGCAGGACCCTCGCCATATCAGCCGGTGCGACGCTGGTCGGCCCGCTGCCGGCGGACCCATTCACCGGGATCGTCATCCCACTCGTGGCCCTGGTCGGGGATGGTCCCGAGCGCTGCCTCGACATCGTCCCACCGCCGCTCGTCGTCGAGGCCGCGGCGAATCAACTCCGCGATGAACGCGCTGCGGCGCCGGCTGCCCGCCCGCTGATCGAGCTCGGCAATGAGCTCGTCGTCGACGGTGATGTGCAATCGCATGTGCCGAGGATAGCCCACTGGAACCCGTCGGCGGCTTCTACGAGGTCAGCACGACCAGATACTGCCCGCCACCTTCTTGAATCCGCGATTCGACGTCAAGGCTGGGAGCCAGCCGACTCAAGCGATCCACCAACCACTCGGCCGCCGCGTCTGCATCGGCTTCGGTCGGGCATCGACCCATGGCTTCGCTGCCACGCTTGCGTGCCAATCGCTCGGCGCTGGTCACGATCGAGGCGGGGTCTGAGACAAACAGCTCCTTGGGCCACTCGACGACTGGAGCAACGGCGCCCTTTTTGGTGTTGCATCCACGGTGCGCGAGCCGCTCGCTGCCGAAGATCGATTCGGTTCCCTTGCCTTTGGCTTTGCGCGCAGTGGTCATGCTGTCAATGCTCGGGCCGCGATCGTCGTTGACCGACATGTCCGGGTCAACGGCCTCATCGCAGAGCCAGCACCGCCAGCCGTCGGCCTGCCCAATATCGTCAAGCCGAGTCATCGTGCCTCTTCCATCTCGCACCACCTCAGCTTGAGTATTCACCCCACCTGGTGTGGCAGCCCTACCTCTTCAGTCCGCTCCACGCCGACCAGATCGTCGCCTGCTCGGAGTCGCGCCGGTTGATCGGGTCCAGGTTGAACTTCGAGGTGATCGTCCCGATCACCGACGAGAGGTCATAGGTCGTGGAGTCCACTCCGCTGCGCGGCAGCGAGTTGGAGAGGAAGACAGTCGGTAAGCGGGATCCCGGGCCGAACTCGTCATGGGCGCCCTTGGTCGTCGAACCCTGCCCGGGCGGCGGGACGTGGTCCCATGCGCCGCCGAACTCGTCGTAGGTCACGACCGTGAGAGTGTCACTGGCACAGGGGCCGTCGTAGATCGACTTGAGCATGTCCGCGATCGCCTCGTCACCGACGTAGGTGCTGCCGTAGCCGGGATGCTGGTTGCGCGGCCCGATCTCCTGAACGAACGACACCGGCTTGAGTCCGCAGCTGTCACCCTTGAGTTGCGGGTACCACGCGGCGAGGTCCTGCAGATTGCGCGCCCGGTTCTCCTTGGTCTTGTCCGTCTCCTGCGACCAGTTGTAGAAGTAGTTGAACGACTGGTGGTGGTACTGGAAGTCCATATCCGGGCACAGCGGCCAGGTGGTGGACGGGTCGGCGGTCGGGTCCGAGCAGCCCTGCGGGTTGCTGGCCGGCTTGCCGTCCTTATCGGTGTAGTCCCGCGGCATACCGGCGGTGCCGTTGGTCCAGCCCGGTTGGTCGCGCAGGCCGTTGGCATTGGACCAGCCGCCGGAGTACCACGCCCAGTCCACGCCGGCATCGTTGAGCCGGTCACCGATGGTGGGGTACGTCAGCAGCGGGACCAAGCGATCCTTGATCGCTCCCGGGGGATACGGCCACTGCACCGAGAAGCTGGTGTTGATCACCCAATCACCGCACAGTGATTCCGGATCGGTGCGCGGTGTGCCGCAGGCCTGCGTCACCTGGCCGTCTTTGAGGCCCTCGGGAGTGGGCGAGGTGTAGTAGTTGTACTGACCGAACGGGACCTTGGCGCTGTCCTGCTCGTGGCTCTTGGGCATCCCGTTCTCGTCGAGCACCGACCGCGTCGCATCCGGGGCGCCGGGCCACTGCGGCAGGGTGGAGCTGATCAGCCATTGGCCGTTGGCGAAGGATCCGCCGAAGGCGCCGGCGAAAAACTTGTCGGCGACGGCGAACTTCGGTGCGCCCGGGCCGGTCAGGTACTGGTAGGTGTTCAGCTTGCGGGTGTCGTAGTAGCCCATCACCAGGCCCGCGGCGTCACTGCCGACGGCGTAGCGGTTCATCGCACCGTCGTTGAGCTGGTACTGCTCCTGGTAGAAGCGGTGCACCAGATCGCGGGTGCAGCCGCCGGGCTGCGCGCCGGGGGAGTTGACTGCGACGCCGTCGTCGGCGGGCACCTGGGCGAAGCGGGCCAGTGAGGTGTCGGTGCCCGGCGGCGGGCAACTGACCGCGCCGGGCGGCAGGACGCCGTTGAGCGCGAACGGTGCGTTCGGGAACACCGACTGGTAGGACTTTCCCGCGACGGTGTCGGTGCACGCAGGTCCGCCCGCAAGACCGCCCGGCTGGAGGTTGACGTCGTTGAGCAGCAGGCAGCCCAGCGGTTTGCCGTCCTGGCCAACCTGAATGGTGTTCTGCGGGCTGGCCTTGGCGATGTTGTCGACCGGGTCGCCGTTGACCTGATCCCACGTGCCGAAGAGCTTGTCGAAACTGTTGTTCTGCATGAACACCACGACGATGTGCTTGGTGGCATCAGCGGCGGCGCGCTCTGCCGGGCCCAGGGTGATCCGCGGTCCCGGGTTCTGGGCCTGCGACGCCAGTGTCGGCAGGGCCGCTGCGCTCTGAGGTTCGCTCGACGGCTTCGGCGTACTGCTACACCCCTGCGCGGCCACAAGTGCAACCAACGACACCAGCGCAATTCCCGATTTGATGACACGCCTCACGCGCACAGACCTCCCTGTTGTCGATGGTGCTGATTATGGTTGCGCTCCGGCGCGGCGGGTTCCTAAAGGGGCTGCCGGGTTGAGCAATTCATCTTCTGGCAAGGTCGACGTCACCTGACAGTCGGCGCGACTCCCGGCGCTGTCGCCACGGCGTCGGGCAGTCGTGGATCCAATAGGGGGCCACCCAACCGCGGCACCGCGACCTGGGCCATAGGGCCTACCATTGTGGCCATGAACCTCGAGAACCAGACCGCGCTGATCACCGGATCCAGTGGCGGGATCGGCGAGGATTTCGCCGTCGCGTTCGCCAAGCGCAAGGTCAACCTGGTGCTGGTCGCCCGCCGCGAAGACAAGCTGGCGCAGTTGCGCACCCGGCTGTTGGAAGCCAACCCCGGCCTGACCATCGACATCATCACCGCTGATCTGTCGGTGCCCGGTTCGGCGGCCGAACTGGCAGCCAAGGTCGGCACCCTCGGCCGCACAATCGACATTCTCATCAACAACGCCGGCGTCGGCCTGCACGGCGATTTCGTCACCCAGGGCGTCGCGGAGAACTCCGCACAGATCCAGTTGAATTGCGTGACGCTGGTCGAACTCAGCGGGTTGTTCATGCCCGCGATGACGAAGGCCGGGCGTGGACTGGTCATTAACGTCGCCTCGACGGCGGCCTTTCAGCCCACGCCGAGTATGGCCGTCTACGGCGCCACCAAGGCATTCGTGCTGTCCTTCACCGAGGCACTGTGGCAGGAGACGAAGTCGACCGGAGTTCGGGTGTTCGCGCTGTGCCCGGGTGCCACGGAGACGGAATTCTTCGCGCGCACCGGCGAGGAGTTCCTCACCAGCGGCCGGCAGACCTCGCAACAGGTCGTCGACACGGCGATGGCCACCATTGACAAGTCGACGCCGACGGTTGTGTCGGGGCTGAAGAATACGGTGCTGGCGAGTGCCTATCGCTACACGCCGAGAAAGATGATGCTCGCGGTGTCGGAGCGCATCATGAAGGCCAACTAGCGAGCCGTAAGCAATGCGCTGCGCTCAGGCGGGGTGAGGTAATTCGCTTTCGACGGCACGGCGGATCCAGGATGAGACTGAACGATCCTCGGCCGCGGCGGCCGCGCGAACCTGCTCGAGGAGTTCTGCCGGAAACCGCACGGGCACGGTGGCGGTGAGCCGGCGCCGCCGGCGATCTCAGCGACCATGAGCCGATGGGCGGGTGGTTTGGCGGGATAGAACAGCGGTTCGGAGGCCCAAACCTCGCGGATGGCGTCGATGCCACTGTGTATTACGCACGAATACCAACGGATACAAAAGGGTTCCTCAAAGAATGGATCAGCTGGAGGGGTTCAGCTCCGCCAGCACGTCAGAACCGGGGGTTCGCGCTGAGCGAAAGCACTGGCGAGCGTTGTGCAACGATGTAATCATGTAATTTATGAAGCATCATTGGCAGCAATCTGGACATCCCGACGCCACCGACGCCGACGGCTGGTTCGCCGGCCGACTCCCCGACGGCTGGTTCGACGACGACCCGACCGTGGTCGTCGACCGCGAGGAGATCACCGTCATCGGCCGACTCCCCGTCGAGAAGACGGAGAAGAAGGGCGAGAAGAAATCAGGCGAGTCCCGCACGGCCGGCCGAGTGGCCCGGTTCCGGGATGAGACCCGCGCGGAGCGGATGCGCATCGCCGAGGAGGCGCAGGAGAAGTTCGGTCGCAAAGTCTCCTGGGGCGTCGAGGTCGACGGCGCCGACGGTCCGCAGCGGATCCTGTTCACTCACATCGCCGTTCCGGTGATGACCCGCCTCAAACAGCCCGAGCGTCAGGTACTCGACACCCTCGTCGAGAGCGGCGTGGCGCGGTCGCGCTCCGACGCGCTGGCCTGGTCGGTACGACTGGTGGGCCAGCACGCCGAAGAGTGGCTGACCAAACTCCGTGCAGCGATGACCGAGGTCGACGACCTTCGCGCCCAGGGTCCCGAGGTGTAACCCTCACGCCCCGGCGTGACCTAACCGCCCGCCTCGATCGCAGCCACCACCGCGGCCGCCTGCGGCCCGCACACCGGTTGGAGTGATACCGGGCCCGCGGTCACCAGCTCGTCGATGCGACCTCTCAAGTCACCCGAGGCGACGTGACTCTGCAGATTGGCGCCGGGGCACGACGTCGCCGCTGCGACCTGTCGGTGGCTGGCCAACGTGCTGGACGTGATGCCGAATTCCTGGGTGGCCCAGGCGAAGGCGAGTGCGGCGCCGTTGAGTTGTGCCTCGGTGATCGGTTCCACGTCGAAGTTGCCTTCGCAGACCACCAGGAAGTGGCCGGTGGTGTCGTAGTCGGTGGCGGTATCGCCGGCGATCGCGGTCCGGCGCAGCTCGAAGATGTTGCCGTCGCGGTCGACGCCGACGTGATAGGCGATGTCCACCCACCCCTTGTCGATCTGGTGGTAGCGCTGATGCTGACGAAGCCGCGCAGGGCTGTTGCTGTTGTCGCCGAGGACGACGGCGGTGTGATGAATCGTCATCCGCGTGATCGTGTGCGGCCGTCCACCCGGAAGCGCCGGACGCGCACCCCAGGAATCACGGCACAGCAGGGCGGCCGACGCTGGCGGGGGAGTTGCGCGGGCGACTGCGCCGGTGCCAACGACGCTCGCCACCCCGGCCGCACCGGCCAGCTGCAGCAGCCGTCGGCGGCTGATGTGTGCATCCTTCATCCGCTATTCCGTCGTTCGGTGATCGCCGCCTGCAACTGCTCGAGGCGCTGCTCGCGGGGGCCCTCGAGTTCGACGAGCAGTGGCGCGCCGGTGGCCGGCATGACGTCGAATCGGCCGTCGCGGTAGATCTGCTTGAAGATGGCGTCCACACTGTCGCGGTAGACGAGATCGACCGGGCGGATGCCGTCGGCTTCCATCTCCACCGGCCAACGCTGCGATCCGGGCACGAACGCCAGGATGTCGAGATGGTCGAGGGATTCACGCACCGCGGGCACCATCGACGCCACGAACTCGTCGTCGATATCGGTGGTGTGACAGTCGGCGGTGAATTGCGAGTAGGCGAGATAGTCCACCGGGGCGCGGTCGAAGATCACGTCGGTCTCGGAAGTGGCGTAACGATGGACGCGACTGATGTTGTAGTAGAGCTGGATGCCGTTGTGCAGGCGGGTGGAGGAGTCCCGGAAGAGGATCTCGTAGGGCCCGAAGAGCCCGAGCGCCCGGTAGGGCTCCTCCTCGCGGACATACCCGTCGCGGGCCGCCACCCAGTCATTGACCACGGTCGACTTGCCGAGTGAGTGGGAACCGGAGACAGCGATGCGCACGGGTTCGGAGTGTATGCAGTCGGTGGGCCCCCGACGCGCCGGGAGCGCCGAGGCCACCCGACGTAAGGTGTGGTGATGCTGCGCAGGATCCTGCTGACCACCACGTGGGTGGCCGTCGCGCTGGGTGGGGCGTCCCCGGCGGCGGCAGACCCCGTACCGCCGTCGATTCCCAATCCCTTCAGCTACCCGCCGGTCAATCCGGCGAACTACACCGTCAACGGCGGCCGGTGGTTCGCCTTCGCCGGGCCGGCCGGCGTCGTGTGCGTCCTGGACACCATTAACGGCGAGTACGGCTGCAGTGGGCCGCTGCCCGCCGCCCCGGGCGGCGCCAACCTGGTCAGCGCGGGACCCAACGGTATGCCGGTGTTCGCCACCACCGAGACTCCGCAGTACGCCAAGGCCGGGGCGGTCCTGCCTTTGCCGCCCAACACACGGCTCAGCTATCGCCAGGTCGCCTGCGGGGTGGACGATTCCGGCGTGGTGGCGTGCCTGAACACCCGCGACCAAGTCGGTTTCGTCGTCGGGCCCAACGGGAGCTTTGCCGCCTCCAACAGGCCCGCGCCGGTGAGTCCGGCGGCCGCGCCTCCCGCCTAACCTCCGCTCCTGGGCAGCCCGGTGCGCCGGGCGGGTGTCATGACACGATAAGAATCGGCTCAACCGATCCACCCTTTGCTGTGGAATAGTGAACCGCAAGGGAAAGTTGGCAGCAGTAACTCGTTTGCTGTGTCCACGAGAGGGAATGGCAATGCGGGCATCAGCGGCGGTGGGCCGGGTCGGGGGCTTGGCCGTCGCCATGGGGATCGGGGCGGCGGTCACCATGGGGTGTGCCGGAGCCGCATGGGCTGATTCGACCGACTCGTCGCCGGTGACATCTGCCGGTCCTGCCGGTCACCGCGCACCCGCGAGTTCACGCAGCCAGAAACCGGCACCGGCGGCCGCACGCACGCGCAGTCAGCAGGCCGGCGGTTCCGTCTCCGTGCCTGTGACGAGTTCCGCGGCCGCGACGCGAGTCGCGTCAGGTGTGGACTCGGCCCGGCCAATCGCCCGTCGCCAGGCCGCCAGGACGATTGGCGCGAACGCTTCGGCTGTTTCGACTGCGTCGACCGCCAGGGCGACGGCCGCGGCCACGAACGTCAACCCCTTCGCGGCCTTCTTCTTCAACCAGACGCCATCGGTGAGTTGGGCAGCCGATCCCGTGCAGGGCGACAACGGTGTTGTCACCGGAATGCTTGACGCGACCGATGCCGAAGGCGACCCGCTGAGTTTCACCGTCACGACCGCGCCGTCGAACGGATCGGTGGCGGTTGGTGCGGATGGCAGCTACACCTACACCACGTCTGAGTCGTTCGCGTATGACGGAACCACCGACAGCTTCACCGTCACTGCGAGTGACGCGGGGGGTGGCTTCCACCTTCACGGACTCGCGGGTTTGTTGAATCTGCTGACCTTCGGATTGCTCGGCTTGAGCGGACACACCGCCACGGTGACCGTTCCGGTGTCTGTGGTGGCCTGGCGGCGGTCCAACTCTGCGCCGACGGCGACGGTGACCGTGGGCGAGCCTGATCCGACAACAGGAGTAGTCCTCGGCCAAGTGGTCGGCAGTGACCCCGATGGCGACGTTGTGAGCTACAGCGCACCGGAGACCACCGCCAAGGGCAGCGTGGTGATCGATACCGGCACGGGGGAGTTCACCTTCACGCCGAATCCCGGTCTGACCGCCAGTACCGACACCTTCATCGTCACAGTCGCCGACGGCTATGGCGGCTCAACACCGGTCGACGTCACGGTCCCCGTCGCGGCAGGGGTGGTCGGCAACTCGAGGGTCAGGTACGTCTTCAATTACGTCTCCGGCGCCTCCTACTGGACTGCCGACGCCATCAGCGCGCTGCAGTACGCGGCGGACAGGCTCGCGTCCTACATCGTGGTCAGCCAGCCGGTGACGCTGACCTTCGATGTGACGGCGGTCAACGAACCGGACTCGGGCACCCTGGCATCGACGGGTAGCGATCTCAGTGGATCTGGTGCCGGCTTCTCCTACACCGTTGTGCAGGACAAGCTTCTTCAGGGGCTGGACTCGAATGGATCGCAGGCCGACGGCGCCATCGATGTGAACTTCGGCATCCCGTGGGACTACAGCGACACCGTCGCCAGCGACCAGTACGACTTCGTCTCAACGATGATGCACGAGTTGATGCACGCGTACGGCTTCCTGTCCTACATCGATGAGGCCGGATACAACGACGGCGACCAGTGGCCGGTGTTCGACAGCGTCGTCTCCGACCAGAACGGGACGTTGGTGATCAACGACCGCTACCGTTTCAAAGCTGTTTTCAACCCGAACCTGACCGGAGGGAACGGCGGCCTGTACTTCTCCGGCGATAACGCGGTAGCCGCCTACGGTGGGCTGGTGCCGATCTTCACGCCCGATCCGTGGGAAAGCGGAAGCTCGGGCTCACACCTGGACGACTACACCTTCTTCGGTCCCAACGCGACGCTGATGAACGCCTACGGTGACACCGGACCCAGCATTCGGGTCCTGAGCCCGGTTGAGCAGGGAATCCTCCAGGACATCGGCTACACGGTGACGACCCCGAGTTGGAGCTCCGTCATGTTCATGGGGTTAATCTTCCTGCGCCGTCGTCGGGTTCAGTGATCACGTAGGCACCGGGCGGACGACAATCCCGACCCATTCGGCTCCTGTGCGCTGCTAAGTTTTGACGATGCAGAAGCCATCGTTGACCGATTGGCGTTCCCTCTACCTCTACGCGGTCTGTTTCGTATGCATCGTTGTGGTCATCTTCACCACGCTGTCTCTGGTCGACAACGTCATGAGCCTGGTCTACCCCAGTCCGCCCTATATCGATCCCTACAGCGCCCAGCCGGTCGAGCTGGACAGGGAGTTGCTCGAGGAGCAGAACCGGGTCAGCGAGCACCGCTCCGGCGTTGTCGGCCTGGTGGGCAATGTGGCGGCCTACGTGCTGGTGGTACCACTGTTTTGGCTGCACTGGAAACTGGCTAACAAACCGGGAGCGGCGGAGGGGTAAGAACGGGTCGAGTCCGAACCGGGCAGCGCACGAAAACGGTCGCGCTGATTCGGCCTCGTCGTTATCGTGGTGTGCGCATGGCGCGATGGGCGCCGACCGGACGAATCGAGGCCACTGCCAGTGGATGCTTTGCCCCTCATCATCATCTTTTCCGCGATTGTGATCATCGGGCTGATCTGGGCCGCCCTGCGGGAGACCATCCGCCGGGATCGGGCGACGATCAAAGCCGATATGGACGAGCCCGAAGAGATCGAAACCTACAACGAGACCTGGCGAAGCGAGAAGTAGCGCGCCGCTCAGCCCTGGCTCATCGACAACCCGATGCAGGTGCCGAGGTGCTGCGGGGTGCAGGGGATGCCGTCGACAGTGGGTAGTTCGTTGGGGCCGCCGCCGTACACAGCGCCCGTTTGCGGTGGCGCGGGTGCGACGGCTTGCCCGCCGCCCGAAGTGCCACTGACGCAGACACCGGAAAAGTCGCTGGGCACGGTTCCGTAGGGACATGCCGAGGCCGGTGCTGCGGTGGCGCACAGCCCGGCGCCGACCAACACCGCGCAGGCGCCCGCGCCGAGGAAGATTCTCATGTTGCTGAGCCTAGTGGTTGGCTCGATCCGCTCGCCCCAGCACCGAGCTGCCCGCTCAGCGGCGGGGTAGGGCAGGCGCTGGACCGCCCTCACCACCCCTCGGGCACCACTGACGGGTCGCGGTAGTCCGGACCCCGCCCGCGCGGAGCGGCCTCGAGGAGCACCTCATCGTCGAGCAGTGGCTGCGGTATCCGGCGGCGCCACCGCCCGGTGCCCGGCACCGAGGCCCGCACGGCTAGGGCGAGCAGGCCGTCGAGCAGCAGCGCAAGAACCGTTACGAGCAGTGCTCCGACCAATGCGATGTGAAACTGGCGGACCTTGATGCCGTCTATGAGGTATCGACCGAGTCCGCCGAGGCTGGCGTAGGCCGCGATCGTCGCGGTCGCGACGACCTGCAGCGTCGCGGTGCGCAGACCGCCGAGGATCAGCGGCAGTGCGTTGGGCACCTCCACCCGGGTCAGCACCTGCCAATTGGTCATACCCATCGATGTCGCCGCATCGACGATCTTCGGGTCGACGTTGGCGATACCGGCGTAGGTGCCGGCCAAGAGCGGCGGTACACCGAGCAGGGTGAGCGCGACCGTCGGCGGCAGCAGGCCAAGCCCCCACAGCAGTACCCCGAGCAGCAGCACGCCGAGTGTCGGAAGTGCCCGCAGCGCATTGACCGCGGTCACCACCAGGAAGGCACCGCGGCCGGTGTGCCCGATAATCATCCCGATCGGGATCGCGATCAACGCCGACACTGCGACCGCCACGACGGTGTACTGCAGATGCTCGAGGATCCGCGCACCCAGACCGGCGCTGCCGGCCCAGTTGTCCGCGGTGAAGATGTAGGCCAGAGCCTGCTGGAGGAAGTTCATGTCGTCCGCACCCGCGCCCACGGTGTGATCAGCCTTCCGGCCAACAGAATCGCGATATCGATGAGTACCGCCAGCACGAAGATCGCGATAATGCCGGCGACGATTTGATCGCTCTTGTCGGACTGGTAGCCCTCGGTGAACCAGGTTCCCAGCCCGCCGATTCCGATCACCGAACCCACCGCGACCATCGAGATGTTGGTGACCGCGACCACCCGCAGGCCCGCAACGAGAACCGGAAGGGAGAGCGGCAGTTCGATTTTCAGCAGCTGGCCGAGTCTGGTGTAGCCGACGGCCTCGGCGGCATCGCGAACCGCACCGGGCACGGCGTCGAGGGCCTCGGGCACCGCGCGCACCAGTAGCGCCGCGGTGTAGAGCGTCAGCGCGACGATGACGTTGGCCTCGTCGAGGATGCGGGTGGGGATGATCAGCGGAAGCACGACGAACAACGCCAGCGACGGAATGGTGAAGATGATGCTGGCTGTGAATGTGGTGACGCGACGCCAGGCGGTGTGCCGCCACACCAGCGAACCCAGGGGCACGGCGATCAGCAGACCCAGCGCGATCGGGATCAGCGCGAGCCGCAGGTGAATCAGCGTCAGCGCCCAGGCATTGCCGAGATGGGTGAGCAGATAGTGCACGCCGATCAGTCCGTCTCGGCCGCTGCTGCCCGCCTCTGGGCATCGAGGGCATCGATCACCTGGTCGGCGAGCACACCGCCGAGGACCGCTCCGGTGTCGTCGACGGCGACGCCGATTCCCGACGGCGAGGACAGTGCGGCGTCCAGTGCGGTGCGCAGCGTGCCGTCGGGGTGCAGCAGTGAGCCGCCCGCAGTCACGCTGTCGTACAGGGCATTTCCGTCGCGATGGGCCTGCACGCCGTCCGCATTGATCCAACCGAAGGGTGTGCCGTTATCGCGACGGACCAGCCGCCACTGACCCGGAGCCAGAGCCAGGGTGTCGATCTCGTGCTCGGCGATGGCCGAAAGGGGTTGCAGCTCAAGGCCGGTAGCGCCGAAGAATTGCAGTCCGCGGTATCCGCGGTCGTCTCCGATGAACTCGGAGACGAATTCGTTCGCGGGATTGGAGAGCAGCCGGGCAGGTGCGTCGTACTGCTGTAGACCGCCGCCGCGTCCGAATACCGCCACGGCGTCGCCGAGTGTGACGGCCTCGTCGATATCGTGGGTGACGAAAACAATGGTCTTGTGCAACTCACTCTGCAGACGCAGCATCTCGGCCTGCAACTCCTCGCGGACCACCGGGTCGACTGCCGAGAACGGCTCGTCCATCAGCAGGATCGGCGGATCCGCGGCCAGTGCGCGGGCCACCCCGACCCGCTGCTGCTGACCGCCGGACAGTTGCGCCGGATAGCGCTGACCCAGCTTGGGATCCAGGCCGACACGTTCAAGCAGCCCGTAGGCGGCCTGGCGGGCCGTTCGCCGGGAGACTCCGGTCAGCACCGGCACGCATGCGACGTTGTCGATCACCCGCTGATGCGGCATCAGGCCACCGCTTTGGATGACGTAGCCGATGCCGAGTCGGAGTTTGACCGGATCGACCGTCGAGACGTCGCGACCGTCGACGCTGACGGTTCCCGCAGTCGGTTCGACCATCCGGTTGATCATCCGCATTGAGGTGGTCTTGCCACATCCCGACGGCCCCACGAACACTGTCAGTGAGCCGGCGGGTACCTCCAGGGTGAGGCCATCGACCGCCACGGTTCCATCGGGGTAGCGCTTGGTGACATCGGTGAAGGTGATCATCGGCTGCCGATCGGTGTATCGAAACCGTTGTCCTGCAACCAGGTTCGGGCCGCCTGATCCGGGTCCACACCGGAATTGCCGGACACCGCCGCATTGAGCTGGGTCAGACCGGGCGTGGTCAGCTTCGCCGAGACCGCATCGAGCACGGACTTGAGGGCCTCGGACATCTTCTGCGAGCTGACCAGCGGCACCACGTTGCCGGGCAGGAAATTGTGTTTGGGGTCATCGAGCACCACGAACTTGTTCTGTGGGATCGCCGGTGAGGTGCTGAAGATGTTCGCCGCGGTGACGGCCCCGTTGACCAGCGAGCGCACCGTGGCCGGGCCGCCTCCGTCGCTGATGGCGACGAAGTTGTCGGCAGAGATGTTCAGGCCGTAGTTGGCCTTGAGTCCGGCCAGTCCGACGGAGCGATTGAGGAACTCCGACGGTGCCCCGAACTTGACCTCGGCGGAATGCGGTGCGAGATCGGCGATACTGACCAACTTCCACTTGGCGGCGGTGGCCTCGGTGACGGTCACGGTGTCGGTGTCGTTGGCCGGTGCCGGCGTCAGGATGGTCAAGTCGCCGGGCAGGGCCCGAAACAGCGCCAGTTCGACCTGATCGGGTTCAGTGACGGTGCTCTTGGGGTCGAAGTACTGCAGCAGGTTTCCGATGTACTCCGGGACGAGGTCAATGGAGTGGTCACGCAGCGCCGGGATATAGGTCTCCCGGCTGCCGATACCGAACTGCCGTCCCACGGTGAAGCCGTTGACCTCGAGGGCATGGGCGTAGATCTCGGCCACGATTTTGGACTCGGGGAAGTCAGCGGAGCCGACGACCACCGACTTGAGATCCCCCGACACCGTCCCGCCGCCCAGCGGATTGGAACTGCCGCACCCGGATGCGATCAGCGCGACCGCCAGCAGTACTGCGATGAATCGGCCGCGCCGTCGCCGTAGGCTCACCGCCATCCTGTTCCGCACCCGCCTGACACTAATCGCACTCGGGCGGAATTGACCCGCTCTTCTGCACGGGCCGATACTGGATACCGATGAACCTGCTGAGGAATCCTCGGGTCTGGATCTACCTGGCCGTCGGTCTGGTTGCTGGCGGTCTGATCTGGTACGACCAGTGGCGCAACTCCGATGAGCAGCGTCTGCAACGCTGCATCGACGCCTCCGTCAGCCAGATGATGCAGGGCAATCCCGAGCTGTCCACGTTCGACAATGCCGGGCCCATCTTCGCCGACGCGTCGCGGGGTAGTTGCAAACGACAGTTAGGAATCCAGTGAGCGAGAAGGTCTGGTTCATCACCGGCGCATCCCGGGGCTTCGGCCGCCAGTGGACGATCGCCGCACTCGAGCGGGGCGATAAGGTTGCCGCCACCGCGCGCAATACCGACACCCTGGCCGATCTGGTTGAGAGCTACGGCGCCGCGATCCTGCCGATCACGCTCGATGTCACCGACCGGGCGGCCGACTTCGCGGCAGTCACACGGGCGCACGATCACTTCGGGCGGCTGGACATCGTCGTCAACAACGCCGGCTACGGGCATTTCGGTTTCGTCGAGGAGCTGACGGAGCAGGAGGCGCGCGCACAGATTGAGACAAACGTCTTTGGCGCGCTATGGATCACCCAGGCGGCTCTGCCCTATCTGCGCGCTCAGCGCAGCGGACACATCATCCAGGTGTCCTCGATCGGCGGGATCACCGCGTTCCCGAACGTCGGGATGTACCACGCCTCGAAGTGGGCGCTGGAGGGGTTCTCCCAGTCGCTGGCCCAGGAGGTTGCGCCCTTCGGTGTGCACGTGACGCTGATCGAGCCGGGCTCGTTCGCCACCGACTGGGCCGGATCCTCCTCGACGCGCTCCGCCCCGCTGCCCGACTATCGCGAGGTGCACGAGGCGGCCGAACGGGTGCGCGCCCAGCGCATCTCCACACCCGGTGACCCAACCGCCTCGGCGTCGGCGATCCTCAAGGTGGTCGATGCACCTAACCCGCCACTGCGGGTGTTCTTCGGGGAACTGCCGTTGACCCTGGCCAAGGCGGACTACGAAAGCCGGCTCAAAACCTGGGAAGAGTGGCAACCGGTTTCGATTGAGGCACAGGGCTAGTACGACCGGCTGGGCGGTGGTTGTAGCGTCGGGGCCATGGAATACGGAATCTTCAGCACCGCGGTCAACGACGGCACCCTGGATGACATTGTCGCCGAGGCCGCCACGGTCGAGCGCGACGGCTTCGCCGCCTACTGGGTGCCCAATATCTTCGGCCACGATGCGCTGACCGCACTGGCTATCGTCGGCACGCAGGTGCCGCGCATCGAACTCGGTACCGCGGTGGTGCCGACGTTCCCGCGCCATCCGCACGCGATCGCCCAGCAGGCCCATACCGTGGCGGCCGCGTCAGGGGGCCGGTTCACCCTCGGGATCGGTCTGAGCCACAAGATCGTGATTGAGAACATGTTCGGCTTGAGTTACGACAAGCCGATTCGTCACCTGCGCGAGTACCTCAGCGTGCTGATGCCGTTATCGCGCAACGAGTTTGCCAACTTCGAGGGCGAGATGTACACGGTGCATGCGGGCCTCAGCGCTAAGGGATCGGATGGTTTCAGTGTCGTGGTGGCCGCGTTGGGGGAGCAGATGTTGCGACTCACCGCAGCCATGACCGACGGCACACTGACCTGGTGCACGGGTCCGGTCACGCTGGCCAATCACATCGTCCCGACCATCACCAAGGCAGCTGAGGAATTTGGCCGACCGGCGCCGCGGGTCATCGCGGCACTGCCGGTATGTGTCACCGAGGATCGGGCGGGCGCATCGGCTCGTGCCGCGGAGACATTCGCGGCCTACGGTGGGCTGCCCAGCTACCGGGCGATGCTTGACCGCGAAGGTGTGGCGGGCCCGGCCGATATCGCGATCATCGGCTCGGCGGCAGAGGTGCAGGACCGCGTCGGCGCACTCGCCGATATCGGGGTCACTGACTTCGCCGCGGTGGAATTCGGTGCGACGCCCGACGAGGTCCGCGATACCCGCGAGGCACTCAAAGGCCTCCTTCGCGGTTAGTAACTAGTCTTTCTTGCGCCCGGGTCGGGGCGGGGGCGGCGGCGCCGCTTTCGTGCCCGGCTCGAACTTGCCGCCCTTCTTAGGGTCGTACCCGCCTGCTTTGCCTGGTTGCGGCTGAGTCATCTCAGTTCCTCCCACTAGTCCCTCGTTCTCAACGTCCTGGCCTCAACGTACTCCCCGAAGGTTCACGCCGTCATTCGTTGAATCGCCTGATATGTGCCATGAGCCGCTCTATCAGCCCGTCGGGCAGCTCGATTGCCAGGTTCACGTCATCGAGCGCGATCACGTCACCTTCGCTGGTGTACGGCAGCAGGTCCTGGGCCTCACCGATCCGGACGCACATGGTTGTGATGAATTGCTGGTAGCCGACCAACGGGCACAGGGTGAAGGCAGCCATGTCCTGAACGAAGACGAAAGCCTCGGAGTTCACCGGGGTCTGAAGGCACGTCTCGGCGTGGCCCAGCAGAGCGTTGTGGTAGTCCATCAGGCGTTTGGCCACACTGACGATCGCATCGGAATCCGCGCCCCCCTCGTCGGTGCCGCCGCCGAAGGCTCCCTTGAACGCGGGGCTGAGCATGAACTGCTCCAACTGCCGGACGAGGTCGACAATCCCGTTCATCGCCTCGAATGCCACTGCGGCATAGGCCTTGCCGGAGATCGGCAGCGCCCCTCCCCGGGGTTGGTAGCCCGACACCACGGCGCGCAGCCGGGTCTGGACGGAATTTCGGCGCTGCACCAACACTGAGGTGAACGCCGCCCACGGCCACGCCCGGGGTTTGTCGGCGATGAGTTGCGCCAACGCCTCCTTGGTGGTGGCGACCGCAGCGATCGCCGCCGCCTTCGTGTCGGGGGGAAGCAGGCGCGTGGGTGTCGGGTCGATTGGGCGGGCCATCGCCTCGGCCTGGGCGCGCAGGTGGGGCGTCCATGGCCACGGTTCGAGTTCATCCGTGGTCTTCACCCGTGCCGAATACAGCACCCCGCCCGTGGCTGCCAGCACGCCGATACCGGCGAGGCCCAGCAGCCAGGAATGGGTGGCCAGCGCCGACCACACCATGAACAATCCTGCGAACAACCCCCACTTAGTGCCGCGCGAGAGCCCTCGCAACGTCGTGCTCACGGACATCGGATCCCCCTGTCATCCATCCGGTCACTGCAACGCTATCGGCGCACTCCGACAGTGTGGATGCTCGCCATTCCGATGCCGTTGGCGATTGTGTGCGCCGCCGGCGCCCACGCCGATGATTACGGGTCCGGAGACGGCTGACCTAATCCGACGGCTGCTGGGCGACGATGTCGGCACCGTGCGGAACGTAGTGCTCCAACTCGATCTGCTCCTCGCCGCTCCAGCGGTAGGCCACCAGGGTGCCGCCACGGACGGCACTGAAATCGACACACGCGGTGTGCGCGGTCCAGTCCAGTTGATGTTCGGGAACGCCCTCGCGCCAGTAGTGGCCGTAGAAGACCGGGATGGAGTCGTGGTAGGAGAACGATCGCTCCAGCGGCGTCGCCTCGAAGTCATCGACATCGGGGTAGGGACCGCCACCTTCGGCGGGGAAGGTGCCCAACTCGGCCAGTTCCTTGAGCCGAGTGGCGTTTTCGTGCCACCAGCGGATCCGGGCCTTGTCGCGGGGATGCTCTTCCTTATCGAGAAAGCGGGGCAGCCCGCGATCGACCAGGCTGATCTCGGGGCCCTTGAGCAGAATCTCCACCGCCTCGTACAGCGCACTGGTGTGATCGGTGGCCGCACTCAGCTGTTTGAGCGTGGTGAAACGCTCGCCGCCGAGTTCGGCGATCACGACTGCCATCGACGGTTCGT
>JBAXIA010000051.1:0-18726 GCA_037138615.1 Mycobacteriaceae bacterium | reverse complement strand
ACGAGATCACCGAGATGCGGATGTTCTCGGTCGCCGACCAACGTTCCATTCCGGAGATGGAGGTCGGCGCGGTGGTCGCGGTGGCCTGTCGTGAGCTGCTGCTGACCGCTGAAGTGCGTTCCCGCGCAGCGAAATTGGCGGCCGATGCCCCGGCGGACGATGATCACATCACCGGCCGGGTCGGCGACATGCTGGCCAAACTCGCCGAGGGGATCCCGGTCGACGGCATGGAAGCCATGGCACAGGTGCTGCACCCGGAGCAACTCGGACTGCTCGTCGATCATCTGCCGTCGGGTACGCCGCTGCTGGTGTGCGATCCGGAGAAGGTCCGCACCCGCGCCGCCGACCTCATCAAGACCGGGCAGGAGTTCCTCGAAGCCTCCTGGTCGGTGGCCGCAATCGGTGGTGACGCCCCGATCGACATCGAAGCGCTCGGTGGCTCCGGCTTCCGTGACATCGATGAGGTACGCGACCTTGCCCGCGCGAGCGGCCATCGCTGGTGGACGATCAGCCAACTCGGCGAGTCCGCGGCAGTGGATCTCGGCGTCCGGGCCGCTCCGTCGGCGCGCGGTCAGCAGAGCAATGCCGATGAGATTTTCGCGATGCTCCGCGCCCACGTCCTCACCGGCGGCCGGGCTGCCGTCGTCGCCCCGGGCGTTGGTACCGCGCACCGGGTGGTCGAGCAACTCGGTGAGCGCGATACCCCCGCCGCGATGCTCGAGGCCGGCGCCCCGCTGCGCACCGGACTGGTCAACGTGCTCAAGGGCCCGCTGCACAACGGCATCATCGTTGCCGGCGCCGAGTTGGTGGTGATCACCGAGACCGACCTGACTGGAAACCGGGCCACCGGGCCCGAGGGCAAAAGGCTGGCGGCCAAACGCCGCAACACCGTGGACCCGCTGGCATTGACCGCAGGCGATCTGGTGGTGCACGACCAGCACGGGATCGGCCGGTTCGTGGAGATGGTCGAGCGCACTGTCGGTGGAGCCCGTCGGGAGTACCTCGTGCTGGAGTACGCCTCGGGTAAGCGTGGACAACAGGCCGATCGGTTGTTCGTCCCGATGGATTCCCTTGATCAGCTTTCCCGCTACGTCGGCGGCGAGGCGCCCAGCCTCAGCCGGCTTGGCGGCAGTGACTGGGCCAACACGAAAACCAAGGCGCGCAAAGCGGTTCGCGAGATTGCCGGTGAACTGGTCGCGCTCTACGCCAAGCGACAGGCCGCGCCAGGTCACGCATTTGCACCGGACACCCCGTGGCAGGCCGAGATGGAGGATGCGTTCGGATTCACCGAGACCATCGATCAGATGACCGCCATCACCGAAGTCAAGGCCGATATGGAGAAACCGATTCCGATGGACCGCGTGGTCTGCGGTGACGTCGGCTACGGCAAGACCGAGATCGCCGTGCGGGCCGCGTTCAAAGCCGTGCAGGACGGCAAGCAGGTCGCCGTGCTGGTTCCCACCACGCTACTGGCCGATCAACACCTGCAGACCTTCACCGAGCGGATGGCCGGGTTCCCGGTCACCGTCAAAGGCCTGTCGCGATTCACCGATCCGCGCGAGTCACGCGCGGTGCTCGACGGCATGGCCGACGGCAGTGTCGACATCGTCATCGGCACCCACCGACTGCTGCAGACCGCGGTGCGCTGGAAGGATCTCGGGCTGGTCGTGGTCGATGAGGAGCAGCGGTTCGGCGTCGAGCACAAGGAACACATCAAGAGCCTGCGCGCGAGCGTCGATGTGCTGACCATGAGCGCCACCCCGATCCCGCGAACCCTGGAGATGAGCCTGGCAGGCATCCGGGAGATGTCGACCATCCTCACCCCGCCCGAGGAGCGTTACCCGGTGCTGACCTATGTCGGCCCGGACGATGACAAGCAGGTCGCCGCGGCACTGCGCCGCGAACTGCTGCGCGACGGTCAGGCGTTCTACGTTCACAACCGGGTCAGCTCTATCGACGCCGCCGCCGCGCGGGTGCGGGCCCTGGTGCCTGAGGCCAGGGTGGCCGTCGCGCACGGTCAGATGCCGGAGGAGCAGCTGGAACAGACGGTGCAGGGGTTCTGGAACCGCGACTACGACATCCTGGTGTGCACCACGATCATCGAGACCGGCCTGGATATCTCTAATGCCAACACCCTCATCGTCGAGCGGGCCGAGGCGCTCGGACTCTCGCAGTTGCATCAGTTGCGCGGCCGGGTGGGTCGCAGCCGGGAGCGCGGTTACGCCTACTTCCTGTATCCGCGCGAGACGCCGCTGACCGAGACCGCCTATGACCGGCTGGCCACCATCGCCCAGAACAACGAACTGGGCGCCGGTATGGCGGTTGCGTTGAAGGACTTGGAGATTCGTGGCGCCGGGAACGTCCTTGGCGCAGAACAATCCGGGCACGTCGCCGGAGTCGGATTCGATCTCTATGTTCGCCTAGTGGGCGAGGCCGTCGAAGCCTATCGGGCGGCCGCCGACGGTAAGACGGTGATGACTCCCGAGGAAACCAGAGATGTTCGCATCGATCTCCCCGTTGATGCGCACCTGCCGCCGGACTACATCAGCAGCGACCGGTTACGGCTTGAGGCGTACCGGCGGCTTGCCGGAGCCGACGAGGCGGCCATCACCTCGGTGGTGGAGGAACTGACCGACCGCTACGGCCCACTACCCGAGCCGGCCCAGCGGCTGATCGCCGTGGCCCGACTGCGTCTGCTGTGCCGGCACTACGGAGTCACCGAGGTCGCCGCGACCGGAACCGGTTCGGCCACCACGCTTCGGGTGACACCGCTGATGCTGCAGGACTCCGCGCAGGTGCGGCTCAAACGGCTCTACCCGGCCGCCGGCTATCGGGCGACGACATCGACGGTGCAGGTGCCGATTCCGCGGGCCGGTGCCGCGATGGGCGCACCGCGCATCCGGGACCTCGAACTGGTGCAGATGGTGGCCGATCTGCTGCTCGCACTTGACGGTCGCGCCATAGTAGATGTCGATATCACGACGTTCACCCCGGCGACACGGGGGAACCGCTGATGACCGTCATCCTGCTCGACCCCCGCCGCCCCGCGCTGGTTCCGGTTGAGGCTGTTGCGCTACTGGGCGGTGACGTCGAATACACCGAAGAGATACCGGTCGAGGTGGCGGCATCACTGCCGTCGGCGCGAGCGGTCTTGTCGGGTGCGCGAGCATCCGTGCTGCTGTCGTCGGACCCCGAACACCCGGAAGTCGCGGCGCGAATTGCGTCGGGGGAGAAGGTGATCGCCGCCCCAGCACCCAAGCACGGTGAGCGGCTTGTCGATGCGGTCGAGATCATGGACAAGCTTCGCACCGCGGGGCCGTGGGAGAGCGAGCAGACACACGACTCGCTGCGGCGCTACCTGCTTGAGGAAACCTACGAACTGTTCGATGCGGTGCGCGGCGGCAACGCCGACGAGGTGCGTGACGAGCTTGGCGACATCCTGCTGCAGGTGCTTTTTCACGCCCGCATCGCCCAAGAGGCGCTACAGCATCCGTTCACCATTGATGACGTCTCCGACGCGCTGGTACGCAAACTGGTCCACCGGGTACCCGCAGTGCTGGCCGGCGAGCCGATCACGCTCGAAGACCAGTTAGCCCAATGGGAGGAGCGCAAGGCTCTCGAACGGCAGAGCGACGAGGGGCGCTCGTGCGTCGACGGCGTTGCGACCGCGCAACCGGCGCTGGCTCTGGCGCAGAAGGTCATTGCCCGGGTAAGGGTGAACGGGTTGCCGCCCGACCTGATCCCGGATGCTCTGACATCAGTGACGATCGGTGCTGATCGTGACACCGAGAACGAATTGCGAACCGCGGTGTTGGAGTTCATGGACGCGGTTCGGGCAACCGAGCATGCCGTCGCGGCCGCCCGCCGCGATACCGGCGCGATTGATCACGGCGCCATCACCGCCGACGAGTGGCGCCTGCACTGGCGGTAGTCGCCACGGAACGACCTGCGGTGACGCCTCGTAGCGGCTGCCCCGGTGCCCGTCGTGGGACGATATAAGGGGTCGTAAGTGCTATCGGGGAGTAGTGAAGTTGTCGTCATCACGCTGGCTACCAAGCGCCGTCGTCGTGGTGGCAGCGGCGATGTTGCTGGCGTCGAGTTGCTCCTGGCAGATCGGCACGCCGATTCCGGAGGGGGTTCCGCCGCCGGCTGGTGACCCCGTTCCCGCGATCGACACCCACGCCGCCGGCCGGCCCGCCGATCAGCTGCGGGGGTGGGCCGAGCAACGAGCCCCGGCGCTGGGCATACCCATTAGCGCACTCGAGGCCTACGCCTACGCGGCGCGCGTCGCCGAGGTGGAGAACCCCGGGTGTCACCTCGCCTGGACGACGCTGGCCGGTATCGGCATGGTCGAGAGTCAACACGGCACCTACCGGGGTGCGGTGATCGCGCCGAACGGCGATGTCAGCCCGCCGATCCGCGGGGTGCACCTCGACGGCACCAACGGAAATCTCGAGATCATCGACCGGGAGGCCGCGCTGGGTGATGGCCCCGTCTACGTCCGGGCGATGGGTCCGATGCAGTTCATTCCGGAAACCTGGCGCCTATATGGCGTAGACGCCAACAACGATGGTGTGGCTGACCCCGACAACTTCGACGACGCCGCGTTGTCGGCTGCCGGCTACCTGTGCTTTCGTGGGACCGACCTGGGCACTCCCCGCGGTTGGATGAACGCGCTGCGGGCCTACAACCACTCGGAGCTCTACGCCCGCACTGTGCGGGATTGGGCCACCGCCTATTCCAACGGTCATCCGCTCTAGAAGGCCGGTTCCCACCAACTAGGCTATGGCCGACAGCCGTCGATAACTCCACACGACTCAGCAAGGAGAAGCCCGTGCCCATCATCGAGCAGATCGCCGCTCGCGAAATCCTCGACTCGCGCGGTAATCCGACCATCGAGGTCGAGGTGGCTCTTATCGATGGCACGTTCGCGCGCGCCGCAGTGCCGTCGGGTGCCTCGACAGGCGAGCACGAGGCCGTTGAATTACGTGACGGCGGCTCCCGCTACGGCGGCAAAGGTGTCCTCAAAGCGGTCGAAGCTGTTCTCGATGAGATCGCACCGGCCGTCATCGGGCTCTCGGCTGACGAGCAACGTCTCGTCGATCAGACCCTGCTCGACCTCGACGGAACGCCCGACAAGTCCCGACTGGGCGCCAACGCGATCCTGGGTGTGTCACTCGCCGTGGCCAAAGCTGCCGCCGACAGCGCAGGTCTGCCTCTCTTCCGATACCTGGGTGGCCCTAACGCGCACATCCTGCCCGTGCCGATGTTCAACATCCTCAACGGCGGCGCGCATGCCGACACCGGTGTCGACGTCCAGGAATTCATGGTGTCACCGATCGGCGCACCGAATTTCAAGGAGGCGCTGCGGTGGGGTGCCGAGGTGTATCACGCGCTCAAGGCGGTGCTCAAAAAGCAGGGTCTCTCGACCGGTTTGGGTGACGAAGGCGGTTTCGCTCCCGACGTCGCCGGCACTCAGGCCGCGCTGGACCTGATCTGCTCGGCCATCGAGTCCGCCGGCTTCAAGCCGGGTGTGGACGTGGCCCTTGCCCTCGACGTTGCCGCGAATGGGTTCTGCACCGGGGCCGTCTACAACTTCGAGAAGCAGACCCGTACTGCGGAGCAGATGACCGAGTTCTACAGCGGTCTGCTCGATTCTTATCCGCTGGTGTCCATCGAGGATCCGCTCGATGAGAATGACTGGGATGGCTGGGTCAACCTGACCACGGCGATCGGCGACCGGGTTCAGGTCGTCGGCGACGACCTGTTCGTCACCAATCCCGAACGAATCGAAGAGGGTATCGAACGTGGAGCCGCCAACGCACTTCTGGTGAAGGTGAACCAGATCGGCACGCTCACCGAGACTCTCGATGCCGTCGCGCTGGCCCACGGCAACGGCTACCGCACCATGATGAGTCATCGCAGTGGTGAGACCGAGGACACGACCATCGCCGATCTGGTGGTCGCCACCGGCAGCGGCCAGATCAAGACTGGTGCCCCGGCCCGCAGCGAACGCGTCGCCAAGTACAACCAGCTGCTTCGTATCGAGGAGGCCCTCGGTGACGCCGCCCGTTACGCGGGCGATCTGGCCTTCCCGCGGTTCACCGGATCCGGGTAGACGAAGGAATAGCGCGGAAAAGACTGTGGCAGAAGGCAAACGGCCCGATCCGAAACGGCGCGCACCGGCTTCCCGGCCGGGTGCGTCGGGTCGCGGCCGTTCCGGCCCGAAGCGTGTTGGCACCCCGGGGAGCCGTTCGCGGGGTCTGCGGGCTCAGGCCGAGTCGGTCGGTCATGGACTCACCGACCCGATTCGTCGTGTGATCGCGGCGTCCATTGAGCAGCAGGGCGAACAACGACTCGGGTTCACCGCGCGCCGGGCCGCCATCCTCGCGGCGATGGTGTGCGTCCTGACCCTGACCATTGCCGGTCCGGTGCGAACCTACTTCGCACAGCGGACCGAGATGAATCAACTGGCTGCCAGTGAGTCTGCGCTTCGTGAACAGATCGCTGAGTTGGAGGGGCAGAAGGCCAAGCTCGCCGACCCGGTCTACATCGCCGCCCAGGCTCGCGAGCGGTTGGGGTTCGTCATGCCCGGCGAGATCCCGTATCAGGTTCAGCTTCCGGCGTCGGCGGTGTCGGGGTCTGACGGCGGTCCTCAGGCGGGCCTGGTCGACAACGGCGACCCCTGGTACACCCTGCTGTGGCACACCATCGCCGATACGCCGCACGGGCCGCCCGCCACCCCGCCGCCGCCCGGTGCTCCCGAGCCGCTTCCGCCGCCCGGACCGCCGCCGCCTGCTCCCGCCCCCGGTGGTTGACCCGATCGATCTCGAGGCAGTGGCGGCGCAACTTGGGCGTGAGCCGCGCGGTCTGTTGGAGATCTCCTACCGGTGCCCGAACGGTGAGCCGGGCGTGGTGAAGACGGCCCCGCGGCTCTCCGATGGCACCCCGTTCCCGACGTTGTACTACCTGACCCATCCGGCTCTGACCGCAGCTGCCAGCCGACTGGAATCCGAGGGCGTGATGCGGTCGATGACCGCTGCGCTGCGTGAGGATCCGGCACTTGCCGAGGCCTACCGCCGGGCTCACGAGTCCTACCTAGCCGAGCGCGATGCCATCGAGTCGTTGAGTACGGCTTTCTCCGGTGGCGGTATGCCCGACCGGGTGAAGTGTCTGCACGTGGTGATCGCACATGCGCTGGCCAAGGGCCGCGGGGTCAACCCATTCGGCGATCAGGCACTGGCCATGCTGGCCGACGAGCCGGCGATGGCAGGAATCCTGGTACGAGAGGAGTGGGTGTGAACCCCGAGACCGATACCGTGGCGGCGATTGACTGCGGCACCAATTCGATTCGGCTGTTGATCGCGGAGCGGGTCGACGGGAGGCTGCGCGATCTGCATCGCGAGATGCGGATCGTCCGACTCGGCGAAGGAGTCGACGCCACCGGACGATTCGCCGCCGAAGCCCTGGCGCGCACCGAGGCCGCACTGGTGGATTACGCGGTGCTGCTGCGCAACCACGGCGTTCGCAAGTTGCGGATGGTGGCGACCTCGGCCACCCGGGACGCGGCAAACCGCGATGAATTCTTCGCAACGACGGCCAGCATCCTGGGCGCGGTGGTTCCGGGGTCCATTGCTGAAGTCATCACCGGATCGGAAGAGGCCGAATTGTCCTTCAACGGGGCCGTCGGCGAATTAGATTCTGCTGCAGCACCATTCGTCGTGGTGGACCTCGGCGGCGGATCCACCGAAGTGGTACTGGGTGACAGCGACGGCGTGCAGGCCAGCTATTCGGCGGATATCGGCTGCGTTCGGATGACGGAGCGGTGCCTGCATTCCGATCCACCCACGGCGGCCGAGGTGGCTGCCGCACGTGAGGTGGTGCGGGAGCGACTCGCCGAGGCACTGCGGGTTGTCCCGGTGGAACAGGCCAGGACCTGGGTCGGGGTGGCAGGCACGTTCACCACGATCGCGGCGCTGGCGCAGGGCATGGATACCTACGACTCCGAGGCGATCCACCTATCCCGGATCCGGTTCGGCGACATGCTGACCGTGTGCGATCAGTTGATCAGGATGACCCGCGCAGAGCGTGCCGCGCTGGGTCCGATGCACGAGGGCCGAGTGGACGTCATCGGCGGCGGTGCCATCGTTGTCGAGGAACTGGCTGCCGCATTGGGCGAGCGAGCCGGAATCGACGAGCTCGTCGTCAGCGAGCACGACATTCTCGACGGGATCGCGCTGTCGATTCCGTCGAGGTGAATCAGGGAATGTTTAGAGCTTGACCTTGCAGCCGCTACCGATATTGCGGCAGTGGGTGCCGTTCTTGCAGACGTTGCAGCGGCAGGTGCAGCCGCCGACGCGCTTGGTCTCAGGAATACCCATCACAGATCATCTCCTTCAGCGACCCGCTGGTGGGTCAGCTTTCACCATAGTTGTCGTCAGCTGCCCCGGGAAGGCAACACGAAACACCACGCCGAGGCGACTCGTTGCGCGGTCAGAGGCCGAATCTCCATATCTCGGCAACGTTTGGCAGGTGGTTTCCCAACGCTGGGCAGGTACGGTTTCTTCTGCCGAGTTCGGCGCGCCCCCATAGCCCAATTGGCAGAGGCAGCGGACTTAAAATCCGCACAGTGTCGGTTCGAGTCCGACTGGGGGCACAATCAAAGACCAGCTCGACGGCTTGTCTAGCTCTGGTTCACAGACCGAATGGCTCCGATCGCACGCAGACCGCGCACAGCAGCTTCACGGATGCGCCCGGTGGCGGTCATGGTATTCAATTGGAGAAATTTTTTGCGCGACAGCCACCGCCCCATGATTCCGCGATTGGATCGAGCTCATGCCCAGAACTGCTCGCTGTTCCGCCCACCGTCGTATTCGGCCGTACGCCTGGCTGGGCGTCGGAGCGGTGACCCTGGGGATTGGGGTCGCCCTTGTCGGCGGCACCTCCGTCGCTAACGCCGATACCGGCGAGAACTCGTCGCTGAGCACCTCGGCCAACGCCGACGCGGCTCCTGAGAGCGTCGGCCCCAAACGGGCACATCGCCCATCGCGGGCCACCTCCGCGGAATCGACCCCGGCGCGCCGGGGCCTGGCGTCCTGGGTCGTCAGCGGGTTCTCGCAGCCCTTTGCCGGCAGGCCCGAGTACGAGCGCTATGCCCCCAGGCAGGCGATCTATCCATGCCAGATCAATGTTCCCCTGGGCAGTTGGCGGGCTGACAAGATCGCCAAAGAATTCGGCCTCGACAAGAGCAGGGCTTTAACCCCCGAGCAATACAGACTCCTGATCACGGGCCAGGGCGTCGGGGGTCAACCGGCGCAAGCCAAACTCATCGACGAGAGCATTCGCATACTGACCAACACCACCGGCCGGCCACTTTATGCCAACGTTGATGGGGAACCGACTGCTAGCGTGCTGGCGAGCTATGGCCTCATGGTCACTACCGAGGGCCTGCTGCAGAGCGTGGCCAATGAGTCGTCACCCACGCGAATGGTGAACCTCACCCCCGACGGTTATCTGGATCAGTGGTGTCGGGACAATCAGTGCGAAAAGACAGTGGTTGCGCTCGACACCTCGGCCTTCCGCAAGGAGGCCCTCTTCGTCATCGAGTCCCAGGATCAGGCCGGTTATGCGCAGCTGGTACCCAATCAGCGAGGGACCGCCAGTTCGACAGTGGGAATTTCCATGGCCCCGTCAGTCTGGATTGTGAATTTCTGTCTGCTCTACATGCTCAATCCGAAGCTGGCCGCGCTGATGCCTGCTTATTGGACACCCATTCCCTCGGAGGTGGCCCAGGCCATCGAGGCGGCGGCACCAGTCGAACTGCCGTCTGGCGGCCTGACACCCGGCGGCCAGGTGCCTTACAGCCAGTACGCCTCGCTGTTCAGATCGGCCTCACTTCAATCAGCGGACGCGAGCCGCGTCTAGCCTGCTCACATGTACGCGCCCACCTGGGATTCGGTCGCCACCCATCCGCTGCCGGACTGGTATGACGACGCCAAACTCGGAATCTTCCTGCATTGGGGCCTGTACTCGGTGCCCGGGTGGGCGCCTCAGGTTCCCGATATCCAGCAGTTGCTCAGAGACGCCGGCCCCGCGGAGATGTTGCGGGACAACCCCTATGCCGAGTGGTATCTCAACAGCAGTCGGCTGGAGGGCAGCCCGACCTGGCACCATCAGCGCGACACCTACGGCCCCGACGCCACCTATGACGACTTCGTCGCGACCTTCGACGGTGGAACCGCCGACGCGGATATGGACGCAATCGCGGCGATCTGCCGCGCTACCGGCGCGGGTTACGTGGTGCTGACCACCAAGCATCACGATGGGTTCTGCCTGTGGCCCACCGAGTTGGAACATCCGCGCAAGGGTCGCTATCAGTCCCGCCGGGATATCGTCGGCGATTTGCGCCGTGCCGTGCTCGATGCTGGTATGCGCATGGGCCTGTACTACTCCGGCGGCTACGACTGGCCCTATAACGACGCTCTATTGCAAAACCCAGCCGATAGCTTTCTGGCGGTGCCGCACACGGACAACTACGTCGGCTATGCCGACGCCCATGTGCGCGAGCTCATCAACCGGTACCAACCGTCGGTGCTGTGGAACGACATCTGCTGGCCGGCCGGCGGTGACCTGCCGGCGCTGTTCGCCGAGTACTACAACACTGTTCCTGACGGCGTCATCAATGACCGGTGGATCGAACCCACTCAGCATCGGGGAATGGTCACTGACGCCCTGGCTCGGCTGGGAGGCATTGCGATCCAACGCTTCTGGGCCTTCATTCCCGAAAGCTACAAGTCCCTGACCTTCCCGGCCAATCACCACTACGACATCCGCACACCGGAATACGCGCAGTTCTCGGAGATCCAGAAAAAGAAGTGGGAATCCACCCGCGGAGTCGGACATTCCTTCGGCGCCAACCGCAACGAGCGGCCCCAGGACATCGTCACAGCGACCGAACTAGTTCGATCCTTCGCCGACATCGTGTCGAAGAACGGCAACCTGTTGATCGGTATCGGGCCGGATGAATTCGGGCGGATACCCGACGAACAGTTGGCGCCGTTGCGTGGACTGGGGTCGTGGATGACGGTCAACGGCGAGGCGATCTACCGCACCCGGCCGTGGTCAATCGCCGAGGCCACCACCACAGCGGGCACTGCGGTCCGGTTCACCCAGCGCGACGGTGCCGTCAACGCGATCCTGCTCGACCTGCCCGAGCGTGAGTTCGGCATCCGCGGGCTCGATGCGACCGACGTCGACGCGGTGCGGGTTTTGGGGATCGACGACCCGGTGGACTTCCGGGTGGTCGACGGGATGCTCACGGTCCGGCTACCGGAACGCATGCCCGTGTCGCCGGCGCATGTATTGAGTCTCGGGCACGGAGTGCGGCCGGTCGGTTGAGCTGAAACCTACTGGCCGCCCCAGGCGACCGGAAGTGCAACAAGACCGGAGCCTAACCCTTCTGTATTAATGCTCAGCTCTTCCACCTCGACCGCGAGTTGCATATCTGAAAAACGCGGAATCATTTGGGAGAAAACAGAATTCAGCTCCATCCGGGCCAAGGGGGCTCCCAGGCAGTACCGTCCGCCGTAGCCGAAGGACAGCGGTTGCGATCCGGTGCGGCGAAAGTCGATGACATCGGGATCCTTGAAGAACGCCGGATCGTGATTGGCCGATCCTGGATCCAACAGCACCAGATCGCCCTCGGCGATGGTCACGCCCGCGATGTCGATGGCGTCGCGGGCGTACCGCGGAATGCCCACTCCACCGACCAGCGAAGCCCGGATGAGTTCTTCGGTCGCCTTCGGAATCAGTGACGGATCGTCGAGCAGTGCCTGCCATTTGCTTCGGTCGCTCAGCAGCTGCACCGTCTGCAGCCAAATCTGCACCACTGTCGTCTCGTAACCGGCGAACAGCAGACTCACGGCCAGGACGGCGATTTCGACGTCCTCCAGGTCATCGTGCTCACAGAGGTGCGAGATCACATCGTCACCGGGCTGGCGCCGCTTATCGCCGACCAGGCTGACGCCGTAGTCCACCAATGCCGTCATGCCCTGTATCGACTCGACGGGGTCGGTGTCGAACGCGGCCGCGTCCACCCAGACACGGAACGTGTCGCGGTCACCGTAGGGCACGCCGAGTAGCTCGCAGATCACCAGGGCCGGCAGTGGTCCGGCGAGTTTGGCATGCAGATCAGCGGGCGGACCGCCATCCGCCAATTCGTCCAGCAGGCCTTCTGTCAACGCTTCCACTTTGGGCTGCAGGGCACGCAATCGGCGGGGCGAGAAGTGCGGTTGTAGGAGAGACCGCATCCGCTGGTGGCCGGCCGGCTCGGCGTCGAAGTCGCCGATCGGTCCACCGAACAGGGCCGACGCACGGCTGCGCGGCGCGGTGTCGGGCGTACGGTGCGACCTGCCGAGGCGGTGGTCATCCATGAGCTCGCGTACCTGGGCGTAGCCGGTCACCAGCCAGGCCTCGTCACCGACCGGGGTGTGGACCCGGTGGATGGGCCCGTCGGCCCGCAGTGCGCGTAACTCGTCACCGGCGCGCAGCGGATGTGGCTGCGGAAATGGCAGTTGAGGGCTCACGGCTCCGACTATGGCTGGCCGGGCACGAGTCGGGAGGGGTTTTTCGGCACTTCGTACCGGTTGGGCGGCGCCTGACGGTGCTACTTTGGCTTCAGGGGTGACCGGAGTTGCTGCTTCGGGGAAGGAGGCGCTCGGGATGAGACTGCTACTGCCGCATCAGATTGTCGAACACAAGGTCAGGTCTGACTTCGACCGGGACATCAGAGCCAAGTTCTTCCGCGGCCTCGACTTTGCCGGGCCCGAGGGCGATCCTGGCTGGTTCGGGCCCGACAGTGCGGTGTGGCACGTGCATTCGCACACCTCGGCGCTGATCTTCGGGTTGCAGTGCGCGGCGTTTATCGAACGCCTGGACCCCAGTATCTTCTGGATGGGTTCGGATCACTCACGGGTCGTCGAACGTGATGAGAACGGTCAGCCCACCGGTCGCATTGACGTCGAAGGTGCGCAGTTGCGCCTCGCGCACTCGGTGGCGTTTTTTATCGGCACGGCCTACGGATCGACGAACACTGCCGAGAAACTCGCGCAGACGGTGCGGTCCATGCATCACACCATCAAAGGTGTGCGACCGGACGGGCTCCCGTACGACGCCGATGACCCCGAGTGGCTGCGCTGGAACTATGCGACGGTGGTGTGGGGGATCGCGACCGCGCATGAGATGTACCACCCGACGCCGCTGCGCGACATCGACCGCTACTACTCCGAATTCGTTCGAGTCGGTCACGGGTTGGGCGGGACCGACCTGCCGGCGACAAAACAAGAAACCCTGGACTGCCTGAAGTCCTATCTCCCCAAACTCGCGCTGACCTACGGCGCCGCGATGTCCACCGGGCAGGCGCTGCTGAGTAACCCCGATGTTCCGCAAATGGTCAAGTTCTTCGACTGGGGCATTCGCGACGCGATGACCGACTGGGCGGCGGAGATGGTCATGTACACACCACCGAACGCGGTGGAGCGTGCCGCCCGCCGGGCTGCGACGTGGGCGGCCATTAACACCACCCAGGCCGCGATGGGCCCACTGCGCGAGTTCCGCCAGGCCAAGCGCCGGGTCGCCAAAGGCACACTGGTCGATCACACCGAGCCTGCCTACGTCGCGGGCAGTGACCCGGTCCGCAGCCGCGAGGTCGTCGAACAGTCACTCTGAGCAGCCAAGAGCCGCACCCTTGGCTGTTCCATAAGCAAACTTCTTAAGAAGTGCAGACACTCGCCTCCGGATGTGATGTGTGCCGCATTTCCTCGCCGCCGATAACCACTTCTGCACCAGGCGCCATTGCGGAAATCGTCGGGCAGGCCGTGTGTGAGCCGCCCAGGAAATCATGGGCCACCAGCATCGTCACCGGTATTCCCGCCGGGGCGCACCGGAGCAGTAACGAATTCCCGCTGGGCGCCGCCTGAGGGTGATCCGCTCTTAACGAGATGAACCGGAACTTCTCTGTCGGTGCCCGCCGTTAGAATTGTGTACGACCGACACCACAGTTGTCGGAAGAAATTTTCTGATTTTTCACGCTAAAGCCGGACCGCTGTCTGGCTCACGGAGGTGTCTTGAGAATGGCGAAGACGACGGGTGTAACCGCAGTAGCCGAACGGCCCACCGACGCGGTGTGGCTCTCGACGCTGTCGAACCCGCGGATTGCCACCACCGGCGACCTGCTGCCGGCAACGCGACCGGCAGCCGAGCTGAGCCGGGTCGCGGGCGCGGCCCTGGGTGTGCTGTCCGGGCTGCCCGGCGCGGTCACCGACATGGCGTTGAGCCACGACGGTCGCCAGTTGGTGGCTGTCCACTACGGCGACGACTCGGTGTCCGTCATCGACATCCCGACGCTGACGGTCAGTGCGACCGTGGCGGGGATCGCCGAACCGTATGCGGTCGCCACCGCTGACCGCGCCTACGTCAACTCCGCCTCGAACGCCGAAGACAGCGTTGTTGCGATCGATCTGAAGGCCGGCGCAGCGCTGGCCGCCCAGGAGATCACGGTCGGTGCGCGCGGTATCGCGGTCAGCCCCTCCGGCGACGCTCTATACGTGGCGCGTTCGGGTGATCAGACCGCCGATATCGCCGTGATCGACGTCGAGAGCGGCAAGACCAAGACCATTACGGTCACCCGATCGGTCGATGATTGGGTCGATACCGTTCGAATCAACTCCGACGGCACCCGGTTGTACGCCGCGCTCAACACCGACACCGGCGGCTCGCTGATCGTCATCGACATCCGGGCGCGTCGCGTGCTGCACACCGTTGCCCTGGGTGGGTCAATCGGTGACATCGCCGTTGATCGCGACAACCGCAGGGTGCTCGTCACGGGTTGGGACCACGAACTCGGCGGCGTAGTTAGGGTTGTGGACGCAGTGGCCGGCCGCGTCGTCGACACCATTGCGGTGGACGGCTTGCCGGTTCAGTTAGTCGTCAGTGGCACAACCGCCTACCTCGTTGACGGCTACCAGGTTGTGGTCATCGACACCGCCACCGCACGGATCGTCGACCGTATCGACACCGAAAGCTCGGTGTCCTGTATCACGGTCAGCCGCGAGGGCGATCGCCTCTACGTGGCGGACTACGACGGTTCAATCACTGCGATTGAGGTCGCCGAGGCAAACGAGTTGCGCGCGGCATCCTGAGCGTTCGCTGTTTGTTATCCGCTATCGCTGTGTCCTTTGCGCTATCGCTGTGGGCAGTTCAGCGACACCGAGATGGTCTGGCAGGTCACGACGGGCACTAGGAAGTTAGAACCGTTGCCCAAACCGGGCCCGACATAGGGCACCCACTGGGTTATCGTCTGCGGATTGCGCACGCTGGTGACCACGCAGCTCGATATCGGGCCGGTGCCGATCTTGTCGATAGTGACCGTGTAGCCCTCTTTCTGGAGCCGGTTTATCGTGTCCTGGGCCGACTCGTCAGCCCAGGCGGGTCCGGCAGGCCCGGACAGCACCGCGCAGGCCGCCGCCACGGCAAGTATCGCGAACTTGCGCATTGCCGCCTCCTGAACGTGCTTGTGGGTCAATGATCTGCTTCTCATATCGCCGGCGCTAGCCTCAGCGTTCCATGAACCATTGGAGTTTCGCTGTGGGAGGTAGGGGCTGATCGTTTTGGCAGCGGCGATACTATGCGCCCACCAGCAGGTAAACGCGATCGAAGGTGACCCCGATGGATAGCACCATGCAGAACCGCCCGCTCACCGTCGCGGAGATCCTGCGGTACGCGGTCAATGTCCACGGCGACCGCACCGTGACCACCGCCACCGGCGACGGTTTCCGGCATGCCACCTATTCCGAGGTCGGACGCCAGGCTGCCCGGTTGGCCAATGCGCTGCGCCGGCTGGGCATCGACTCGGATCAGCGGGTTGCCACCTTCATGTGGAACAACCAGGAACACCTGGAGGCCTACGTCGCGGTCCCATCAATGGGCGCTGTGCTGCACACCCTCAACATCCGACTATTTCCCGAACAGATCGAGTTCGTCGCCCATGAAGCCGAAGATCGTGTAGTCATCGCCGACATTTCATTGGCGTCGATACTCGGACCGGTTCTGCCTCAGTTGGACACTGTCCACACCGTCATCGTGGTCGGATCGGGTGATCTGGCGCCATTCGAGGCCCCCGGCAAGCGGGTACTGCGCTATCACGAGATCACCGCAGCGGAGTCCGACGAGTTCGAGTGGCCGGAGATCGACGAAAACTCCGCTGCGGCAATGTGTTACACCAGTGGAACCACCGGCAACCCGAAGGGTGTGGTGTACGGACACCGCTCGAGCTACCTGCACTCGATGGCCGTCTGCAGTGGCAACGGCATGGGTCTGAGCTTCTCGGACAAAGCGTGCGCGATCGTTCCGATGTTCCACGCGAACGCCTGGGGTCTGCCGTACGCGGCCCTGATGGCCGGCGCCGACATCGTGCTGCCCGATCGGTTCATGGACGCCAAGTCACTGGTGAACCTCATCGAAACCCAGCGCCCGACGGTGACCGGTGCGGTACCCACAATCTGGAACGACGTGATGAACTACCTGGACCGCGAACCCGGTCACGACATCTCGTCGCTGCGACTGGTGGCCTGCGGGGGATCGGCGGTGCCGGTGTCGTTAATGCAGACCTTCGAGCAGCGCTACGGCGTGCAGATCCGGCAGCTGTGGGGGATGACCGAGACCTCCCCGATGGCGACGCTGGCCTGGCCGGTACCCGGTACGCCTGCGGACAAGGTGTGGGATATCCGGGCCACCCAGGGACGGCCGATGTGCGGGGTGACGGCCCGCATCGTCGATGACCAGGGCGACGTGCTGCCCAACGACGGCGTGGCCGTCGGCGAACTGGAGGTTCGCGGACCGTGGATCACCGGTTCCTACTACCGCGATACCGACCCATCGAAGTTCGCCTCCGGGTGGCTGCGGACCGGCGATGTCGGCCGGATCGACCCGTTGGGCTACATCACGCTGACCGACCGCGCCAAAGACGTGATCAAGTCCGGCGGCGAATGGATCTCGTCGGTCGAGTTGGAGAACACGCTGATCGCCCATCCGTCCGTGCGTGAGGCCGCAGTCGTCGGCGTTCCCGATGAACGTTGGCAGGAACGTCCACTGGCCGCAGTGGTTCTTCAGGAGGGAGTCGAGCTGACTCCCGGTGAACTGAAAAATTTCCTCGGCGACAAGGTCGCTCGGTGGTGGATACCGGAGCGCTGGACGTTCATCGACGAGATCCCGCGCACCAGCGTCGGCAAGTACGACAAGAAGACCATCCGGGCGCGCTACGCCGAGGGCGCCTATGCGGTTGTCACGCTCTAGCGCTCAGCGCGCTGATAGGCGGTGACGACCGCCGCCCCGCCGAGGCCGATGTTGTGTTGCAGTGCGGCGGTGACGTTGTCCACCTGCCGGGCATCGGAGGTACCGCGCAGCTGCCAGGTCAGTTCCGTGCATTGTGCGAGTCCGGTCGCACCCAGCGGATGGCCCTTGGAGATCAGCCCGCCGGACGGGTTGACCACCCAGCGCCCACCGTAGGTGGTGTCGCCCGAGTCGATCAGCTTCGGCGCCTCACCCGCTCCGCACAGGCCCAATGCCTCGTACAGCAACAACTCGTTGGCCGAGAAGCAGTCATGCAGCTCGATGACCTGAAAGTCCTCCGGACCCAGACCGCTCTGGTCATAGACCTTCCGGGCCGCCTGGACATTCATGTCGTGGCCGATGATATTGCGGGCTGATCCGTCAAAGGTGGAGGCGAAATCGGTCGTCATCGCCTGCCCGACGATCTCGACGGCCTGGCCGGCCAGGCCGTGGGAGTCAACGAAGGCCTCCGATGCCAGCACCACCGCGGCTGAGCCGTCGGACGTCGGTGAGCATTGCAGTTTGGTCAGCGGATCGGAGATCATCTTGGCGCCGAGGATGTCGTCGAGGCTGTACTCCTGCTGGAACTGCGCGTAGGGGTTATTCACAGAGTGCTTGTGGTTCTTGTAGCCGATCTTGGCGAAATGTTCGGCGGTGGCGCCGTATTCGCGCATGTACTCCCGGCCTGCGGCGCCGAACATCCACGGGGCCACCGGGAAGGCCAGCTCGTCGAACTCCGCCAGCGCCTTGATGTGCTTGCGCAGTGGCGACTCCCGGTCATCGGCTCCACCGCCGAGTGAACCGGGTTGCATCTTTTCGAAACCCAGTGCCAGCACGCAGTCGGCCAGACCACCCCGGATGGACTGCGCACCGAGATATAGCGCCGTCGACCCGGTGGAGCAGTTGTTGTTGACGTTGACGATCGGGATCCCGGTCATACCGAGTTCGTAGAGTGCGCGCTGACCGCAGGTGGAGTCCCCGGCCACATAGCCGACGTAACCCTGTTCAATATCGGTGTACGCCACGCCCGCATCGGCGAGTGCCTTGGTGCCTGACTCACGTGCCATGTCGGGGTAGTCCCAACCCTCGCGGCTACCGGGCTTCTCGAACTTGGTCATCCCGACTCCGACGACGAACACCCTATTCGGCATAACGGCCCCTTCCGTAGTGGCGATCGAAGCCAGTGTAAGTCAGTTGAGAACCTGTTCTAGTTCGTCGGCGGGTCGAGAACGGCCTGAGGGCCGCGCAGCATCAACTGACGCCCGATGATCACCCGTTGGATCTCACTGGCGCCCTCCCAGATCCGTTCCACCCGCAACTCCCGGAACATCCGCTCGGCCA
>JBAXIA010000050.1:0-18905 GCA_037138615.1 Mycobacteriaceae bacterium | reverse complement strand
GCGCCTGCTCAAAGTTATGAAACGTGGTCTGGGCGATCACGCCCGGAATGTTGCGCGCCGCGAAAAAGGTCCGGATCTTCTCCACCGTGTCGTCAGTGGAACCGGTATCGCAGATGACATAGCAGTCGATGTGCCCGGCCGCCGCCGCCAAACACCTTTCGATGATCGCCGACTCGTTGCGCACGATCATGTTCAGACAGACTGTCGGGGCTGCCGGCATGGGGACGATCCTAGGATTCAGACATCAGCGACATTGTGCCGACACCACCGACGACGGACACCCCCGTCGTCGTGTTGCTGCCCAGCGCGCTCTTAGAGGGGGGTCGTAGGCTCGGAAGTTGTATCGGCCGCCGCTGTAGTTGGCGATGGATAGGCCGCCGTTGGTGGCGGCGTAGACGGTGGTCGCAAATGGCAAGACTTAGGCGTACACCCCTTGCGCGACGTTGGAGCCGAGTCCGTCAAGGGTCGTCAACGTGTAACCCCCACCCCCGCACCCGTGCCCCCGGTCGGTCCACCACGTCCGCCCACGCCACGGGGTACCCTAAGGCTGAGTCCTGCCGTACGTAATGGACGTTGCTCTACAGCACTTTTTGCGGCCGCTGAGGCACCGCGAACCACTGAGCCAGACGATCATTTGAAGCACTTGCAGTCCGCGCATCCGGGAATGCCGCCGCCACACATCCCGCCGACCCCTATGGACGTCACCGGCTTTGGTGTGAACGACCAACCCGTCCTTGGCGCGGCACCTCGGGGCGTTCGCTTTGGGGTATCATCCGCTTTTGAAGCGCCCGAACGGGTAGCCGGACCGGGCTGCTGCTCGGTGGTGCCGAACGCTGATGCACCATCGGGTGACGCTGCCGCCACTCCGGCGGGCGCGACGGTGACGACACCGGCCGCCAATGCTGTTACAGCTAGCGCCGCGCATGAACGTGCTAGTAAAGACATCAAAACTCCTGAGACTGGGTGATCCCCCGGCGGAAAACTATCAAGCCTCAGGATGGGTAGTCAATTTACGACAACGAACGCCATATAAGACGGATTCAAAACCCGTGCAGTGTGAGTTCGAATCTCACCGAGGGCACCAGCATCGCATCAGATGAATGACTCCGACACCACCGGGTGTTGCTCAGCCGGTCCCGTCGAGGACCGCGCGCAATTCAGTTTGTATCTCGCGGGCGAATCGACCGCGCTTCTGTGCGGTGGCGTCGGCGCCCGCGCGGCGGTCCCGCTCCTCCGACGCCGTCGCGCGATAGAGGTACGCCGATGCGACCGAAACCGTCACCAGGTCCACACCGAGCGCTTTGGCCATTCGCTGCTCAGCCTCTCCCGACCGACTATGAACCCCGAGCATCATGCGACTGCCTGCGGCGGCCAGGACCACCGGTATCTGATCCATCGACGTAGCCAGCTGTTGGATGGAGTCGGCGAACGCGTCGATATCGACGTCGGGCAGGCCCGACTCGTCCCGTGGCGCCAGCTGTACCGGTTCGCCCTCGAGGAACTCGCCCAGTACCCCGCCGGAGACCGCCAGGCTGCAATTGATAGCGACCGGACCGTCGTAGGCGAGTAACTCGCCGAGGGTCATCGGAGAGTGTCGGATATCCCCGAGTGCCAGGCAGACCGCGACCAACGTCGGCAGGGTCGGCGACACCCGGCCGCGCTCGAGGTCCGATACTCGTGCCACGCTCCACCCACTAAGCCCCTGGCCGCGCGCGGCTTTGGCCACGTCATCGAGGGTGGCACCGGCGTCGGTACGGATGCGTCGGGCGTTGCAGCCGATCAACTCCGCGAGGTCGATTCCGTCCATGCCGGAGACAGTATCGACTTTTGCAATAGCTTGACAATCCGCCGCGCCGAATTCCCTGGTCAATTTAGGGCGCTTCGTGAGGTGAACCTTCAGCCAGTTCCCGGATACCTGTCAGCGTGTTCTGGATGCCCGCCCGGAACTGGGTCAGCCGCCGCGCAATGATCTCGTCGGCACGCGCGGGTTCGCGCCCGATCAACATGGAGACCCCCGAGGGGCCCGGGCCGATCCGCGCGGTGTACCTCAGCCGGGTTCCCTCTGATGTGGGGCTGAGTTCGAACTGCCAGACGGCGGCGGGGTTCTCCGGGTTTCCGACCGCCCAGCCGAATGATCGCCGCGGCTCGAAGGCGATGATCTGTGACGTCGTCGTCCACTCGCCGATGGCCGGATGCCTATTCGTCCCGAGGAAATGCGCACCGAGTTCCGGTACACCGAACCCCTCGGCCCACGCAGTGCTCTGAAGTTCGGTGCTGAAGCGCGGCATCAGCGTGATATCGGTGACCAACTCCCACACCCGCTCGGGTGGAGCCGAGATGTCAATACTGAGGGTGGCCTCGCGGTCGGTCACGCTGAAAACCCTAGCCGCGTTCGGAACTTCCGGGGGTTAAGCTGCCATGGTGAAGTCCGAGCGGAAACGCACTGGACGGTTTCTGCCGGAAATGCCCTTCCGGCGATCAGACTGTGAGCGTCTCCAGCGCCGGCCACCGGCGCGTAACCAGCACTGGGCCGACTCCGTCACCCGCCCGCAACGGGTACTCAATGTCGCCACCTGGATCGCCGCCTTCATCACTGCCGCTCTCGGCATCCTGCAGACGTTCACCGGAAGCGGTGTTCTGCACATCGGTCTGATCAACCTTGGGGTCGCCGTGATATTCCTGGCTATCCCCCTGCTGCACCGGTTCGGAAACATCATCGCCGCAGTGGTTTTCGTCACCGTCGCCTACGCCTCACTGACTTTCGTGGGTTCCCAAATCGGCACCGACTCCGGGGTGCAGTTCTACTACCTGGTATCGGCATCGTTGGCCGTGCTGGTACTCGGCACCGAGCATCTCGCATTAGCCGGCACAGTGGTGGCAATCGG
This sequence comes from Mycobacteriaceae bacterium, assembly GCA_037138615.1. Classification (GTDB taxonomy): domain Bacteria; phylum Actinomycetota; class Actinomycetes; order Mycobacteriales; family Mycobacteriaceae; genus Mycobacterium. Next base: position 16,020 of record JBAXIA010000050.1, on the reverse strand, counting down.
GGCGGGTCTGTGTGTGGGCATGCAGTTCCTGGTTCCGCCCGATACCGGGATCCAGCCCCGCTGGGCACTCAACGCCGGTTTCGTTTTGGCTACTGGGGCAGCTGTCTTCATGATGTTCGCCACCGTCTGGTACGCCATGCGCGAGGTATCACGGGCCGAGGCGGCGATGGAGGTGGAGTACAGCCGCTCGGAGGCGCTGCTGGCCAATATCCTCCCGGCCAGTATCGCCGCGAAACTCAAGGACCCGGCCCACGGAGTGATCGCAGACCGCTACGACGATGCCTCGATCCTATTCGCCGATATCGCCGGGTTCACTGAACGCGCCAGCGAGATCCCGCCCACCGAATTGGTCCGGTTCCTCGACCGGCTCTACACCACCTTTGACCGGCTGGTGGATCGCCACGGACTTGAGAAGATCAAGACCACCGGCGACTCCTACATGGTGGTCAGCGGGGTACCGACACCGCGGCCGGACCACGCCGAGGCGATCGCCGCCCTCGCGCTGGACATGTCCCGCGCGGTCTCAGACCTGCGCGACCCCAGAGGCAATCCGGTGCCGCTGCGGATGGGGATCGCATCCGGACCCGTGGTGGCCGGCGTGGTCGGTGCGCGCCGATTCTTTTACGACGTCTGGGGAGACGCCGTCAACGTTGCCTCCCGGATGGAATCCACCGACATCGAAGGCCGAATTCAGGTTCCGCAGAGCGTTTTTGAGCGACTGCGGCACTCCTTCGTGCTTGAGGAGCGCGGCGAGATCGATATCAAGGGCAAGGGCCTGATGCGCACCTGGTATCTGATCGCTCGCAAACCGGATACCCGACTCCCCCAATACGATTCTGAAACTGATGCCGCTCCGGCCGGGCGTATCGAGAGCCGCACCGGCTAGCTACATCACCTTCGACAGGAATGTCTTGGTGCGTTCATGCTGTGGGTTGGCCAGGACGTCGCGGGGCGGCCCGCTCTCGACGATCACTCCGCCGTCCATGAACACCAGTTCGTCGGCAACCTCTCGGGCGAAGCCCATCTCATGGGTCACCACGATCATCGTCATGCCTTCACTGGCAAGCTTTTTCATGACGGCCAGCACCTCGCCCACGAGTTCGGGGTCCAGTGCGGAGGTGGGCTCATCGAACAGCATCAGCTTGGGATCCATGGCCAAGGCCCGCGCGATCGCCACCCGCTGCTGCTGACCGCCGGACAGCTGCGCCGGATAGGCGTCGGCCTTATCGGACAACCCCACAATGCCGAGCAACTCACGAGCACGGCTCAGCGCCTCAGCCTTTTTGACACCCTTCACGTGCACCGGTGACTCGATGATGTTGTTCAGTGCGGTGCGGTGTGGGAAGAGATTGAAATGCTGGAACACCATTCCGATATCTCGACGCTGCTTGGCCGCCTCGCGGGGTGACATCTCATATAGCTTGCCGCGGGCCTCGCGGTAACCGACCAGTTCGTCATCGACATAAAGCCGACCGGCTGTGACAGTCTCCAGATGGTTGATGCACCGCAGAAACGTCGACTTGCCGGAGCCCGACGGTCCGACCAAAACAAGCACCTGCCCGCGTTCCACCGATAGCGTGACTCCCTTGAGCACCTGCAGTGCACCGAAGCTCTTGCAGACCTGTTCGGCCCGAACCATCGCCGTCATATGTGGCCCGCATCGGTCTGTGCCTTCGCCAGGGCATCGAGTTGCTTGGTGGTCAACTGCCGCGAGATCCCCCTGGAGAAGTATTTCTCCAGGTAGTACTGGCCGACCATGAGCACGCTGGTGATGATCAGATACCAGGTGGCGGCGACCAGCAATAGCGGGACGGGTTCGAAGGTGCGGGCGGCGATCTCGCGTGAGGCGATGCTGTACAGGTCGAAGGAGTAGGGCACCGCGGTCACCAGTGAGGTGGTTTTGAGCATGCTGATCAGTTCATTGCCGGTGGGCGGAATGATCACCCTCATCGCCTGCGGAAGTACGGTGCGGCGCATCGTCATTCCCCACGACATGCCCAAGGCTTTTGAGGCTTCAGTTTGCCCCTCCGGCACGGAAGTGATTCCGGCGCGGATGATTTCGGCCATGTAGGCGGCCTCATTGAGGCCCAGCCCGATCACCGCAAGCAGGAACGGGATCGATAGGCTCTGCAGGTTGAGATGAAACAGCGACGGACCGAACGGCACCCCGATTTGGATGTTCTGGTAGATCGTCGGGATCAGACCCCAGAACACCAATTGCACATACACCGGGGTACCGCGGAAGATCCACAGGAACACCCAGGCCACCGACTGCAGCACCGGGTTGGGCGATAGCCGCATCACCGACAGGACGATGCCGAGAACGACGCCGATCACCATCGCGTAGATCGTCAGCTGCAGTGTGTTCGATACACCGAGCAGAATCCGTTCATTGAACAGGTACTGCGCGTACGTCGACCACCCGTAAGCCTTGTTGGTGGCCGCGCCGTAAATGAACAGCACGACCAGAACAACGATGACGGTCGCCCCCACCCAGCGCCACGGGTGCCGCAACGGCACCGCGTCGATGGGTGGGGGCGCGTCGGTAAGAGTCACGGAACTCAGCTGGTGCCGCCGTTGATGACCGGCTTGTCGATCATGCCCTTCTCGACACCCCAGTTGGTGGCGATGGTTTTGTAGTCACCGGTGGAGATCAGGTGCTCCAGGGCCTTCTGCAGGGACTGCGCCAGCGGCGAGTCCTTGGCCACCGGCCAGCCGTAGGGCGCCGCTTCGGAGATCTCCCCGGCCGCCTCGAGCTTGCCATTGCTCTGTTTGATCGCGTACGCGGTCACGGGTGAATCAGCCGACATCGCATCGACCTGACCCAGCACCACCGCATTGGTTGCGGCGTCCTGACCGTCGAACTTGACGATCTGGATCTCCGGCTTGCCGGCATCGACGCATTTCTTGCTCTTGGCCGGAAGTTCGTCGGTCTCCTCTGTCGTGGTGGCCTGGACCGCCACCTTCTTGCCGCAGGCGTCGTTGGGGTCGATCGACGAACCCGGACGCTGCGCCCAGAGGATGCCGGCCGAGAAATAATCAACGAAGTCGACGGATTTCTGACGTTCCTTGGTATCGGTGAACGAGGACATGCCCACGTTGTAGGTGCCCTGTTGAATCGAGGGGATGATTTTCGCGAAATCCGCTTCCCGATAGTCGGTGGTGAGCCCGAGGGTCGCCGCGACCGCGTTCAAAAGGTCGACGTCGAAACCGACGATCGTGCCCTTTTCGTCCTTGAACTCGTTGGGGGCGTAGGGGAGGTTGACCCCGACGATCAATTTCCCGGAGTCTCGAATGTCAGCAGGAAGGGTCGCGGCGATCTCGTCGACCTTCTGCGCGGTGACGGCCGTGGTCGACGTCGCCGAACCGGCTCCGGAGCTCGAGCTGGATTCGGTGCCCTTGGCGCAGCCTGACAGGGTCAGGGCGCCCGCGACCGCGAATACCGCTCCGGCTCGCCACCAGTGCGTCCGATTGTCATGTCCTGTGAGCACGTTTGCCCTTCTTTCTGTCGTTCTTTCTGCCGATGTTCCGCTGGCGCGACAGTAGCGCGCCCAGCTCAAACCTGCAGCGCATCGCCGGTAATGGCCCCTCGGCGAGTGCCTGATGCCGGAATTGACCACCGATATGTGTCAAACTTCTCCCATGACTAATACATCTGGGGGGACCCTGGTTCCGCATCTGTGGAAGTCGGTGTTACTCACCGGCATCCTGTCCGTGATTCTTGGCGCGATGGTGCTGGCCTGGCCCGCCAAGACCATCATCATCGCCGGAATTTTCTTCTCCGCCTACCTGCTGGTGACAGGCATCTCGCAAATCTTCCACGGCTTCACCCTGCATATCTCCGGCGGTGGCCGGGCATTGCTGTTCATCAGCGGCGCCGCCTCCCTGGTGCTGGCGGTGCTGTGCTTCAAGAGCCTCACCAACACGATCCTGCTGCTGGCCATCTGGATCGGCATCGGATTCATCTTCCGGGGCGTCGCAGAGGCCACATCGGCGATCGGCGATCCGGAAACGCCGGGACGCGGCTGGCAGATCTTCCTCGGCATCATCAACGTGATCGCCGGCGTCATCGTGATGTCCTACCCGATCTCCTCGCTCGGCACGCTGACACTGGTCGTCGGCATCTGGCTGATCATCCTGGGAGTGACCGAGATCATCACCAGCTTCGGAATCCGCAAGGCAGGCAAAGAGGTCCGCTCCGCGGTCGGCGAGGCTCTCGGAGTCAGCTGACACCCATCGCGTCCGGGGCGCGGATCGTGGCGAGTGCTCGCTGCGATCCGCGCCTTCGGCCTTCGCCCTTGGCGTCACCCGCGGTGGGTCACCCTGACCGCCGTCCTTATCCGCATCAGATGAAGCGCGAGTCATGACTGACAACCCGTACCCCTCCGGCCCCCCTGACCCGTACCCGTCCGGTCCATACCCCGGCGGTGCGTACCCAAGCGGTCCTTACCCGGGCGGTCCGTATCCGGGTGGTCCGTATCCGGGCGGGTATCCACCCCCACCGATGCCGTACGGCAACTACTACCCGTCGGCGCCCAAGAACGGTCTGGGCGTCGCCGCACTGGTCGTCGCGATCATCGCGCTGCTGAGTTCGTTCTCCATCGTCGGCGGGGTCCTGCTGGGAACTGTTGCGGTGATCCTGGGCTTCATCGCCCGCAGCCGGGTCAAAAGTGGCGAGGCCACCAATGGCGGCGTGGCCATGGCGGGACTGATCCTCGGCGTCATCTCGATCATTGCGGGCCTGGCCTTCATCGCTATTTGGGTGGGCCTGTTCAAACAGATCGGCGCGGGAGACTACTTCGACTGCATGCAGCAGGCTGGGCAGAACCGCAGGGCAGTTCAGCAGTGTTCTGAGGAGTTCCGCCAGTCGATGTCAGAAAACTTCTCAATTAACCCGACGCCCGCCCGGTAGCGGACGTTACTTCTTCGTCGCACCCGGGAAGTGCTTGACAATGCCCTCCTGGGCGACCGTGGCGACAACGCGGCCGGCCCGGTCAAAGAAGTGACCCATACCAAGGCCGCGCGACTCTGCGGCGACCGGTGACGTGGTCGAGTAGAGCACCCATTCGGAGAAGTCGACCGGGCGATGAAACCACACCGAGTGATTGATGGTGACCGCGAAGATCCGGTCCCATCCCCACGAGAGTCCGTGTGTGGTGATGATCGAGTCCAAAACCGTGGTGTCCGACGAATAGATCATCGCGGCCGTGTGCAGCGCCTGGTCCTGCGGCATATCACCGGCGGCCTTCAGCCACACCCGATTGCGGTCCAGACGCTCGCCCTTATCGCGCATCACCCAGGCCGGGTCGTTGGCGTAACGCCATTCGATGGGACGCAATGCGTTGACGAACCCGGGAACGACCTTCTCATAACCGACCAGAACCTCGTCGATCGTGGGGAGCGTGTGTGGCTCCGGGACGTCGGGCGCGATGAAACTATGTTCCAGCCCCTTACCGCCAGACAGGTATGACAGCAGCGCGGTGGCCAGCAGGGTGTCCCCCTGCATGGCGTCCACCCGCCGATTGGCAAACCGCCGCTCATCTCGCAGCCGCACTACATGGAACTCAATATCGGCGGTGGGGTCACCGCCGGCAATGAAATGCGCCGAGAGTGCAGTGGGCGGTAGGTCATGATCCAGGGTGCGGGTGGCGGCCATGAACGCCTGCGCCATCAACTGCCCACCGAATGTGCGAATCGGATTCTTCCGCGGGTGACGGCCGACGAACACGTCGTCGCCAATCGGCGACAGCTCGAGGATGGCCAGCAATTCATCAAGGTCGGACTGGCCCACTGACTCGGGCACTAGTGGTCGTTCTCCCCGATTCGGTGAACTTGAATCAGGTTCGTCGAACCTACTGTGCCCGGCGGGGCGCCCGCGACGATGATGACCAAGTCGCCACGCCCGTAGCGACCCAACTCCAGCAGCGCCTGATCGACCTGCCGGATCATGTCGTCGGTGGTATTAGTCTCCGGCACGATGAATGTCTCAGTGCCCCATGTCAACGCAAGTTGACTGCGAACCTCGGGCGCCGTCGCGAACGCCAGTAACGGCAGTGCACTGTGCAACCGGGACAACCGTCGCACGGTGTCGCCGGAGGAAGTGAACGCGACCAGCGCCTTGGCATCGAGACGCTCACCGATATCGCGCGCCGCATAGGAGATCACTCCGCGCTTGGTTCGCGGCACATGAGTCAGAGGCGGAGCCGCGGTCGAATCCTCCTCGACCGCGCAGATGATCCGCGCCATGGTCCGCACCGCTTCCAAGGGGTACTTACCTACCGAGGTCTCCCCGGAAAGCATCACCGCATCCGCTCCGTCCATCACGGCGTTGGCGACATCGGAGGCCTCGGCCCGGGTGGGTCGCGAATTCTTGATCATCGACTCCAGCATCTGGGTGGCCACGATCACCGGCTTGGCGTTCTCACGGGCGATCTGGATGGCCCGTTTCTGCACCAGGGGAACCTGTTCAAGTGGAAGTTCCACGCCCAAATCACCGCGGGCGACCATCACCGCGTCAAAAGCCCGGACGATGGCTTCGAGGTTCTCGACCGCTTCGGGCTTCTCCAGTTTGGCGATCACTGGAACGCGGCGCCCAACACGATCCATCACCGCCTGGACCAGGTCAATATCGGCGGGCGAGCGAACGAACGACAGCGCAATCAGGTCCACGCCGAGGTTCAGCGCAAACTCGAGATCGCCAATGTCCTTCTCGGACAACGCCGGAACGGAGACCGCCATGCCAGGCATGGACAAACCCTTGTTGTTGCTGACGGGCCCGCCCTCGGTGACTGTGCAGACCACATCGTCGCCATCGATATGTTCGACGACGACGGTCACCTTGCCATCGTCGACGAGCAACCGGTCACCGGGCTTGGCATCCTGGGTCAGATTCTTGTACGTGGTGGAGACTCGGTCGTGGGTACCCTCGCACTCATCTACGGTGATGCGAACCGTCTCACCGTTGGCCCAAACTGCCTCACCCGAGGCGAAACGACCCAGGCGGATCTTCGGCCCCTGTAAATCGGCGAGGATGCCGACGGCGCGTCCGGTGGCCTCGGAGGCTTTGCGCACCCGCTGATAGGCGGCCTCGTGATCGGCATGATCCCCGTGGCTGAAGTTGAGACGGGCCACGTCCATTCCGGCGTCCACCAAGGCCCGCACCATGGCATCAGTGCCGGTGGCCGGACCGAGAGTACAGACGATCTTGCCGCGCCGCGTCACGAGGCCGAGCATAGTCGCGTCGTTGTACGCCCAGGATGCCTAGGGGCTGAACACCGTTGGAACGAGTGGAAACCCGGGCAGATTCCGGAGCACGGTCCATGCGATGCCGGCGATTGTGATGACGGCGATAGCGGCCGGACTGAATGCCGGCTGTCCGCGCCGGAGGCGCCATACCGACCAGATGGCCAGCAGTGGAAGTCCGATCAGCAGGAAGACGTTATCGACAACGGCTGCCGCCACGTCGCCGTGCAGAAGGTCGTGCGTCATCCGCAAACCTCCGCAGGCCGGGCAATTCCACCCGGTTAGAAGTTTGAATGGGCAAACGGGAAATAACGCGCCGGGTCGGTGCGGGTCGACCATTCCGACATACGCCAGGGCGCCAACAGTCAGCGCACCAGCCCCGACACCCGTGTACAGCCGGGTTCGGGTACCGCTAGACGGCATCGCGAAGGGGGCGACCGGAAGGATCGCGCACCTTGTCGGTCAGGATCAGAACGGCGTCGACGATTCCCCAGACCACGGGCACGATGAAGCCGATCCCGCAGGTGACGAGACCGAGCACCAATCCGCCGACGAGCTGGAGGGTGCCCAGCGTGGTGTAACCCAGGTACAGGCGACCGACCCCGAGGACCCCGACGAGGCCCAGCAGTTGCAGCAGGCCGGCGACCACCTTGGACTTATCCGAGAACGGTTCACCGGTTATGGGGTTGCGGCCGTACGGCGCGGCGGGGTCGGGAGAGAAGCCCGGCGGCGGGTAGTACGGCGGCGGATAGTTCGGGGGCGGGTAGTTCGGGGGCGGGTAATAAGGCGGCGGAGTCTCCCCCGCGCCTCCGAACGGTTGCTCGGTCATGCCTTCAGCATGCCAGAGCGTCAGTTCTTGCTGGTGCTGCTGACGCCCCACAGCAGGCGGCGCAGTGTCGGTCCGAATCCGGCGGGTTTGGCGTCGGTGTCGGAACCGGGCGCCTCGATCTCGACATCGGGCTCTGTTTCGGGCTCTGTCTCGGTCTCGGACTCGGGCTCGGTCTCGGTCTCAGGCTCGGGCTCGGGCTCGGGCTCGGGCTCGGGCTCGGGCTCAGGCTCGACTGCGGCTTCTGCTTCGGACTCGACGTGAGCAACCTCGGGCTCCTCATCGACGGTGGAGTCGTACACCACGACTGTCTCGGCAACAGGTGCGTTCTCGTACACCACGACCAGTCCGTCATCGGCGGCATGCTCAGCCTCGTCGTCGACAGCCACGGCGTCGACAGCCACGTCCTCGGCAATCACGGCGTCGACAGCCACGGCGGTGTCGTCGACAGCCTCAGACTCAGACTCTGACTCAACGATCTCGTATTCCAGTTCGTCTTCGGTGGCGGCCTCCTCGGCTTCCACCTCCGTCACGAACTCGGCATTCGCGAGTCCGTCATCGTCACCGACGGCCGCGGCATCTTCCTGCTCGTGTTCCGCGGCGACGGTCACCGCGGCCAGGATGCCGCTGCCCTTGGCGGCGGCCACCAACTCATCGGCCACGTCCTCAGCCGCGGAATCCACCTCTGGCGCGTGACCCCGCAGGGTCGCCGGATCCTCACGACCCTTCGGCGCCAGCAGCATGTACACCACAGCTCCAATGAAGACGAACATCGCCGTGAACACGTTGACGCGGATACCGGCGATGTGGGTTGCGGTGTCGTCACGCATGAGTTCAACCCAGAACCGGCCGACGCAATACGAGGCCACATAGAGCGCGAACAACCGGCCGTGACCGATCCGGTAGCGACGGTCGACGTACAGCAGGAATACGAAAACCAGCAGGTTCCACAACAGTTCGTAGAGGAACGTCGGATGCACGACGGTCGCCACCTGACCGGTCGAGACGCCATCGAGCGAGTGGACGTCGACAGCGCCCGAGGAATCCCGCCGGTAGAAAATCTCCAGGCCCCAGGGCACGGTTGTCGCACGGCCGTAGAGTTCCTGGTTGAAGTAATTGCCCAGCCGGCCGATCGCCTGCGCGAGGACGATGCCCGGGGCGACAGCATCGCCGAAGGCCGGCAGCGGAATTCCCCTGCGACGGCAGGCAATCCACGCTCCGACACCGCCGAGGGCGACGGCGCCCCAGATACCGAGGCCGCCTTCCCAAATCCGCAGCGCGGCACCGATTCCGGCTCCACCCTCACCGAAATACGTTTTCCAGTCCGTGAGGAGATGGTAGAGACGACCACCGATCAGTCCGAACGGCACCGCCCACAAAGCGATGTCGTAAATGACGCCGCGCTCTCCACCGCGGGCAGCCCAACGACGATCACCGATGACCAATGCGGCAATGATGCCGGCAATGATGCACAGCGCATAGGCACGAACCGGAAACGGGCCGAGGTACCACACACCCTGGGCCGGACTCGGCAGGTAGGCCAGCACCGTCGTCGTCATGTGGGCGGCAACTTCGTCCGAACCCCCACGGCGAGATCCTCAGTCAGTGCCCGTACCGCGTTCACCCCGTCGCTGAGTGCGGACACCAGGGCCGAACCCACGATGACGCCATCGGCGAATTCGGCGATCTCGGCGGCCTGCTCGCCGGATCGCACACCCAGACCCACGCCAACCGGGATATCGGAGACCTCCCTGACGCGACGGACCAGATCGGGAGCGGCCTGCGACACCACGTCACGCGTGCCGGTCACGCCCATGGTCGAGGCCGCATAGGCGAACCCGCGGGAAGCATCGACGGTGCGGGCCAACCGCTCCGGCGTCGAGGAGGGTGCCACCAGGAAGATCCGGTCAAGGCCATGGTGCTGCGACGCGGCCAGCCATTCGTCGGCCTCGTCGGGAATCAGATCGGGGGTGATCATGCCCAAACCACCGGCAGCGGCCAGATCCCGGGCGAATGCATCGATGCCATAGTGCATGACCGGGTTCCAGTAGGTCATCACCACTGCCTTACCGCCGGCGGCGCTGATCGCCTCGACAGCCCGCAGGGTGTCGCTCACCCGAACGCCGGACTGCAATGCGGTCTCTGTGGCCGTCGCGATCACCGGCCCGTCCATTCCAGGATCGGAGTACGGAACACCAACTTCGATGATGTCGCACCCCGACTGGCACATCGCGACCATCGCTTCAATCGAGGTCGACACATCGGGATAGCCGGTCGGCAGGTAACCGATCAGCGCTGCACGACCCTCGGCACGGCACGCATCGAAAATCGGGGCGAGTCGGCCAGACGGGCTGTGCTGGATAGTCATGCGGGCCCGGGCTTGTCGTTGTCGAACAGGCCGAACCACCGCGCGGCGGTCTCCACATCTTTATCGCCGCGGCCGGACAGGTTGATCAGAATGATCGAGTCCGGTCCAAGTTCCGCCGCGAGTGGGACCACACCGGCAATGGCGTGGGCGGTCTCGATCGCCGGAATGATTCCCTCAAGTCGGCACAACAGACTGAAGCCGTCCATCGCCGCGGTGTCGGTGATCGGCCGGTACTCGGTTCGGCCGGCCTCCTTGAGGAAGGCGTGCTCCGGCCCGACACCCGGGTAGTCCAGTCCCGCTGAGATGGAATGCGAATCGACGGTCTGGCCATCATCGTTCTGCAACACGTACGAGTAGGAGCCTTGAAAAGCCCCGGGTGAGCCGCCGGAGAAGGTGGCGGCGTGCCGTCCGGTCTCGACACCGTCGCCGGCGGCTTCGAAGCCGATAAGGCGCACGTTCGGATCATCGAGAAAGGCGTGGAAGATTCCGATCGCGTTGGATCCCCCACCCACGCATGCGGTCACCGCGTCCGGTAACCGGCCGGCCTGGTTGAGCATCTGTGCGCGAGCTTCCATTCCGATGACGCGCTGGAAGTCGCGGACCATCATCGGGAACGGATGCGGTCCGGCGGCGGTACCGAAGCAGTAGTAGGTCTGATCGGCATTCGCCACCCAGTCGCGGAACGCATCGTTGATGGCGTCTTTGAGAGTCTTCGAGCCGGATTGCACCGCGACCACCTCGGCACCCAGCAGTCGCATCCGCGCGACGTTGAGCGCTTGACGGGCGGTATCGACCGCACCCATGTAGATCACGCACTCCAGGCCCAGTAGCGCGCACGCGGTCGCGGTCGCCACTCCGTGCTGGCCTGCGCCGGTCTCGGCGATGACTCTGGTCTTGCCCATCTGCTTGGCCAGCAGTGCCTGGCCGAGAACATTGTTGATCTTGTGTGAGCCGGTGTGGTTGAGGTCTTCGCGTTTGAGGAAGATCCGTGCGCCGCCGACGTGCGCGCTCAGCCGAGTCGCCTCGTAGAGCGGTGACGGGCGGCCCGCATAGTGCGTCTGAAGGTCGTCGAGTTTGTCGAGGAACGTCTGGTCGGTGCGGGCCTTCTCATAGGCGGCGGTGACCTCCTCGATGACGGCCATCAACGCCTCGGGCACATACCGCCCGCCGAAAACCCCGAAGTGCCCGCGCGCGTCCGGGTCATGGGTCGTCGACTCGGCGACGGCCGCACTGGTGCGCGGCAGGCTGGGCGTGGAGGTATCGGCCATATCAGAACTCGAGCCGGGCTGGACTCAGCGGACCGGTTTCGGGCATGACGGATGCGCGCCCGCGGTCACCAGGTCGGCGACCGCGCCGCGAGGGTCGGCACTGGTGACGAGGCCTTCGCCGACCAGGACCGCGTCGGCCCCGGCGCCGGCGTAGGCCAGGAGATCGGCCGGGCCGCGTACACCGGACTCGGCGATCCGGATGATGTCCGACGGCAGGCCGGGAGCGATCCGCCCGAAGCAGTTCCGGTCTACGTCGAGAGTCTTGAGATCGCGGGCGTTGACGCCGATCACCTTGGCACCGGCCTGCAACGCGCGGTCGGCTTCCTCTTCGGTGTGCACCTCCACCAACGCCGTCATCCCCAGCGATTCGGTGCGATCAAGCATCGACACCAGCGCCGGCTGATCCAGTGCGGCCACAATCAACAGCAGCATGTCCGCGCCGTGGGCACGCGCCTCATGTATCTGGTACGGCCGAACGATGAAGTCCTTGCGCAGCACCGGGATGTCGACCGCCGCGCGCACCGCGTCGAGGTCGGCTAACGAGCCGTTGAACCGGCGCTCCTCGGTCAGCACGCTGATCACCCGGGCGCCACCGTTCTCGTATGCCCGAGCCAACTCTGCCGGGTCGGTAATGGCCGCGAGTTGGCCCCGCGACGGACTGGCCCGCTTCACTTCGGCGATCACCGCGATGCCGGGGGCGCGCAACGCTGAGAGGACATCGCGTGGCGCGGGCGCAGCCTCGGCGGCCGCCTTGACCTCCGCCATGCTCAGCAGCGCCTCGCGTGCGGCAACGTCAACAAAGACTCCCTCGAGAATGGAGTCAAGTACGGTTGCCGAACTCATGACAGCCGGGCCTCCTCTTGCGGTGTCTGACGGACAGGTCGATGTGGGTCAAAGGGTAACCGCCCGGTGACCATCACCCCTCACCGACCCTCGGTGCCGGAATCGGCCACCGGGGTGGCCGGGGTGCCCGACTCTTCGGAGACGCTCGTTCCGGATTCGCGATCCGTGGGATCCAGGCCCTCGTCGAGTGCGTCCCACATGCGACGCTCGGACATCACTCGGTCACTGCCTGCCTCACGCAGAACTGCGGCAGCGACATATTTCGTCGCCTGCCGCGATTCCGTCGCCGCAGCGCGCATCATCAGGGCCGCACCCACCAACGCGCCTACCGCCGCGACCAGGGTCAGCACCGCCCCGGCGATATGTCGTTCGCTGGCAACCAGGTTCATCACCGGGACACCGGCCAATTCTGCGGCCCGCGGCGCGATGTCGGGCATCACCATGAGACTGACGCCGAGGTAGCCCAACAACAGACACACCATTGCCACGAGTACGGCGACCAACCGCAGCACCCATCCGCGGACCGCCAGACCGGCCAGGGCAGCCGCCAGCAGCAGCACCGCGAGCGGCAGCAGCGCACTCGACCACGCCGCGCCGTTGAGCACGGCGGTCGTCGGCTGTCCGAGTCCGTCGGAGGAGCCCACCGACACCCATGGCAACCGGGAGGCCACCCATAATCCGAGTGCCGAAACGATGAGCAGCAGTTGTGCGATGCGGATCACGGCGCGCTCAGCGTTTCGGCTGCGGCAATCGCGGCCAGCACCGCCTTGGCTTTGTTGGCCGCCTCGGTGTACTCGTAAGGACCGTTGGAGTCGGCCACCACCCCGCCGCCGGCCTGCACGTAGGCGGTGCCGTCACGCATCAGTGCGGTGCGGATGGCGATCGCAAAGTCGGCGTTACCGGCGAAGTCGAGATAGCCGACCACACCGCCGTAGAGCCCGCGGCGGGTGATCTCCACCTCCTCGATGAGTTCCATCGCACGCACCTTGGGCGCGCCGGACAGCGTGCCCGCCGGAAAGCAGGCGGTGACGGCATCCAACGCGGTGCGGTGATCAGCCAGCAGACCGGTCACCGTGGACACCAGGTGCATGACGTGGCTGTAGCGCTCGATATGGCTGTAGTCCTCGACCCGCACGGTGCCCGGCACGCAGACACGGCCGAGATCATTGCGGCCGAGATCCACCAGCATCAGGTGCTCGGCGCGTTCCTTCTCATCGGAGAGCAACTCCTTTTCGAGCAGCTGATCTTCTTCCTCGCTGCCACCGCGCCACCGGGTGCCGGCGATCGGATGCGTCGTAGCCCACCCGTCCTGCACCGTCACCAGTGCCTCCGGGCTGGATCCGACGATCGAAAACGCGGTCTCCCCCGCCCCATCGGGAATCTGCAGCAGATACATGTAGGGGCTGGGATTGGTCACCCGGAGCATCCGGTAGACATCGATCGGATCCGCGGCGGTGTCCATCTCGAACCGCTGTGACGGCACCACCTGGAAGGCTTCACCGGCTTCGATGTCGGCGACCAGTCGCTCGACCACTGCCCCGTACTCCTCGAGCGTGCGCTGTGCACGTGGATGCGGTTCGGGACGGGTGAAGGTCGCGACAGTGGAACTCAGGGGCTGTCCCAGCGCGGCGGTCATCACATCAAGACGTTCGACGGCCTCGTCGTAGGCCTCGTCCACGTGCTCGGCGCTGCCGTTCCAGTTCACCGCATTGGCGATCAGGGTGATGGTGCCCTCGTGGTGGTCGACCGCGGCGATATCGGTGGCCAGCATCAACAGCATGTCGGGCAGGTGGAGGTCGTCGACGGCGTGTTCAGGTAGGCGCTCAAGTCGGCGAACGAAGTCGTAGGCGAAGAACCCCACCAGACCGGCGGACAGTGGCGGCATCCCGGCCAGCGGGCCGGTGGACAACAGCCCGAGCGTCGTTCGAAGCGCGTCCAGAGGGTCGCCGCCCACCGGCGCGCCCTTCGGGGTGGCGCCCAGCCAGACCGCCTGGCCGTCACGCACCGTCAACGCCGAGGGTGCGCCGGCCCCGATGAACGACCACCGCGACCAGGACCGGCCGTTCTCGGCGGACTCCAGCAGGAAGGTTCCGGGCCGCCCGGCAGCCAACTTCCGGTACGCCGACAGCGGAGTCTCGCTGTCGGCGAGCACCTTGCGGGTGACCGGAACCACGCGGTGTTCGGCGGCCAGCGCACGGAACTCGTCGCGGGTGGTGGTGGCGTGCATGCGGTACATCCTCCCAGACCGGTTCATCCCCGATCTGTTCATCCCAGCCGCACGGCGATAGCGTTGAGCCCATGACACAAGGGATCAAACGGGGCGACCGAGTGCCCGAGTTCGAACTGCCGGATCAGACCGGGACCGTCCGTTCGCTGACCGGCCTGCTGGCCGATGGGCCGATCGTGCTGTTCTTCTACCCCGCCGCCATGACGCCGGGCTGCACTAAGGAGGCCTGTCACTTCCGCGATCTGGCCGGGGAGTTCGCCGCAGTGGGAGCCTCCCGAGTGGGCATCAGCACCGACGGGGTCGAGAAACAGGCGCGCTTCGCCGACTCTCAGCGGTTCGACTACCCGCTGCTGTCCGACCGCGATGGCGCGGTGGCCGAAACCTTCGGCGTCAAGCGCGGCCTGCTCGGAAAAGTGCTGCCGGTGAAGCGGACCACGTTCGTCATTGATACCGACCGCACCGTGCTCGACGTGATCTCCAGCGAACTCAATATGGACACCCACGCCGATAAGGCGCTGGCGCTGTTGCGGTCGCGCTAGCCGATCATCTCGAAGTCGGGCAGCGAGAACGTCTTGTCGAAGAACGGCTGCAGCGGCGCATAGAGGCGGAAGTACACGAACCAGCCGTCATCCCCGACGGTCAACATGGCGTTCTTCTCGAAGCCAGCCGGTGCCTTCGCGCCGACGTAGAGGTCGATGCTGCCGTCGGTATTGACGGTGAGATCGGTCAGGCGGCTGTCCAGGTTGGCGCTGCGGATGTCGGTACCGCCGTTGTCATACGGCCGGCGGGTGTTCTCGCTGTAGAGCGTGAGCGCCCAGAACTGTCCCACCGGAACGTCTTTGGGCACCCGGAGTCTGTAGGTCTTGTCGGCGCGCAAAAGGTCGCCCCTGCTGTCGCGCTTCGTGGTCATGTACACCTGGCCCGCACCGACGGTCGGGTTGACCATCCCGGTGCTGCTGCCCACCGCCTCGTAGAACCAGGTGACCCGTTCGTCGAGTTCCATCCGGTCGGCGGTCTCCTGCTCGAGGGAGAAGTCGAAACTCTTGTACCACGAGGTGCCAGGCCAGTACGGCTCAGCGAAGCGGGGATTCACCTGCAGATTGCGGGCCATCAACTCCCCCATCGCCGCACCCCTCAGCAGAATGTTCTGCTGGCGCTCGTCGGGGTCAAACGCCTTGCCCTTCTCGATGCCCAGCGGCAGCAGCATCGCCATCCACGCCTTGTCCACCGGCCGGACCGGTTCGGT
>JBAXIA010000049.1:0-19094 GCA_037138615.1 Mycobacteriaceae bacterium | reverse complement strand
GTAGGCTCGTAGTCATGTTCGCTTTTCTGCCCGGTTTTCCTGACGACCTGCGGGGCGTCGGCCGCCGGATCGACACCGCCCGCCACCACGGCATTCCGAATGGGTGCATCCTCGAATTCGATATCCAGTCCCTACCACCTGAGACAGCCGGATTCGACCCGATGGCGTTCATCGCCGGCGGCGGCCGCCCGCTTCTGCTGCGCCAGGCCGTCGCCGCCATTCACCGGGCGGCGGAGGATCCCCGCATCGCGGGACTGATTGGCCGCGTGCAGCTTTCGGCTGCCCCACCGGGAGCCGTACAGGAACTGCGCGAGGCGATCGCCGCCTTCGCCGCGGTTAAGCCGTCACTTGCCTGGGCCGAGACCTACCCGGGAACGCTGTCCTACTACCTCGCCTCGGCGTTCGGCGAGGTGTGGATGCAACCCTCCGGCACTGTCGGGCTGATCGGATTCGCCAGTAATGCGCTGTTTCTGCGCGACGCCTTGGAGAAGGCCGGTATTCAGGCGCAATTCGTGGCGCGCGGCGAGTACAAGTCGATGGCCAACACGTTCACCGAAGATCACTACACCGACGCGCATCGGGAAGCAGACAGCCGGTTGATCGAAAGCCTGCACAGCCAGGTGTGGCAGGGCATCGCCGAGTCCCGGCGGCTCAGCACCGCGGTGCTCGACGAGCTGGCCGACCGGGCCCCACTGTTGCGCGACGATGCCCTCGCCGCCGGGTTGATTGACCACATCGGCTTCCGGGACGAGGCATACCGCCGTATCGGCGAGCTCATCGACGGCGCAACCGATCTCAGCGACCCCGATGGTGACGACGCGCCGCCGCGGCTGTTCCTATCCCGCTATGCCCAAGCCCGGGAGAGCCGACCATCGCTGCGCAAGAAAGAACCGGCGCTCGCGCTGGTCACGGTCAGTGGTCCGATCGTCAGCGGCCGCGGCGGTCCGGGGCTGTCGCCGTTCGGACGCTCGAGCGCCGGTGGCGACACCATCGCCGCGGCGTTGCGGGAGGCAGGTGCCGATGATGACGTGAAAGCCGTCGTGCTGCGGATCGATAGCCCGGGAGGTTCCGTCAACGCCTCGGAGACGATCTGGCGGGAGGTCGGTCGTATCCGCTCGGCGGGCAAGCCGGTAGTTGCCTCGATGGGTGCGGTTGCGGCGTCCGGCGGCTACTACATCGCTATGGCCGCCGATGTGATCGTCGCCAACCCCGCGACGATCACCGGTTCGATCGGTGTGGTGACCGGCAAGCTGGTCGCGCGCGAACTCAAGGATCGTCTCGGCGTCGGATCGGATGTGGTTCGGACCAATGCCAATGCCGATGCGTGGTCTGTCAATTCGCCGTTCACCGACAGCCAGCACGACATGGTCAGGGCCGAGGCGGATCTGTTCTACGACGACTTCGTGCGCCGAGTGGCCGAGGCCCGGAAGATGTCGGTGGCCGACGTCGAGTTGGCCGCCCGCGGGCGGGTGTGGACCGGGGCTGACGCGCTCGATCGCAGGCTGGTTGACGAGCTCGGCGGTTTGCGAACTGCGGTGCGCCGCGCCAAAGTGCTTGCGGGTCTCGATGTTGACGCGCAGGTGCGACTGGTGGGCTATCCAGGGTCGTCGGTGCTGGATTTTCTGCGGCCCAGGGCCTCATCACAACCAGCCGCGGCGTCGCTGCCGGATGTCGCGGCCGGGTTGGTGCGTGGAGTTGCCGGTGGCGTCATCGCCAACGGTGAGCGCAGCCTGACCGGAGCGACTGCGCTGTGGTTGGGGGACTGTCGGTTCTGAGGGCGTCAGCGCCTGGCACTGACGTAAACGATCTCGCCGAGCGGGTCGTAGTCGCCGCGGTCGGGCGGCTCCAGGCCACCGCGCACGAACAATTCGTTTCCCGGTGTCGCTGTGACCTGCCAGCCCGTGGCGCCCAGGTAGTCCATGGCACTGCTGCGTGGGCCGGGATAGATGAGCTCGGGCATTTCGATGACGTCGAGACCGCGAGCGCGCATGTTCGTCGCCATCTCCCGCGCCTTGGCGGCGTCGAAATCGATGATTCCCGGAGCGTATTCGGTCGCCACGGCACTGCCGGGTGCGCTCAACGCGGTGATCGTGTCAAAGAGTCGGTCCTGGGCATCAGGTGGGAGATAGATCAATAAACCCTCGGCCAGCCATGCGGTCGGGGCCCCCGGATCGAAGCCGGCTGCTTTCAGTGCGGTCGGCCAGTCCCCGCGCAAGTCGATACCGACGGTCCGATGCTGGGTGAGTGGCCGTGCGCCAAGATCTTTCAGCACGCCGGCTTTGAAGTCGATGACAGCTGGCTGGTCGATCTCGTACACCACCGTTCCTGACGGCCAGTGCAACCGATAGGCGCGGGAGTCCAGCCCCGAGGCAAGGATCACAGCCTGTCGAATATCTCCGACTACACATGTGGCGACGAAGTAGTCGTCAAAGAACTTCGTGCGCATGGCCATTCCGGCGATCATGGCCTGCACCCGATCCGGTTCGGTGTCGCCGAAAGGGGAGCCTTCCAGGGTTCCGTCGATCATCTTGACGAAGAAATCAATACCGACCGCCCGCACCAGTGGCTCGGCGAATCGGTCGTCGATCAGACGGCGCGGGTCCTTGGTGGCCATCGCCCGACCGGCGGCGACCATGGTTGCCGTCGCTCCGACTCCGGCGGTCAGATCCCAGCTGTCGCCATCGGTACGTGCCATATCGCCCCTTAGTCCAATGTTGCCGACAGGTACTGAAATCCGGTGAACTTTTCAGTCATCTCGTCGTCGTGGTGTTCGAAACCGTTGGCGGCGAACAGGTCTTGAACCAGACTGCCGCTAACCTTCCAACTCAGTCCGGTCAGGTGGTCGATGACGTGGCTGCGCTCACCGGTATAGACCAGTCCGGCTAGGTCATCCTGAAAACCGAGTCGGCGCCAGCGGTCCTCGGTGGGCTCATCGCCGTCAGCGGGCGCGTCGGTGAATGCGTCCATGCTGGGCATGAACTCGGTCGCCAGCCGGCTTCCGGCTGCACTGAGCGCGGTGATGTGCTCGAACAGGCGATCCTGAGCATCGGGCGGCAGGTAGATCAGCAGTCCCTCGGCGATCCACGCCGTCGGGGTGCCGGTATCGAATCCGTGAGCTCTCAACGCTGCCGGCCAATCGTCGCGCAGATCGATGCCGACATTGCGTACTTCGGCCGTCGGTTCGGCTCCCAGATCCACCAGCGTTGCCGCCTTGAAGTCGATCACGGCGGGTTGGTCGACGTCGAACACCACGGTTCCGGTTGGCCATAGCAACCGGTAGGCGCGGGAGTCCAGGCCCGAGGCCAGGATCACCGCCTGACGGATGCCGGCGGCGGCGGCCGCCAGAAGGAAGTCGTCGAAGTAGCGGGTGCGCACCGCCATTCCGTGGGCCATCCGCTCCGCATCGGAGCCACCCGGTACTTTGCCGGCCAGTATCGCGGTGAAGTGCTCGATGCCGACTGCGGTAACCAGTGCCTCGGCCCAGGGGTCATCGATCAGACCGGCGCGGTTGGCGATCGCGCGTGATGTAGCCACTGCGGTCGCGGTAGCGCCGACGCTCGACGCGAGATCCCACGAGTCACCGTCTCGGCGGCCTGTCTGCGGTGGCGTCATTTGTTGTATTACTTCCGGATTGCCGTGATGGACAACGATTTACTCAGTTGCGCGTTCGCCGGTTCGTCGGGAAAATCTCGACCGTAGGTGGCGAACATCTCCGGTCGTGGGCGGGCATTTACCTGCCAGCCCAGTCGCTCCAGGTAGTCCACGACGGGGGTGCGTTCGCCGCCGTAGAACAGAGCACCGAGGTTGAGGTCCAAACCGCGTTCGCCCCAGTGGGTGCTCATCGCCGACGCACGGTCGGCGATGCCGGTTCCACCGTCGGGGTGGTCTTCGGTGGCGATCCGGCTGCCCGGCACCGACAACGCGGTGATGTGGTCGAAGAGCCGGTCCTGGGCATCTGGCGGCAGATAGACCAGCAGGCCCTCGGCGATCCAGGCCGTCGGTACGTCTGTGTCGAAGCCGTGTGCGCGCAACGCTGCGGGCCAATCCTCGCGCAGGTCCACTCCGACCGTCCGCCTGTCGGCTGTGGGGGAGGCGCCGATGCCTGACAGGACCCGGGACTTGAAGTCGATGACTTGTGCCTGGTCGATCTCGAACACGGTGGTGCCCGCCGGCCACGGCAGCCGGTAGGCGCGCGAGTCGAGTCCTGAGGCCAGAATGACGGCCTGGCGAAGACCGCATCCCTGTGTCGCCCCCAGAAGGAAGTCGTCGAAGAACTTGGAGCGGACGGCGACCACATCGATCAGCAGCCGAAGGGAATCCTGGTCGGCCAGGATGGTGTCATCGTCCAGCACCCGGGCGAAGGCCTCGATTCCGACCGCCCGCACCAGGGTGTCAGCGAAAGGGTCGTCGATCAGGCGGTCTTGCTGGCGACTGGCGACCGCGCGGGCTGTGGCCACCAGGGTTGCAGTCGCGCCGACGCTGGACGCAAGGTCCCAGGTGTCGTCATCCATGCGCGCCATGGGAGCCTTTCGAATCGCGGCAGCGGTCTGCCACCCTTAATTAGCTAATATAACCAGCCGCCCTGGGCAGGGGCCCCGCACCCCGAATGGATTCCCGGCGGGCCTGGGCGAACTGTTAGTCTCGTAGACTGTTCGAACGCGCGTCTTCGTCGGCCTCATCCGGTGGTGATCTGCGCCTAAGAAGGTTTATCCGAACGCTGGCCCGGCCAGCCGCATCGGCACGCCACGACTATTGTCCGGCTGCTCAGGAGGAAGAGTGCTTTCGGCTTTCATCTCGTCGCTGCGGACGGCCGACCTGAGGCGGAAGATCCTCTTCACCCTGGGCATCGTCATCCTCTACCGGGCCGGCGCCTCTATGCCGTCGCCGGGGGTCAACTACAAAAACGTGCACCAGTGCATCGAACAGGTCAGCGGCGGGGCCGGGGCGCAGATCTACTCCCTGATCAACCTGTTCTCCGGCGGGGCGCTGCTGCAGCTGTCGGTGTTCGCGGTGGGCGTGATGCCCTACATCACCGCCAGCATCATCGTGCAGCTGCTCACCGTGGTCATCCCACGTTTCGAGGAGTTACAGAAGGAAGGCCAGTCCGGCCAGGCCAAGATGACGCAGTACACCCGTTATCTGGCCGTCGCACTGGCCATTCTGCAGGCCACCAGCATCGTGGCGCTGGCAGCCAACGGTGGCCTGCTGCAGGGTTGCTCGCTCGATATTATCGAGGACAAGGGCATCTGGCCCCTCGTGGTCATCGTGCTGGTGTTGACCGCGGGCGCGACCCTGGTGATGTGGATGGGTGAGCTGGTCACCGAGCGCGGTGTCGGCAACGGTATGTCGCTGCTGATCTTCGCCGGTATCGCCGCGCGCATCCCGGCTGAGGGCAAGTCGATTCTGGACAGCCGTGGCGGCGCCGTATTCACCGCGGTATGCGTGGCGGCGCTCATCATCGTGATCGGCGTGGTGTTCGTCGAGCAGGGCCAGCGCCGCATTCCGGTGCAGTACGCCAAGCGCATGGTGGGCCGACGCATGTACGGCGGCACCTCGACATACCTGCCGTTGAAGGTCAACCAGGCCGGCGTCATCCCGGTCATCTTCGCCTCGTCGCTGATCTACATCCCTCACCTGATCACCCAGTTGGTCAGCAGCGGCAGCGGCGGACCGGGTAACAGCTGGTGGGACCGCTTCGTCGCCAGCCACCTCACCAACCCGGCCGACCCGACCTACGTCGCGATCTACTTCGGCCTGATCATCTTCTTCACCTACTTCTATGTGTCGGTCACCTTCAATCCCGAAGAGCGTGCCGACGAGATGAAGAAGTTCGGTGGCTTCATCCCGGGTATCCGCCCCGGCAAGCCCACTGCCGACTATCTGAGTTACGTCTTGAACCGGATCACCCTTCCGGGCTCGATCTACCTGGGCCTGATCGCCGTCTTGCCGAACGTGTTCCTTCAGGCGGGTAACAGCGGTAGCGTCTCGAATCTGCCGTTCGGCGGTACCGCGGTGCTGATCGCGATTGGCGTCGGCCTCGACACGGTCAAACAGATCGAGAGCCAGCTGATGCAGCGCAACTACGAAGGATTCCTCAAGTGAGGATCGTTCTGCTGGGTCCGCCTGGTGCGGGTAAGGGCACCCAGGCGATCAAGCTGGCAGATGATCTCGGCGTTCCGCAGATCTCGACCGGAGATCTGTTCCGGCACAACATCAGTTCCGGCACCACGTTGGGTCTGGAGGCCAAGAAGTATCTGGATGCCGGTGACCTGGTGCCCGCCAGCCTGACCAACGCACTGGTCGACGATCGACTCAACGATGCGGATGTGGCCGGCGGCTTCATCCTGGACGGCTTCCCGCGGTCGGTCGAGCAGGCGGAGGCTTTGCACGACATGCTGGAACGCCGCAATCTCAAACTGGACGCTGTGCTCGAATTCCGGGTACCCGAGGACGAACTCGTGGAACGGCTCAAGGGACGCGGCCGCGCAGACGACACCGAAGACGTCATCCGTAACCGGATGAAGGTCTACCACGCCGAGACGGCACCACTGTTGGACTACTACCACGATGAGCTCAAGACAGTCGACGCCGTCGGAGAACTCGATGTCGTCTTCGCGCGGGCATTGCGCGCACTCGATCGCTGACGTCTGCTGATGGTTTCCATTCCGGGACTGCGCAGCCGCAAGACCGTGCCCGCCCGTTCAGCCGGTGAACTCGATGCGATGGCTGCCGCCGGTGCGGTGGTGGCTACCGCATTACGTGCGGTGCAGCAGGCCGCCGGCCCGGGGGTATCCACCAAAGACCTCGACGAGATCGCCGAGACGGTGATCCGCGAAGCCGGGGGTATCCCGTCATTCCTCGGCTATCACGGCTATCCCGCGAGCATCTGCTCGTCGGTCAACGATCGCGTGGTGCACGGGATCCCGTCGGCCGATGAGGTGCTGGCCTACGGCGATCTGGTCTCGATCGATTGCGGCGCCATCATTGATTCCTGGCACGGGGATGCGGCGGTCACCATCGGTGTCGGTGAGCTGATACCGGCCGATGAGGCACTGTCGGCGGCCACCCGTGCGGCGATGGAGGCCGGTATCGAGGCCATGGTGGTGGGAAACCGGCTGTCGGACGTCTCGCATGCCATCGAGCGCGGTGCGCGGGTGGCCGAGCAGACACACGGGCGCCGGTTCGGGATCGTCGCCGGATACGGCGGCCATGGCATCGGTCAGAGCATGCACATGGAACCGTTCCTGCCCAACGAGGGTGAGCCCGGCCGGGGCCCGCTGTTGGTGGCCGGCTCAGTGCTCGCCATCGAGCCGATGCTGACGCTGGGCACCACCCGCACGCGCATCCTCGATGACGACTGGACCGTCGTCACCACCGACGGCTCGCGGGCAGCACACTGGGAGCACACCGTTGCGGTGACCGAGAGCGGCCCGCGGATTCTTACCGCCTAGCTGCTCAGCCCTGAGCCGGCAGGGCAGCGATCCGGCGGGCCAGGTAGGGCGAGAACCACCCCGCGTACTTCTCTTGGAGGGCAGGGTTGCGCCAGTCCGAACCGGTCACGATCTCACGGCAGGTTGTTTCGCCGCACAGGCAGCGGAACTCGTCATAGTCGCTTGCATCACACATCGCGTAATCGAAGGTCAACTCCTCGCCCGGTTCGATGTCCCGCATGGCGACCACGAGCGTCTGTCCGAGTAGGCCGCAGTTGGGTTCGCAGGAGTGATTGAGCATGTCGCCGGGTTCCGGGGTGTCGTTCGAGACGAGGTAGAGGTCGGCGTCCACCTGGATGGAGCGGCTCTGCCGATCATCACCGAGGCTCGCCAATATGGCGCTCGGCACCATCCATCCGCCGAATGCGGCCACGGTCTCACCGGCGGGGATGGCCTCCACCGCAAACGAACCCCAGCCTTTATGTCCGGCCGGTCGAGCTTCAGCCTTGGGATGTAGCCAGTTGTAATCCATGTGGTGCACCCGTCCGTTCTGACGTGCCCTAGCCGTCGTAGTCCGTCTCAGCCCGGAGAAGTGTAAGGCATTCCGCACCCGGTCAGTCCGGTAGGAACCGTTCGGGGTGGTGGAAGGTGTTGGTGCCGCCTCGTTGGGGTGATCCGGGTGGTGGAATCCATTCGCATCTGCCGTCAGCGCGCCTTCGGGTGCGCCAGCCGCCAGGTTTGATGCGGCCGTGGTCTGGTGTGCAGGCCAGGGTGAGTGTGTCGATATCGGTCAGTCCGCCGTCGGCCCATTCGTCGATGTGGTGGACTTCGGTGAAGTAGCCGGGGACGTCGCAGCCCGGTGCGGTGCACCCGCGCTCTTTGGCATGTAGCACGATGCGTTGATCGGCGGTGGCGATGCGTTTAGTCCGGCCGAGGTATAGCGCCCGCTCGCTGTGTTGATCGAACACGGTGAGGTAGTGATAGGCGTGGCTGGCCATCCGGATCAGATCACGCATCGGCAGCAGCGTCGTGCCCGCGGTGACTGCGACACCGGCCCCGGTCTGCAACTGCTCCAGGGTCGCCGTGGCAATGATCGTGACGGGAAGCCCGTTGTGCTGGCCGAGTTTCGGATCACCGAGTTGCCCACGAACCAGGGCCGCCAACGCGTCATGTTGACGCTGCGCGTGACTGCGGTCGTCACGATCGGTGACCTCGGTGCTGGGCTCCCCGGTGACCGTCGGGGTGTGGTCGGCGGGATTACACATCCCGGGCGCGGCGAACTTCGCACACCACGCCTCCAACATCGCCCGCAACTCCGGTGTCGCGAACAATTTCCCCACGCTCATACCGTCAGCGCGTTGCCGGCCGCACCAGACGAAACCCCGCTTGCGGGCCCGATCCTCATCGGAGAACACCCCATCGGGGTTGACGGTGGTGGCCAGCCGATCAGCCACCAACTCCAGCTGATCCGGACGCAACAGCGCGGCCTTTTCGGCCAGCAACGCCTCGCTGTTCTCAGCCACTCCCGGGCCGATGTGATCGGGCAACTCACGCATGAACTTCTGAATCGTCCGCAGATGCTCGGGGTCCAACACCCCGGCAGTCCAGGCCGCCGCGGTGGCCGGCAACACCGGCGGCAGCGGCTGTCCGGTCAGGCTGGTCCGCGGCGCCAACTGCTCGCCATCTCGCTCTCGGCGGCGCGCCTCGGCACGGCTGATCCGCAACACATCGGCGACCACCACCGCCACCGGCGCGCCCAACTCCGCCTGATCAAGACCACAGATCACCGCGTGCGAGACAGCGCGCTGGCGACGAGCGCAGGTCTCCAACCGATCCAACAGACCCACCCGCTCAGCACCACCGAGCCCACCCCAATCGGCGGCACCCAGCACGTCGAGCGCGGCAGCCAGGGCATCCACCGCCTCAGGAATAGAACGCATGTTCGAATAATAACGGCGCCGGCCGACAGGACGGCTTCGATGTCGACCAGCTGTGGATAAACCCGCGACTGTGGACAGATGCGGTATGAATGGGCGCATGCCTGACCCGTCGTCGCCGGACAAGCGCGACCCCATCGCCTCGGCGCGCGCCAACTGGGAGCGTGCCGGCTGGGGCGATGTCGCCGACGGCATGGTCGCGGTGACATCGGTCATGCGGGCCCACCAGATCCTGCTGGCCCGGGTGGAGAATGCACTGCGGCCCTATGACCTGAGTTTCGCCCGGTTCGAGTTGTTGCGGCTGCTGGCCTTCAGCCGCACCGGGGCGCTGCCCATCACCAAGGCATCCGACCGGTTGCAGATACACGTCACCAGCGTCACCCACGCCATCCGTCGACTGGAGGCTGACGGGCTGGTGAAGCGGGTGCCACACCCCACCGATGGCCGCACCACTCTGGTGCAGATCACCGAGTTGGGGCGATCGACCGCCGAGGATGCCACTGTCACGCTCAATGAGCAGGTCTTCGCCGAGGTTGGAATGTCAGCGGCGCACGCCCGTGCGCTGGTGGCGTCGATTGAAACGCTGCGCCACCACGCGGGCGACTTCTGAGACCTCAGCCGCGCAGGGTTTCGATCACAGCACTGAAATCCAGATCCGAATGCTCGGCGGCGAACTGCGCGTAGATCTGTGCCGCATGGCTGCCCAACGGGGCCGACGATCCGGTGGATGCCACCGCGTCCATCGCCAGACCGAGGTCCTTGTTCATCAGCGCGGTGGCGAAGCCGGGCTTGAACTCGTTGTTCGCCGGTGATGTCGGAACCGGCCCCGGGACCGGGCAGTTGGTGTGTACCGCCCAGCAGTTGCCGGTTGCGCCGGTGATGACGTCGAACAGCGATTGTGCCGACAGGCCCAGCTTGTCGGCGAGTACGAATGCCTCGCCAACCGCGATCTGCTGAACAGCCAGCAGCATGTTGTTACAGAGCTTTGCGGCCTGGCCGGCCCCGGAGTCGCCGCAGTGAATAATCTTGCCCGCCATGGGTTCCAGCACCGGGCGGGCCGTGTCGAGTGCGTCAGCCGTACCGCCGACCATGAACGCCAACGTGCCCGCGATTGCTCCCTTGACTCCGCCCGAGACCGGAGCGTCGATCTGGGCGAAGCCGTGTTCGGCGGCATAGGAGTGCACCGTGCGCGCATCGTCCACGGCGATCGTTGAACTGTCGATGAACAGCGCGCCCTTGGTGGCGGCCGGCATAACGTCGGCGTAACACTGTTTCACCAGGGTGCCGTTCGGCAGCATCGTCACCACGACATCAGCGCCCCCAACTGCGGCGGCCGCACTTTCCAGGACCGTCACACCCTTCTCGGCGGCGGCCTCCCGCGCAGCGGGCACCGGATCGAAGCCGCGTACGGTGTGGCCGGCGGTAACGAGGTTGCCCGACATCGGCCCACCCATATTGCCAAGGCCCAGGAACGCGATCGTAGTCATCTGGTCTGCTTCCTATTGTTCCGTCATGCCGAGGCGCGTGCGCGAACAGACTCGGCTCGGCCGATCACTACCCGCATGATTTCGTTGGTGCCCTCCAGGATTCGGTGCACCCGCAGATCGCGAACGATCTTCTCCAGCCCGTACTCCCGCAGATACCCGTACCCGCCGAGCAATTGCAGAGCCTGGTCGGCGACGTCGAAGCAGGAGTCGGTGACATAGCGCTTGGCCATCGCGCACAACGCGACCTTGTCGGGTTCATCGTTATCCAGCGCGCTGGCCGCCCGCCACAGCAGCAGCCGTGAGGTCTCCAGCGCCGTTGCCATATCGGCCAGCGCGAAGCGGATGGTCGGCTCATCGATCAGTGCGCCGCCGAAGGCGTGGCGGTCGACCAGGTAGCTCGCGGCCTTGTCGTAGGCGGCCTGTCCGCCACCCAGCGAGCATGCTGCGATATTGAGCCGTCCCCCGTTCAGGCCATTCATCGCGATCCCGAACCCGGCGCCCTCACCCTCGGGGCCGCCGAGCATCGCATCCGCAGGAACCCGGACTCCCTCCAGAATCACCTGCGCCGTGGGCTGGGCATTCCAGCCCATCTTGTCCTCGTTGGCACCGAAACTCAGCCCCGGAGTGCCTTTTTCGATGATGAAAGCGGAGATCCCCCGTGGTCCGTCGGCACCCGTGCGCGCTAAGACGACATAGACATCCGAGGTGCCGGCACCGGAGATGAACTGCTTGACACCGTCGAGCACATAGTGATCGCCGTCCCGAACCGCGCGGGTTCGTAGCGCCGCCGCATCCGAGCCGGCACCCGGCTCGGTCAGGCAGTAGCTTGCGATCGCGTCCATCGAGGCCAGCTTGGGAATCCAGGACTTTCGCTGTTCGGGTGTGCCGTAGGTGTCGATCATCCATGCACACATGTTGTGGATGGAGATGAAAGCAGCGACTGTGGGGTCAGCGATTGCCAGCTGCTCGAAGATCCGGGCCGCGTCGAGACGCTTTAGCCCGCTGCCACCGGCATCCTCGCCGCAGTAGATCGCCGCCATTCCCAAATCCGCTGCCTCGCGCATGACGTCGACAGGGAAGTGCTTGGTGCGGTCCCAGTCCAGCGCGTGCGGGGCGATGCGTTTCGCGGCGAAGGCGGCGACACTTTCGACGATGACCCGTTCGTCATCATCGAGGGCCGACAAGTTCACTTCCGCTGCCTATTTCATCGTCGGGATGACGAACTCAGCGCCATCCTTGATACCCGACGGCCAGCGCTCGGTGATTGTCTTGGTCTTGGTGTAGAACATGATCGATGACGGTCCGTGCTGGTTGAGATCACCGAAACCGGACCGCTTCCAGCCGCCGAAGGTGTGGTACGACACCGGAACCGGGATAGGCACGTTGACGCCGACCATACCGACCTGGACTCGCGAGACGAAGTCGCGTGCGGTGTCGCCGTCGCGGGTGAAGATCGCGACGCCGTTTCCGTACTCATGATCATTGGGCAGCGCCAGTGCCTCTTCGTAGTTCTTCGCACGCACGATGCACAGCACCGGTCCAAAGATCTCATCGGTGTAGATCGACATATCGGTAGTGACGTGATCGAAGAGGGTGGGGCCGATAAAGAAGCCGCCCTCCAGGCTCTCATCGCCGAATGTCATATCGTGGCTTGCCCTATCACGGCCGTCGACCACGATTTCGGCGCCGGCCTCGACTCCGGCATCGATATAGCTGCGAACTCGCTTGAGTGCGGCTTCAGTGACCAGTGGGCCGTAGTCGGCCTTGGGATCGAGGCTGTGGCCGACACGCAGGTTAATCACCCGCTCAATAAGTCTGGCGCGCAACCGATTTGCGGTCTCCTCGCCGACCGGTACCGCGACGCTGATCGCCATGCAACGCTCTCCGGCGCTGCCGTAACCGGCCCCGATGAGGGCGTCGACGGCCTGATCGAGATCAGCATCGGGCATGATGATCATGTGGTTCTTGGCGCCACCGAAACACTGTGAACGCTTGCCGGTAGCGGCGGCACCCGCATAGATGTACTGCGCGATATCGGAACTGCCGACGAAGCCGACCGCCTTGATATCGGGATGGGCCAGGATGGCGTCCACCGCCTCCTTATCGCCCTGGACCACCTGGAAGACCCCGGGCGGCAGTCCGGCCTCGAGGAACAATTCGGCAAGCCGCAACGGCACCGAGGGATCGCGCTCGGAAGGCTTGAGGATGAATGCGTTACCGCATGCCAGTGCCGGCCCGGCTTTCCACAGCGGAATCATCGCCGGGAAGTTGAACGGTGTGATGCCGGCGACGACACCGAGCGGTTGACGGATCGAGTACACGTCGATCCCGGTTCCGGCACCCTCGGTGAATTCACCCTTGAGTAGATGGGGAATGCCGATAGCGAACTCGATGACCTCGATACCGCGCTGAATGTCGCCGAGGGAATCGGGCACGGTCTTGCCGTGCTCAAGGGAGAGCAGTTCGGCGATCTCATTGGCGCTTGCGTTCACCAGCTCGATGAACTTCATCATCACGCGTGCCCTGCGTTGCGGGTTGTATGCCGCCCATTCCTTTTGCGCCTCGACCGCGGAGGCGACGGCGGTGTCGACATCGGCTGCCGAGGCGAGCAGCACCTGAGCCTGTACTTGGCCCGTGCTGGGGTTGAAGACGTCGGCGGTCCGGGTGCTGGCCAGGTTGCTGCGCCGGCCGTCGATGAAGTGCTGGATCTTGATGGTCATGAGCTGCCTTCCGGCGAGGGTGATCGAGATACTTGCATATCCTAGTAAATGGCAGACCGCTTACACAAGACGGCCTCGGTCAACAATAGGGTCAGCAGTCGCGGCGCAGGTGATCCTGCAACTCGGCGACGATGGCCTGAGACTTCTCCCAATCAGGCAGCAGCCCGGCTGACCGCACCTCGGCCAGTGTGGGAGCCGCGGCGTCACGATCAGAAAGCCGTAGCTGCGACGCGGGCAGCGGCCAGTCAATACCGATTTCCGGGTCACATGCCGAGATCGTGTGCTCACGCTCTGGTGTGTAAGGCGCGGAGCACAGATACATGACGGTCGAATCATCCTGCAGTGCAAGGAATCCGTGTGCCAATCCCTCGGAGATGTAGGTCG
Source organism: Mycobacteriaceae bacterium (assembly GCA_037138615.1). Lineage (GTDB taxonomy): Bacteria > Actinomycetota > Actinomycetes > Mycobacteriales > Mycobacteriaceae > Mycobacterium. The sequence goes on along the minus strand of JBAXIA010000049.1, from coordinate 5,136 downwards.
ATCGTCGATTCACGTCATCAAGCAGAACTGAATCCCACCGGCCGTAGGTGGGTGAACCCACCCGGATGTCGACCACCACGTCGAAAACCGAACCCTTCACGCACGTCACGTATTTGGCCTGACCGGGCGGCAGTTGGGCGAAGTGCAGACCCCGCAGGACGCCGGCAGCCGATATCGAAAAGTTCGCCTGTCGCATGTCGAAGGTGTGCCCGGTCATCTCGGTGAACTCGCGTTCGGTGAACCACTCGAAGAAGACGCCCCGGGCGTCGGTAATTGGTCGCGGGGTGATCTCCCACGCGCCCGATACCGCGAGTTCTCGCGCACCCATCTCATTGACCCCGTTCTGCGTAGCGGGTCTCAACGTCGGCCTTCATTGGGCCCCACCACCACTCGTTGTCTCGGTACCAGCCAATGGTGGCCCGCAACCCTTCGGCGAAGTCGGTGTGCTGTGGCGCCCAGCGCAATTCCTGGCGCAACGCCGTCGAGTCGATCGCGTACCGCAGGTCGTGGCCCACCCGATCGGTCACATGGTCGAAGTCGTCAGGGTCGCGGTCCATCAGGTGCAGGATCGTCCGCAGTACCGAGACGTTGTCGCGTTCGCCGTCGGCGCCGATGAGATACGTCCGCCCCGCCACCCCGTCTTCCAGGATGCGCCACACCGCACTGTTGTGGTCATCGACGTGGATCCAGTCGCGCACGTTGGTCCCGGAGCCATAGAGCTTGGGCCGCCGACCGGTGAGCACGTTGGTGATCTGACGGGGGATGAACTTCTCGATGTGCTGGAACGGCCCGTAGTTATTGGAACAGTTGGAGATCGTGGCGGCGATGTCGTAGGACCGAACCCAGGCCCGAACAAGCAGATCGGCGGAGGCCTTGCTGGCCGCGTACGGGCTCGACGGGTTGTAGGGCGTGGTGGCGGTGAACCGGACCTTCTCGCCGATCGGCAGATCGCCGTAGACCTCGTCGGTGGAAACGTGGTGTAGCCGAACCCGGTGTCGCCGCACCGCCTCCAGCACCGAGAACGTGCCGACGATATTGCTGCGCAGGAACGGTGTGGGGTCTGCCAGCGAGTTGTCCACGTGCGTCTCGGCGGCGAAGTGCACCACTGCGTCGGACTCGGCCACCAGGCGGTCGACCAGCGACTCATCGCACAGATCGCCTTCCACGAGCCGGATCTTCTCGCCCAGGGAGGTCAGTGAATCCCGGCTGGCGGCGTAGGTCAGGGCGTCCAGCACCGTGATGGAGACCCCGGCGTGGTCACGGGTGGTGCTGTGGACGAAGTTGGCTCCGATGAACCCTGCGCCGCCGGTGACCAAGAGCCGCATCGCCCCACCTTATCGGCCTAGGTGGACCATTTTGGAGAAGCGCCCGTCCAGCGGGTATCGTGGGGTAACGGTGCGGTGCTCGCGCCGACTCTTGCGTGTCCAGTCCTGGAACCATCTTTCCACCGGCTCACGTTTTGCAGTCGGGCGAATGCTGTCCAACGGACCGACAAGCAAGAATCTGTGAGGATATGGGCAAGAAAGACGGCGCCATCGAGGTCGAGGGCCGCGTGGTCGAGCCCCTGCCTAATGCGATGTTTCGCATTGAGCTGGAGAACGGCCACAAGGTGCTTGCCCACATCAGCGGCAAGATGCGGCAGCACTACATCCGCATCCTGCCCGAGGACCGGGTCGTGGTGGAGCTCTCCCCGTACGACCTGACCCGGGGCCGCATCGTCTACCGCTACAAGTAGCCCCCTTTACAAGTAGGCCCTGCCGGACGAGTACGAGAACAGGATCATTAAGCCGTGAAGGTCAACCCGAGCGTCAAGCCGATCTGCGATAAGTGCAGGGTGATCCGCCGGCATGGGCGGGTCATGGTGATCTGCTCTGATCCGCGCCATAAGCAGCGGCAGGGCTAGAACCCTGCGGCCGGCCGGCCGCGAACACAACTGAATGAAGACCTCCCAGAACCAGCACCCGGATACGCCGAGTGCGCACGCCCGGAACGGAGGCCGGGCCCCGGAAACCTCCGGGACGGACTGGGAACAGACCTCCGCAGAAAAAAGAGGAATGCCAACATATGGCCCGTTTAGTGGGCGTGGATCTTCCGCGCGACAAGCGCATGGAGATCGCGCTGACCTATATCTTCGGAATCGGCCGCACCCGGTCCCAGGAGATCCTCGCAGCGACCGGAATCGACCGGGATCTGCGCAGCAAGGATCTCTCCGACGACCAGCTGACTCAGCTGCGCGAATACATCGAAGGCAATCTCAAAGTCGAGGGCGACCTGCGCCGCGAGGTGCAGGCCGATATCCGTCGCAAGATCGAGATCGGCTGCTACCAGGGCCTGCGGCATCGCCGCGGGCTGCCCGTCCGCGGTCAGCGGACAAAGACCAATGCGCGTACCCGCAAGGGCCCGAAGCGCACCATCGCCGGCAAGAAGAAGGCTAAGTAATGGCACCCCCGAAGAAGGCCGCGTCCGGCGCCAAGAAGGGTCAGAAGACCCGCCGCCGCGAAAAGAAGAACATCCCGCACGGTGCTGCTCACATCAAGAGCACGTTCAACAACACGATCGTGTCGATCACCGACCCGCAGGGCAACGTCATCGCGTGGGCTTCCTCGGGCCATGTCGGCTTCAAGGGTTCGCGCAAGTCGACGCCATTCGCCGCCCAGTTGGCTGCCGAGAACGCCGCCCGCAAGGCTCAGGAGCACGGGGTCAAGAAGGTCGACGTATTCGTGAAGGGTCCGGGCTCCGGTCGCGAGACCGCGATTCGTTCGCTGCAGGCCGCCGGTCTTGAGGTCGGCGCGATTTCCGATGTCACTCCGCAGCCGCACAACGGCTGCCGTCCGCCCAAGCGGCGCCGGGTCTAGGGAGGATCACAGTAATGGCTCGTTATACCGGTCCTATGACCCGCAAGTCGCGCCGACTCGGCGTCGACCTCGTCGGTGGCGATCAGGCATTTGAGAAGCGCCCCTATCCGCCCGGCCAGCACGGCCGCGCTCGGATCAAGGAGAGCGAGTATCGCCAGCAGCTGCAGGAGAAGCAGAAGGCCCGCTTCACCTACGGCGTGATGGAGAAGCAGTTCCGCCGCTACTACGAAGAGGCGAACCGTTCGGTCGGCAAGACCGGCGAGAACCTGCTGCAGATTCTGGAGAGTCGGCTGGACAACGTCGTCTACCGCGCCGGCCTGGCGCGTACCCGGCGGATGGCTCGACAGCTGGTCAGCCATGGCCACTTCACCGTCAACGGCGTCAAGGTGAATGTCCCGAGCTACCGGGTGTCGCAGTACGACATCGTCGACGTTCGCGACAAGTCGATCAACACGCTGCCGTTCCAGATCGCCCGGGAGGTGGCGGGTGACCGTCCGATTCCATCCTGGCTGCAGGTTCTGGGCGAGCGCCAGCGGATCCTGATCCACCAGTTGCCCACTCGCGAACAGATTCAGGTCCCGCTCGCCGAGCAGCTCATCGTCGAGTTCTATTCCAAGTAAATCTGCGGGACAGCCGTTCCGCAGGTACCTAACGGCATCAAATAGCGGGTGCCGAGAAGGAGATATGAGAACAAAATGCTGATTTCACAGCGACCCACATTGAGCGAAGATGTCATCGCCGAGAATCGCTCGCAGTTCATCATCGAGCCGTTGGAGCCGGGATTCGGCTACACCCTCGGTAACTCGCTGCGTCGCACGCTGCTGTCCTCGATTCCGGGTGCAGCCGTGACGAGCATTCGCATTGACGGTGTGTTGCATGAGTTCACCACCGTGCCGGGTGTCAAGGAAGATGTCACCGACATCATCCTCAACCTCAAAGGACTTGTCGTGTCCTCGGACGAGGACGAGCCGGTCACCATGTACCTGCGCAAGCAGGGACCCGGTGCTGTGACGGCCGGCGATATCGTGCCGCCGTCCGGTGTCACCGTGCACAACCCGGACATGCACATCGCGACGTTGAACGACAAGGGCAAGCTGGAGATCGAACTGGTCGTCGAGCGGGGCCGCGGCTATGTTCCCGCCGTGATGAACAAGGCGTCCGGTGCCGAGATCGGCCGTATCCCGGTCGACTCCATCTATTCGCCGGTGCTGAAGGTGACCTACAAGGTCGAAGCCACCCGCGTTGAGCAGCGCACCGACTTCGACAAGCTGATCCTTGATGTGGAGACCAAAAACTCCATCAGCCCGCGTGACGCCCTGGCATCAGCAGGCAAGACCCTGGTCGAATTGTTCGGTCTGGCAAGGGAACTGAACCTGGAGGCTGAGGGTATCGAGATCGGCCCCTCGCCGCAGGAGGCCGATCACATCGCCGCATTCGCGCTGCCGATCGACGACCTCGACCTGACTGTCCGCTCCTACAACTGCCTCAAGCGCGAGGGTGTGCACACCGTCGGCGAACTGGTGGCGCGTACGGAGTCTGATCTGCTGGACATTCGCAACTTCGGCCAGAAGTCCATCGATGAGGTGAAGATCAAGCTGCACCAGCTCGGCCTGTCACTCAAGGACTCGCCGGCCACCTTTGATCCGTCCGAAGTTGCCGGCTACGACGTGGTCACCGGTACCTGGAGTGCCGACGCCAGCTACGACCTCGACGCCGACCAGGACTACGCCGAAACCGAACAGCTCTAGTTAACTCGTCCCGGTCCTACCTGATACGGGGGCCGGCCCCAGTGAGGAGATAGTTGCAATGCCTAAGCCCACCAAGGGTCCTCGTCTCGGAGGTTCGTCCTCGCACCAGAAGGCGCTGTTGGCCAACCTGGCCGCATCGCTGTTCGAGCACGGCCGGATCAAGACCACCGAACCGAAGGCCCGGGCGCTGCGGCCCTATGCCGAGAAGCTCATCACCCATGCCAAGAAGGGCACGCTGCACAACCGCCGTGAGGTGATGAAGAAGATTCGTGACAAGGACGTGGTGCACGCCCTGTTCGCGGAGATCGGACCGTTCTTCGCCGACCGCGAGGGCGGCTACACCCGAATCATCAAGGTGGAGGCGCGCAAGGGCGATAACGCCCCGATGGCCGTCATTGAACTGGTTCGGGAGAAGACGGTGACCTCGGAGGCCGATCGGGCCCGCCGTGCGGCCAATAAAGCCGCGAAGAAAGCTGCCGAAGCCGCTCAGGCTCCCGTCGAGCCGGAGGCCGAGGACGCCGTAGAGGCCGACG
>JBAXIA010000048.1:0-19285 GCA_037138615.1 Mycobacteriaceae bacterium | reverse complement strand
GACGTCCCTGAGGTGGTCAGCCGTTACCTGCGTGACGACGTCACCGGATTTCTTGGCACACACGACCTCACCATCGACGACATCGGAACCTGGGTGAGCCACCCCGGTGGCCCCAAGGTGATCGAGGCGATTCAGGAGAGCCTTGCACTGCCGGATGACGCTCTCGAACTCACGTGGCGATCCCTGGCCGAGGTCGGTAATCTCTCGTCGTCCTCGGTACTGCATGTGCTCCGGGACACCATGGCCAAACACCCGGTGAGCGGCCCTTCAGTGATGATGGCGATGGGACCCGGCTTCTGTTCGGAGCTGGTTCTGCTGCAATGGCATTGATAGTTCACATTTCATGATGTGGTACGTGCTGTTGATTGCCGCAGTCGCCTGCGAGCGGGTGGCTGAACTTGTTGTTTCCAAACGCAACCTCGCGTGGAGTCGAACCCAGGGCGGTATCGAGTTCGGCGCCGCCCACTATCCGGCGATGGTCATCCTGCACACCGGACTACTGGTGGGCTGCCTGGCCGAGGTGATCTTGTTGGATCGGCCGTTCCTGCCGTGGCTGGGCTGGCCGATGCTGGCGATCGTGGTTGCGGCGCAGGCTCTTCGCTGGTGGTGCATCACGACACTGGGGCAGCAGTGGAACACGCGGGTGGTGGTGATCCCCGGCGCCTCGCGGGTCTCCGGCGGGCCGTACCGACTGCTGTCACACCCCAACTATGTCGCGGTGATCGCCGAGGGTGTCGCGCTACCCCTGGTCCACACCGCGTGGATCACCGCGCTGGTGTTCACCGTGCTCAACGGCGTGCTACTGGCCACCCGCATCACTACAGAAAACACGGCACTGGCGAGTTTGACGTGATCGATCTCATTGTTGCCGGTGGCGGCCCCGGCGGGTTGGCAACCGCCACCTATGCCGCCAAGGCCGGTCTGGAGGCCGTCGTCATCGAACGCAGGCCCGGTCCGGTCGACAAGGCCTGCGGTGAGGGGCTGATGCCGCATACCGTCAAGCATCTGCGCAACATCGGGGTGAACCCGTACGGCAAGGCATTTCACGGCATCACCTATCTGGATTCAACGCACCGTGTCCGCGCTGACTTCCGGTCGGGCGAAGGTTTGGGAATGCGCCGCACCGCCCTGTCCGAGGCCCTGCATGACGCGGCCTCCGCGGCTGGGGTTCGGATATTGCACGACGATATCGGCGCGGTGAGCCAGGACGCGTCGAGTGTGCGATGCGGAGATCTGCGGGCGCGCTACCTCGCCGCAGCCGACGGTCTGCACTCGCCTATCCGGCGCTCCCTCGGGCTGGACCTGCCAAGCCGCGGCCGGCGTCGGTGGGGGATCCGGCGCCACTTCCACATCGCCCCGTGGAGTGACACCGTCGAGGTCTACTGGGCACATGACACCGAGGCGTATGTGACACCCGTGGCCGAGGACAGCGTCGGTGTGGCGGTCCTCACCTCACGGCAGGGCAAATTCGACGACCAGCTGAAGGCTTTCCCCGCCCTGGCGGCTCGACTGGGTTCGGCTCCGCATGGCTCCGATCGCGCTGCTGGCCCACTGCGCCAACGCGTGAAGAGTCGTTCAGCCGGGCGGGTCATGCTCGTCGGTGATGCGGCGGGCTACGTGGACGCGCTGACCGGCGAAGGTTTGGGTATCGCTTTCGGTGGTGCGGAATTGCTGGTCGAAGCGGTGCTGGCCGACAACCCTGGTTCCTACGACCGCAGGTGGCGCACAATGTCGCGCCGCTACCGGGCGCTGACCGCCGGATTGCTGCAGGCCAGTGGCTGCGCGCCGGTGCGGTCGATGATCGTGCCGGCTGCGAGTGCGTTACCGAAAGCCTTCAGCGGAATAGTCAATCTTCTGGCCTACTAGTCACCATGGCTAGGACCATGCGATGACGGCGGAACACGGTGAACGCGGTTTGGCGTCGGCGTTGGGGGAGAGCGCCGCACTGGTGAGCATGCGCACTGAGGGTTTGGCCGATATGGAGTTGTTCGCAGACTGTTCGGCTGAGCAATTGCATACCGTTGCCGAGCGGCTGCGACCGCTGCGCGCCGCCACCGGGCAGGTGCTGATGCGCCAGGGCGAGCAAGCCGTGTCATTCATCCTGATCCACTCCGGCCGGGCTGAGATTCGTCACACCGGCGAGGACGACGCTGTCGTGATCGACGCGGTCTCCGCGGGAGTGATCGTCGGCGAGATCGCACTGTTGCGAGACAAACCCCGCACCGCCACCGTCACGGCCACCGAACCGCTGGCCGGCTATATCGGCGATGAGAAGGCCTTCGCCGCCATGGCCGACCTTCCCGGCGTTAGTGATCGGCTGCTCCGGACCGCCCGCCAGCGACTGGCTGCATTCGTGACGCCCATTCCGGTGATACTCAACGATGGCACCGAGTTGATGCTGCGACCGGTTCTTCCCGGCGACAGTGAACGCTCCAACCACCCGTCGGTGGAATTCTCCAGCGAGACCCTCTATCGCCGTTTCATGTCCGCCCGCGCACCGAGTCCGGCATTGATGGACTACCTGTTCCAGGTTGACTATGTAGATCATTTCGTCTGGGTTCTGGTTGACGGCGCGGACGGTCCGGTTGTCGCCGATGTCCGGTTCGTCCGCGATGTCAACGACGCGAGCGTGGCCGAGATCGCGTTCATCGTCGCCGATGACTACCAGGGCCGCGGGATCGGCAGTTTGTTGATGGACGCACTCACCATCGCCGCACAGATCGGTGGAGTCAGAAGGTTTACCGCCCGACTGCTGGCCGACAATCTCCGGATGCGAACCATCCTGGATAGGTTCGGCGCCGAATGGGTGCATGACGAGCCCGGTGTGGTGACAACCGAGTTCGACGTACCCAGCCTCGACGAACTACGTATCGACTCCACGACCGCGGCCGAAATCCGCGCTGTGACGAGGCAAGTCGTCCGCGCGGTCGGCTAAGCCGAGCGCCAGCGGCCTCAGACCGTGATCTTGGTCTCCGCATTGATCACCTTGGCGGCGTCGCGGATGACCTGGCCCTGGTCCTGCGGGGCATCGGCATTGAGTTGCAGCACGAAGACCGCGCCATCTTTGCCCGGGATGACCACCGTCGCCTGAGCGATATACCGGCGTTCCTCGCCCTTGAGGTAGGACGCCTGGAACTTGATACCGTCAAAACCGCTCAGCGTGGTCTTCTCTACATCACCGTCTTGCTCATAGCCCGGCAGATTCTGCAGCAGGCCCGGTGCGTACTCGAGGATCTTCGCCGGATCGACGTCACCGGTGAGCTTGGAGATGATCGCGAGCACGAAAGGCGGATCGGCAGGATTGACGGCCTTCTGGTAGACGATCGCGCCGTAGGCCCATTCGGGAGTCTTCGAGCCGGCCAACGCCCAATCGGGTGGCGTCGGAAAGTTGAAGACCGGAGCCCCGGGTTCGTCCTTCTTGAATGGCGTCTCGATGATCTTGTTGTCGTTGACGTAGTCGGCGATGGTCTTGTGGGGCCCGGTGGGCATATCGGGTACTGCGAGGGTCGAGCTGGCGGCCGATGCGCCGGACGCAACGACACTGGACGCGGCCGAACTCGCGTCGGACTTGGTTTCGGTCTTGGTGGCGTTGCAGCCGGCCAGCGTGACAGTCAACGTCACGGCGCACAGCCCCACAGTGGTGACCACCGACATCTTCTTCATCGAGTCAGTTCTCCCTACGTCCCGTGGTCGCATCACCGCTGACCGCTTCAAATGGGCAGCTTAGTGTCCACCCGCGGGGAAATCGAACGCAACCTCCACAGCTGGTCCTACCGGCTCGGCCCCGGCCTCAGCCGGTACGTTGGTGATATGCGAAAAACACTCGTCGCGACCGGTCTGGCCACGGCTGCAGCAGCCGCCGCCGGAAGCGCTGTGAGCCGCGATGGCGTGGACAACTGGTACTCCAAGATCCGCAAACCCAGCTTCGTTCCGCCGAATGTCGTATTCCCGATCGCCTGGACTGCGCTTTTCACCGATATCGCGGTCACCTCGGCGGCGGCGATCAACCGGTTCCGGGACGACGGCGGCCATGCGAAAGCCCGGGCCTACGCCGGCGCCCTCGGCGTCAATCTCGTCCTCAATGCCGGCTGGAGTTGGATTTTCTTCAACAGGCACAGGCTGGGCCTAGCGACGGTCGCCGCCGCAGCATTGACGGCCAGCAGCGCCGACCTGGCTCGCCGTGCTGCCGACGCCGACCCGAAGCTGGGCGCCGCGCTGACGCCGTATCCGCTGTGGTGCGGATTCGCCACGGTGATGTCAGCCGGGATCTGGCGACTCAACCGCTGATAGCTAGCCCTCGATCTCCGGCGGCCGTGGTATCAAAGCGGCGTGCGATGGCTCGCGGTGGGTGTGGCGGCGTCGGTTTGCCTTGGCGCCTGCGGGTCTCCGCCGACCCCGTCGCCATCGAGCGGGGCGCCCGCACCCCGGCCGGTGAATGCCGCCAACGTCATCAGGGTTCGGTCGGCACTGCCGCCGGGCTATGAGGTCGCCGATGTGCCCGTGCCGGTGAGTGCGGCCTCGCTGTGGGGTTTCGGGTCCGGCTGGACCGCTGATCCGCCACAGTGCGCGGCCCTGGCCGACCCCGCTCCGTCTGACCGCAGTGCCCGGGGTTTGTCGGCGTCGGGGTCGGGCGGAACGATCTTTGTTGTGGTGAGCGAAACGCCGAATGGCCCTCCGGGTGCCGACCTTGCGAATCAATGCAGCAGCTGGACAATGGCTTACGGTCACACGACCGCTCAGGTCACCCGGACCAATGCCCCCGTGATCGAGGGTACGGAGACCATCGCATGGGAGGCGATGACACGAACCATCGTGGAGTCCGGCTCTGAGACCAGTGCCCGGGCGACGACAGCGCTGGCCTATCTCGACCACCACGTCGCGTTCGTCACCCTGATCACCGACCCCGGTTCTCCGCACCCGCCACTGGATCAGGGGTTCGTCGCGGAGATGCTTGCCACCACCGTGGCGGCGTTGCGGGGTTGAGCGGTCGAATGTGGGTAAGTTGGCGACGATGGGTATGCGCAGAGTCGTCGTAGCGGTGCTGTCCGCCGGCCTTCTGGCCGGCTGCGGCTCTGGTCGGCCTGCGACTGCCGATATCGCCAAGATCTCCGAGCTGAAGGCAAGTTTCGGGTCGCAGTTCAAGGTCACCGAGGTGGCCCCGACGGGGATTGACCCCAAGGTGTTGAGCGGGCAGAGACTTCCCGATGGATTGAAGTTCGAGCCCGCCGGGTGTGTCCAGTTCGCCACCGGGCAGCTCGTGCCTTCCGGCACCGAGGGCAATATGGCGGCGGTGTCGGCTGAAGGTGAGGGCAACCGGTTTGTCGTCATTGCCGTCCAGACCAATGAGGTGGTCCCGGTTGTCGAACCCGGATCCGATTGCCGCAAGGTCGCTTTCGCCGGCGGTACGGTGAGCGGCACGGTCGAGGCCGTCGAGGTGCCGAATATCGACGGGACCAAGACCATCGGCGTGCATCGAGTGGTTCAGACGGTGATTGACGGCAAACCCCGCACCGGCGAGGTGTACAACTACTCCGCGCACTTCGGTTCCTACCAAGTCATCGTCTCGGCCAATCCGCTTGTGCTGCCGGATAAACCGGTCGCCCCGGTTAATACTCAACGCGCTCGCGATCTGCTGATTGCCGGCGTCAATGCCATCCGGCAGTGAGCATCTGCAGCGTGTTCAACATCGTCAGCGCCAGCTGGGTAGCCACATCTGCATGTGCCAGGTGGACTGCGAAATCGGAATGCCGGTGAGGATCGGGAACATCCAGGCGAAGTTCGTGATCACCAGCGCCAGATAGCAACTGACAGCGAGCATGCCCATGGTTCGTCGTTCGGCATTACGGGTGGGCTTGAACAGGATGTCGCCAAGAATCAGAGCGATCATCATGATCAGGAATGGCGCCATCGGCACCGCATAGAAGAAATACATCTGGCGATCGATCGCGGCGAACCACGGCAACCAGCCTGCGCAATACCCAGCCAGCGCGACACCGTACCGCCAGTCGCGGCGAACGAATGCACGCCATGCGGCATACAGCAGCACCGGAACCGCGAGCCACCACAGTGACGGGGTGCCGACGAGCATGACGGCCTTGACACACGACGCAGGTCCGCAGCCGGGCACATCGGAATCGTCGATGGCGTACAGCACCGGCCGCAGCGACATCGGCCACGTCCACGGCTTGGACTCCCACGGATGGTGATTCCCCATCGAGTTCGTCAGCGTCGAATGGAAGTGATACGCCTTATAGGTGTAATGCCACAGTGAACGGATGGCGTCGGGCGGTTGAAACCACTCCCGCGGGCCGATCGACTGTCCCACCTCGTGCCGATTGACCGCCGTCTCGGATGCGAACCAGGGCGCATACGCCAACAGGTACACCGCCGCTGGAATGATCCCGAAAACCCACGTGGTCGGGCCGAGATCACGCCGCAGCACTCCCGTCCACGGCCGGGGCACCTGGTAGGCATGGCGGGCCGAGGCATCAAAGGCCAGTGACATTAGGCCGAAGAACAATACGAAGTACAGACCGGACCATTTCGTCGCGCAGGCCAGCCCGAGTAGCACTCCAGCGCCGAAACGCCACCACCTCACGCCAAGCCTTGGGCCCCAGGGGGTTTCGGCGATCCGGCCCTGAAGAAATGCGGTGTGCATCCGCCTGCGGACCTGATCCCGGTCGACGATGAGCGCACCGAAAGCAGCCACCACGAAGACGGTCATGAAGTTATCGAGCAGCGCGGTCCGGGCGGCGACGAAGCTGACCCCGTCGCAGACAGCGAGCAGCCCCGCGATCGCGCCGATCAGTGTGGAACGACTGATCCGCCGAACGATGCGGACCACCAGCGCCACCAGAATCACACCAAAGACCGCGCTGGTGAACCGCCAACCCAGACCGCTGTAGCCGAACAGTGCTTCGCCAATCGCGATCAGATGTTTACCCACCGGAGGATGTACCACCAGGCCGAATCCGGGGTTGTCCTCCACGCCGTAGTTGTGCAACAGCTGCCAGGCCTGTGGCGCGTAGTGCTTCTCATCGAAGATCGGTGTGCCCGCGTCAGTGGGTGAGCCCAGGTTCATCAGGCGTGTCACGGCGCCGATCGCAGTCACGACAGCCGTCGCCGCCCAACCCTCCAGACGGTCGGTCGGCCCGAAGTCGGCGACGGGTTCGAGGGGTCCGGGGCTGACGAAGTCGGCCACCGGCTCGACGGCAAGGAGCTCATCGGCCGGGGCGGTCACGTCTGCGATCGTAGGGTGTGGGAGTGGATACCGGTCGGCTGCTGCTTGGTGCCACCCCGTTGGGGCAGCCAGGCGACGCATCGAAACGCCTGATCGACGCGCTGCACGCGGCTGACGTAGTGGCCGCCGAGGACACCCGCCGGGTGCGCACCTTGGCCAAGGCGCTGGGTGTCGAGATCGCCGGTCGGGTGGTCAGTCTGTTTGACCAGAACGAAGCGGCCCGGGTGCCCGGCCTGGTCGCCGATATCGCGGCGGGCGCCACGGTGCTGGTCGTCAGCGATGCCGGCATGCCGCTGATCAACGATCCGGGCTACCGGCTGGTGGCGGCGTGCGTGGCGGCAGGGTTGACGGTGTCGTGTCTTCCCGGTCCGTCGGCGGTGACCACCGCGCTGGCCGTGTCCGGTCTGCCGTCGGACAGGTTCTGCTTCGAGGGCTTCGGGCCGCGTAAACAATCGGCCCGCCGGGCGTGGTTGGCCACCTTTGCCGCCGAGGCGCGCACGGTGGTGTTCTTCGAATCACCGAGACGACTCGCGGACTGCCTGCGCGACGCCGTCAGTGAATTGGGCGCCGATCGTCGCGCGGTGGTGTGCCGGGAGTTGACCAAGGTTCACGAGGAGATCAGGCGCGGCACGCTCGGTGAGCTCGCGGAGTGGTCGACTGGCGGGGTGCTCGGCGAGATCACCGTGGTGTTGGGCGGCGCGAAGCCGGTCACTGATCCCGAGTTGCTCATCGCCGAAGTCAGTGTGCTTATTGCCGCCGGGATGCGGGTGAAAGACGCGTGCGCCCAGGTGGTTGACGCGCATGCGGGCGCCCCATCGCGACGGGAACTCTACGACGCGGTCCTGCGCGCCCGGGAGTCGTGAACAACGATCGGTGCCGCTTTGTGCAGGCATTCCTGCCATTCGGCATCCGCGACTGAGTCGGCGGTGATACCGCCCCCGACACCGAGTACGGCTCCGCCGCGCGCGTCGAACTCCACGGTGCGGATCGCCACATTGAGTTCGCAGCCCGCCACCGGAGACGTCAGGCCCACCGTTCCGCAATAAACTCCGCGCCGGTGTGGTTCCCAGTGCGAAAGAAGTTGCCGGGCGCGGGTTTTGGGCGTGCCGGTAACCGATGCCGGCGGGAAGGTGGCATTGAGCAACGCGGAGTTCGGCAGATCGACCGGCACCTGCGCCGATACTGTCGAGACCAGATGCCACACTCCGGGCGCCGGGTGGACGGCCAGCAGTTCGGTTACGGTCACCGAGCCGGTCACAGCCACCCGCCCGAGGTCGTTGCGCACCAGGTCGACGATCATGATGTTTTCCGCGACATCCTTGGCCGACGCGAGTAACTGGCCCGGTTCGGCGTGCCACGGAAGCGTTCCCTTGATAGGGCTTGAGCACACCTCGGTGCCGACTCGACGCAGAAACAGTTCCGGCGACAGCGACGCCACCGCGCCCCATTCGCCGGCCAGATAAGCGCCGCGTGCCGGACCTGTCCGTGACACCGCGTCGGCGAAGAAATCCAATGGCGAGCCGACGACTGTGCCAGTGAACTGGGTGCAGACGCATGCCTGGTAGACCTCGCCGGCACGAATTGCCTCGAGACAGGTCAGCACGCCGGACCGGTGCTGCTCGACATCCGGTGGCTGCCAGGTGATATCGCAGGGTTGACGAACCGGGGGTACCGCAAGCGCGGCCGACAACCAATCTGCAGGTGTTTCGCCGGAGAGGCTTTCGAACCACCAGCAGCCGGTGCGGTCCAGGCGGAGCACGCAATCGGTCCATCCTCCCGCCGCTTCCGGAACTCGCGGCGGAAGTCCGTCGTCGCCGGGGTCGGGATAGGACAGGTAGCCGATCCACCCCCCACCGACGGCATCGGACCGTGCCGGCGGCGATACCCGGTGAGGCGAGTCGGGAAACACCGCGGCGGGATCGACCGGTCGCACCGCCACGCTGGGCGCGATCACCGCGGCGGAGCCGAACCATTCGCCGACCAGGGCGGCCGGCGGTGGCAGTCCGCGACTGCGAGCGCCTGCCGCGACCGCGAGCAATATGTCATCGGCACTGCCGAGGTCACCCAACCGTTCGCGCAGCATGGATCTAGCTCGGGTGCTCATCGCGGGGCGGGGCCCCGCTCGGGTGCTCATCGCGGGGCGGGGCCCCGCTCGGGGGCTCATAGCGGGGGAATACCCCACTCGGCGCCGGCAGCGCGGTACCTGCCGCCAGTGGTGTGTCCAGGGCGGCGAAGTCGCGCCGACCGGACGATTGACCCAGCAGGTCAAGCAATGTCGCGGCCGAGGCCGGCATGACCGGCTGCACCAATATCGACGCGATCCGCACCGCCTCCAGCGTCGTGTAGAGCACGGTGCGGAAGCGGATCTGATCAGCTTGTGCCTCCGACTTACGCAGCACCCAGGGTTCCTGGGCTGAGAAATATCGGTTCGCCGCACCGAGCATCAGCCAGATCGCCTCAAGTCCCTGATGCATCGCCTGGTCATCGAAGGCGGCGCGGACGCGCTGCAGCAGATCGCCGGCCAGGTTCAGCAGTTCGGTGTCCTCGGCACTGAACTCGCCTGGTTCGGGTACGCGGGCATCGAGGTTCTTATTCACCATCGACAGCGAGCGCTGCGCCAGGTTGCCCAACTCGTTGGCCAGATCGGTGTTGATCCGGTTGATGATGCCCTCTTCGCTGTAGCTGCCGTCCTGCCCGAATGGCACCTCGCGCAGCAGGAAGTAGCGAACCTGATCGACGCCGAAGCTATTCACCAATGACACCGGGTCGACGACGTTTCCCACCGACTTGCTCATTTTTTCGCCGCGGTTGTAAAGAAATCCGTGCGCAAACACTCTGCGCGGTAGGGGGATTCCGGCCGACATCAGAAAAGCGGGCCAGTACACGGTGTGGAATCGGATGATGTCCTTTCCGATCATGTGCAGATCGGCAGGCCAGTAACGTTGGTAGAGAGCCGAATCCGTGTCCGGATAGCCTGCTCCGGTCAGGTAGTTGGTCAGTGCGTCGACCCACACGTACATCACGTGGGCTGGGTCCCCGGGTACCGGGACACCCCAGGTGAACGAGGTACGCGATATCGACAGGTCGCGCAGGCCGCCGGAGACAAAGCTGAGCACTTCGTTGCGGCGCACCTCCGGAGCGATGAAGTCCGGATTATCGGCGTAGTGCGCCAGAAGTCGCTCGGCGTAGGCCGATAGTCGGAAGAAGTAGGTCTGCTCCTCGGTCCAGGTGACCGGCGTGCCGGTCTCGGTGGCGACCCGGGTGCCATCGGTTCTGACTTCGGTCTCCGCGTCGGTGAAGAACCGTTCGTCGCGCACCGAATACCAGCCGGAGTAGCTGTCGAGGTAGATATCTCCGCGCTCGGCCATCCGCTGCCAGATCGCCGTCGACGCGGCGTAGTGGTCGGGGTCGGTGGTGCGGATGAACCGGTCGAAGGAGATGTTCAGCAGCTCCTCCAATCGCTGGAACTGATCGGAGTTGCGGCGGGCGAAATCAGCGGTCGATATGCCTTCGGCGGCGGCGGCCTGGGCCATCTTCAAGCCGTGCTCGTCGGTACCGGTCAGGAACCGCACATCAAAACCGTCCAGCCGCTTGAACCGGGCGATCGCATCGGTGGCGACGTACTCATAGGCATGCCCGACATGCGGTGCGCCATTGGGATAGGCGATCGCGGTGGTCAGGTAGTACGGGATCTTGCTCATGTCAGGATCACCTTATTGTGTTGGTCGTGAGTTCGAAGCGTCCGGCACCACCGCCCCCGAAGCCGTTGACGCCGTTGATCGATGCCCACACGCACCTGGACGCCTGCGGTGCGCGTACCGCTGAGGATGTGCGCGGGATCATCGACCGCGCTGAGGCCGTTGGCGTGGGAGCTGTGGTGACCATCGCCGACGACCTGGACTCGGCGCACTGGGCGGCGGCTGCCACCGAATGGGATGAGCGGGTCTACGCCGCGGTCGGACTGCACCCCACCCGCGCTGACGCTCTCAGCGATGCGGCGCGCGCCGAGATCGAGGCGTTGGCCTCAGCGCCGCGCGTGGTGGCTATCGGTGAGACCGGTATTGACCTGTACTGGCCCGGCAAACTCGACGGGTGCGCACAGCCGGACAGCCAGCGCGAGGCGTTCGCCTGGCATATCGAACTCGCTAAGCGCACCGGCAAGCCGCTGATGATCCACAACCGCGAGGCCGATGACGAGATCCTGGATGTGTTGGGTGCCGAAGGCGCCCCGGAGACGGTGATCTTCCACTGCTTCTCGTCCGGGCCGTCGATGGCGAAGACCTGCATCGAGGCCGGCTGGATCCTCAGCCTGTCGGGCACGGTGAGTTTCAAGAACTCCCATGCGCTCCGCGAGGCGGCGGCGCTCATTCCGCCCGGACAACTGCTGGTGGAAACTGACGCTCCATTTCTCACCCCGCACCCGTTCCGCGGCGCGCCCAACGAGCCGTATTGCCTGCCGTACACCGTCCGCGCGCTGGCTGACCTGCTGGACCTGCCCGCTGAACAGGTGGCCCACGACACCGCCGCGACCGCCCGGCGCGTCTATGGTCTGGGCTGAAGGCCGGGATACAAAGGGTCCGCTGAGAGCTATTCACCCAGTTTGCCCGTGTCCGGTGGGTTCGTTACCGTCTCGTGATGTGTTGACCAAGCTGCAGTCCTCAGCCGCTTTGCGTCTCGTGGTGGCTGCGTTGCTGGTCACGCTGATTGCCGCCGGTGCGCTGGCGATCGGATCCCGCAAGACCGTGACGCTCGATGTGGACGGCACCGCGATGACCGTCGCCACGATGAAGTCCCGGGTGTCTGACATCGTCGAGGAGAGCGGTTTTTCCGTCGGTGAGGGCGACGAGCTGGTCCCCGCCGCCGACCAGGCCGTCGGTGATGCCGACACCATCGTATTGCGGCGTAGGCGTCCGCTGCAGATCTCGCTGGACGGTCAGGATCTCAAGCAGGTCTGGACCACGGCGTCCACCATCGACGAGGCGTTGGCTCAGCTGTCGATGACCGACACCGCTCCGGTTGCCGGATCCCGCGGCAGCCGGGTTCCGCTGCGGGGCATGGCCCTGGGCGTCGTCAGCGCGAAGACCGTCCAGCTCAACGACGCCGGAGTGGTCAGCACCGTGCGACTGGCCGCTCCGGACGTCGGCGCCCTCCTCGCTGCTGCCGGGGTACCGCTGGAGCAGCGTGATGAAAGTGTGCCCGCGGCCTCGACGCCTGTTGTTGACGGAATGCAGATCACGGTCACCCGGATGCGTGTCCAGAAGGTCACCGAACGGCTTCCGTTAGCGCCGACGGCCAGACGGGTGGAAGACCCGACGATGAATATGAGTCGGCAGGTCGTGGAGGATCCGGGTACACCCGGCCTTCAGGACGTGACCTTCGCGGTCGCCATCGTCAACGGTGTGCCGACCGGCCGACTTCCGGTCGCCAATTTCGTCATCACGCCCGCCCGCGACTCGGTGCTGCGGGTCGGGACAAAGCCGGGTACCGAGGTGCCTCCGGTGACCAACGGGGCGCGCTGGGATGCCATCGCCGGGTGTGAATCAGGAAACAACTGGGCCATCAATACCGGCAATGGTTACTACGGCGGTGTGCAATTCGACCAGAACACATGGGAACGCAACGGCGGTTTGCGGTACGCTCAGAGAGCTGATCTGGCAACCCGAGAAGAACAGATAGCTATCGCCGAAGTGACGCGTGCCCGACAGGGCTGGGGGGCGTGGCCCGTCTGCGGGAGAGGGGCATGATGACCATCCGTCTACTGACTCGCACCGAGATCCGCAACCTCGCCAAAGAACTCGACTTCCGGCCGCGAAAGTCGCTGGGCCAGAACTTCGTTCACGATGCCAACACGCTACGTCGGATCGTGTCAGCCTCCGGTATCACCAAGAGCGATCACGTCCTGGAAGTCGGTCCCGGACTCGGGTCGCTGACCCTGGCTCTGCTGGATCGTGGTGCGAACGTCACCGCCGTCGAGATCGACTCCGTGCTCGCTGAGCGGTTGCCTAAGACGATTGCTGATCACTCACACAGCGAAATCCATCGCCTGACAGTCCTGAACCGCGACATCCTCGGGATCCGGCGCGCTGACCTCGCCGAGCAGCCCACCGCTATGGTCGCGAACCTCCCGTACAACATCGCGGTGCCCGCACTGCTGCACCTGCTCGCCGAATTCCCGACGATTCGCACCACCATGGTGATGGTTCAGTCTGAGGTGGCCGACCGCCTGGGCGCTGAGCCGGGCGGTAAGGACTACGGCGTGCCCAGTGTCAAAGCCCGCTTCTTCGGCAATGTCCGCCGCTACGGCACGGTCTCGCCGACGGTCTTCTGGCCCATTCCGCGGGTGTACTCCGGTCTGGTGCGGATCGATCGCCACGAGACGTCGCCCTGGCCCGTCGACGAGGCGTTCCGGGAGCAGGTCTTCGAACTGGTCGACATCGCTTTCGCTCAGCGGCGCAAGACACTGCGCAACGCATTCCTGGACTGGGCCGGCTCCGGCAACGAATCGGCCGAGCGACTGCTGGCTGCCAGCATCGACCCATCCCGGCGCGGCGAGACACTGTCGGTGGCCGACTTCGTGCGGCTGCTCCAGCGGTCCGGCACGGCAGGGGTGGCGGACGGGGCGGCGCAGTCGGCCGACGCGCTCTGATCGGCGCGATACCCTCATGTCGTGCCCAACACTGGCAGCATCGCTGCGCAATGGGTGCCGACCGGGTCGGTGACGGTCCGGGTTCCGGGCAAAGTGAATCTGTACCTCGGCGTCGGTGACCAGCGACCCGACGGCTATCACGAGCTGACCACCGTCTTTCACGCCGTCTCGCTCTCCGACGAGGTCACCGTGCGCGATGCCGAGGTGCTGTCGCTGCGACTCGTCGGTGAGGGTGCTGACGAGGTTCCCACCGATGCCCGCAACCTGGCGTGGCAGGCAGCCGAGTTGATGGCCGAGCGTGTCGGTCGAGCACCAGATGTGGAGATCACCATCGCCAAGTCGATCCCGGTGGCCGGCGGGATGGCCGGTGGTAGCGCAGATGCCGCCGCCGTGCTGGTTGGGATCAATGCGCTGTGGGAATTGGGTGTGCCGCGCCGCGATCTGCACGCGATGGCTGCGCGACTTGGTAGCGATGTGCCCTTCTCGTTGCACGGCGGTACGGCACTTGGCACCGGCCGAGGCGAGGAACTGACAACTGTGTTGTCCCGCAATACCTTTCACTGGGTACTCGCATTCGGCACCGGCGGCCTGTCTGCTGCGGTGGTCTATTCGGAGATCGACCGCCTGCGCGAGGCGGGTGAGCCCCCGCGGCTGTCAGATCCCGAGCCACTGCTGACTGCGCTGTCCGCCGGTGACCCATACGGGCTTGCCCCGCTGTTGGGCAATGACCTGCAACCGGCGGCGCTGAGTTTGGAGCCCAACCTGCGGCGCACGTTGCGGGCGGGCACCGAGGCCGGCGCACTGGCCGGCATCGTGTCGGGCTCCGGACCGACGTGCGCGTTTTTGTGCGCCTCGGCGGAGGCGGCGGTGGAGGTCAGCGCTGAGTTGGCCGGCGCGGGGGTGTGCCGAACGGTTCGGGTGGCCAGCGGGCCGGTGCACGGTGCCCGTGTGGTGCCATCGGCCGATGACTGAGCCCCGACCGGTCGGCAGGGGTCGGCCAGCCGGCGACACTGAAATGTGACACGGTCGCGGGCGGGGGAGCTTGGCGTGATCTTAAGAAAAGTTTAAGATGAGACGCAGTGACCATCAACGGCAAGAAAACGCCAGTCGGCGGATCGCCCAACGCCAACCGCGGTGGGCGGTCAGGCGGCGATGTCAGTGACGGTGCATCACCGAGTCGAGACCGAAAAGCTCCACGAATGTCCGGGCGCGCCGCCGGTGCAACAGCCCATGCCGGGCGGAGCATAACTATCCGGGCTAGTGCGCCGTTGGCGACGGCGAGCCGGATGCCGAGGAGGTCGTCGTGAGCCGTTTCACGGACAAGATGTTCCACAGCGCCATGACCAGTGACAAGGGCATGGTTACCGGCGAGCCCGAGGAGTCGGTCCGGCACACCTGGCGTGAGGTGTACGAACGTGCTCGGCGCATTGCCGGCGGACTCGCTGCCGCGGGCGTAGGGCGAGGCGATGCGGTCGGCGTTCTGGCCGGCGCGCCGGTGGAGATCGCACCGACGGCCCAGGCTCTGTGGATGCGCGGCGCCAGCCTGACCATGCTGCACCAGCCCACCCCGCGCACCAACCTCGAGCACTGGGCGAAGGACACCGCCAACGTAATCGACATGATCGACGCCAAAGCGGTTGTCATCTCGGAGCCGTTTCTGGTGGCCGGGCCGATTCTGGCCGAGCGCGGCGTGAAGGTCCTGACGGTCGAGGAGTTGTTGGCCGCCGATCCGGTCGATCCATTGGAGACCGGAGAGGATGACGTCGCCCTGATGCAGCTGACGTCCGGTTCCACCGGTTCGCCGAAGGCCGTGGTGATCACCCACCGCAACATTCACTCCAATGCCGAGGCCATGTTCGTCGGCGCCGGATATGACGCTGCCACCGACGTCATGGTCAGCTGGCTGCCCTGTTTCCATGACATGGGCATGGTCGGCTTCTTGACCGTCCCGATGTACTTCGGCGCCGAACTGGTCAAGGTCACCCCGCTGGACTTCCTGCGGGACACGCTGCTGTGGGCCAAGCTCATCGACAAGTACAAGGGCACCATGACCGCGGCGCCCAACTTCGCCTACGCACTGTTCGCCAAACGGCTGCGCCGGCAGGCCAAGCCGGGCGAGTTCGATCTGTCGACATTGCGATTCGCGTTGTCCGGTGCCGAGCCCGTCGACCCCTCCGACGTTGAAGATCTGCTGGAGGCCGGTAAGCCGTTCGGGCTGCGGCCGGAAGCCATCCTGCCCGCCTACGGCATGGCCGAGACAACACTGGCGGTGTCGTTCTCCGAGTGTGGAGCCGGACTGGTGGTCGACGAGGTCGACTCCGATCTGCTGGCTGCACTGCGCCGTGCTGTCCCGGCCACCAAGGGCAACACCCGCAGATTGGCCTCGCTGGGTCCGCTGCTGCAGGACCTCGAGGCTCGCATCGTCGACGAGGGCGGTAACTTGCTGCCGCCGCGTGGTGTCGGCGTCATCGAACTACGTGGCGAATCGTTGACGACGGGCTATATCACCATGGGTGGTTTCGTCGCGGCACAGGACGAGGACGGTTGGTATGACACCGGAGATCTCGGCTACCTGACCGAGCAGGGACACGTCGTGGTGTGCGGCCGGGTCAAGGACGTGATCATCATGGCCGGGCGCAACATCTATCCCACTGATATCGAACGCGCTGCGGGAACGGTCGAGGGTGTGCGGCCGGGCTGTGCCGTCGCTGTTCGATTGGAGGCGGGCCACTCACGGGAGACATTCGCCGTTGCCGTCGAATCCAACGAGTGGGAGGACCCCGTCGTGGTTCGACGGATCGAGCAGCAGGTCGCCCACGCTGTCGTCGCCGAGGTGGGGGTGCGGCCACGCAATGTCGTCGTCCTCGGGCCGGGCACCATCCCGAAAACGCCATCGGGGAAGCTGCGCCGCGCAAACTCGGTCGCGCTGGTCACCTAGTCGCCCGTGCGGCCGTCGTCACGGCGCGTGTTCACCAACCGTGGACGATGTTCTGCGCCGACTCCAGGCCCGTCTCGATGAGCAACTCGGTGGCATCTGCCGCCTGTGCGCAGATCGTCGGCACCTCATCGCGTTCGGCCGCGGTGAAGCTCTCCAGCACGAACGCCGCTGGGTCTTTGCGTCCGGGCGGGCGCCCGATGCCGATCCGGACTCGCTGAAATTCCTTGGTGCCCAGCGCATTAACCACTGATCGCAGTCCGTTGTGACCGCCCTCGCCGCCGCCCAGCTTGAGGCGGATTCTGCCAAAGTCGATATCGAGCTCGTCGTGGATGACGATCACGTCGGCGGGTGAGACTGAGTAGAACTTCGCCAGCGGACCGACGTGTCGGCCGGACTCGTTCATGTAGGTCCGCGGTTTTGCCAAAACGATGGAACGATTTCCCAGCCTGCCGGTGACGATCTCGGCACCGGAGCGCTTGTGCACCTTGAACGTCGCACCGAGGCGCTCGGCCAGCAGATCGGCGACCATGAACCCGACGTTGTGCCGGGTCTTGGCGTATTGCAGTCCGGGGTTGCCCAGGCCGACAACCAACTGGGGGCCCCTCCCGCTTGCGGAGGATGGCTCGGCCATCGTGGTGCCTGGGACCGGACTACTCAGACTCGGCCGACTCGCCCTCGGCGGCACCTTCGGCGGTGGCTTCGGACTCGGAAGCCTGCTCCTCCGCCGACTCGCCGCCACCCTCGGATTGCAGATCCTCAGCAGTCGGCGCCGCGACAACATTGACCACCAGCATGTCCGGATCACTGATCAGGATGACGCCGCTGGGCAGTTCAACCTGGCTCGCCAGGATCTGGGTGCCCTCCTCGACGCCTTCGACCGACACGGTCAGGCCGTCGGGGATCGACAGCGCCTCCGCCTCGATCTCGATCGTGGAGGCGTCCTGGGTGACCAGGGTGCCGGATGCGGCTTCACCCTCGATGGTGACGGCGACCTCGACGGTCACCTTCTCGCCTCGACGGATCACGATCAGGTCGACGTGCTGGATATTGCGGCGCACCGGATGCACCGAGAGGGATTTGGTCAACGCCAACTGTTCAGTGCCATTGAGATCGAGGCTCAGGACCGCGTTGGTTCCGGAGTGGCGCAGCACCGCGGCGTAGTCGCGGGCATTAAGTTCGAGGTGCTGGGGTTCGGCGCCGTGGCCGTAGAGCACCGCGGGGACCTTGCCTTCGCGCCGCGCCTGGCGGGATGCGCCCTTGCCGGTGCGAGTACGCACTGCGACGCTCAGTTTGTTGGTGGTGGCGCCTTTTGCCATTGTGATGCTCCTGCCCTCGGGGGTGATACCGCACGGCGAGGGCGGGCATGAAGCGTGAATCGCTTCGGCCTCGCCGATAACGGTGGTAGGACCACCCTCGCCGTGACGCATCCCAAGATTAGCCGATAGGGCCTCTGGAGCAGAAATTCAGTGCCGGTGAACTGCTCGGACAGCGTCCGCAGCGGCCGAGCGGTCCCGGCGTCGCGGGCCAGCCGGCTGCCACCGGGTTCGAGGACTACTTCACCTTCACGTCGAAGCCATTGATGATCTGACCGATATCGGGCGCCTGGGCGGACGCCTGGTCCGCCAGCGTCGTCACGGTCAGTTGAATCAGGTAGCGCTGGAACCTCGGCGAGGGAGTTACCGGTATGACGACGCGGTTGTAGGTGTGCAACCGGTCCTGGCCGAGGTCGTAGCTGCCCTCGATCATCGATGACGGGAACCCCTTGAAATCGTCAGCGGAGGAATTCAGCTTGGTGAAGTTCCGCGATAACTCGGCATCTGCGTCGGCATGCTTGAGCGCCAACTGCACATCGAAGTCTCCGTCGAGCTTGAACACCATGACAAGTGCCGTCGGATAGGTGTTGTTCTTGGCGATGGCCTCGGTGCCGGGGGAGAAGCTCGGGTTGACGTACGTGGTCCAGCCGGGTGGCCGGGGCAGTGTGACAGTGAGATCGGTGAGCTTGTCGAGGGGGATTTGCTGGCCGGTGACGCCGGCGCTGGCCAGGAACTGGGCGATCGGCGTCGGCGTGGTGGACGTGCTCGCCGTGCTCTCCGTACTTTTCGCGCTGGTGGTCACGATCGAGGAGTAGTCAGCTGTGCGTGCCCCACACCCAACCGCACCAATAGCCGCGGTGAGAACCAATGCGGTAATGCCGATACCTCTCAATGAACTAGCGATCATCGCAAGCGGCTCTACGCGTCTCCGTCGAAAAGTCCTGTTACCGAACCGTTTTCGAATACCGCGCGGATGGTGCTGGCCAGCAGCGGGGCAATCGACAGCACAGTGAGCTGCGGGAACCGCTTAGACTCGTCGATCGGCAGGGTGTTGGTGACGATCACCTCGCGGGCACCGCTGGCGGCAAGGCGTTCGGCAGCCGGATCGGACAGCACGCCGTGGGTGGCGGCGATGATGACATCACTTG
>JBAXIA010000047.1:0-19642 GCA_037138615.1 Mycobacteriaceae bacterium | reverse complement strand
TGCCGCCCGCAACCAACGGATCCGACGACGCGGTGGCCGCCACCCCAGTCGCGCCCACGCCGCCCGAACCACCAGCACCGCCGGAACCGAACACCGACCACACCGAGGCGCTACCACCGTTACCGCCCGTACCGGCCGTCGCCGTCAACAAGATCGCCGCACCACCGACACCACCGGCACCACCATCGCCGAGGACCAAACCGCCACCACCACCGGCACCGCCACTGCCCGCAGTGCTAGCCCCTGAACCACCGGCACCGCCCACACCGCCGCCGGAATTCAGCGCCAGCATCCCAGCACTGCCACCGGAACCACCAGCACCACCCGTGCCAGCATCAGACCCACTGGTCCCGCCTGCACCGCCACTGCCACCACGACCGAACACCGACACCAGCCCGGTGTCGCCGCCCACTCCACCGTCACCACCGGCACCGATGGATGTCGCCGCCGCACCACCGGCACCACCATTGCCACCACTGCCGGCGAACACCCCACCGGTACCGCCACGACCGCCGGCCCCGCCGGCAACCCCCGCACCACCGTCACCGCCACGACCGAACCAGCCCGCCGAACCGCCGTTGCCGCCGTTGAAACCGGCACCGCCATTGCCAATCAGGCCGCCGTTGCCGCCCGTGCACGCCACACCCTGATCGCAGGTGTCGGCAGTCCACGAGTAGCCGTTGCCGAACACCAGGCCGGCGTTGGGGTGATCGGCGGTGCCACTACCAATAAAGACCCGGATGAATTCCGCAACCGGGTTAGCTGCCACCGCCGCCACAGAGTTCGCCACCGGATTCGCCGACGCGGCGGTGGTCTTCGCTGCCGCACCCACCTCACGCCGCGACGCCGCCAGCGCCGGCCACGCCAACGGCGCCGCCACTGGAGCATCCCCATTGGAGCCGGTCTGTAACCACGACGACAGCGCGGTGCCCACAGCGGTGACCGATCCCGCCGCCGGCGCCGCAACCGCCCAGGGAGTCGACGTCAAGACAGGGGTTGTGTGAACAGTCGCCGCCGCCTGACGGGAAGTCTGAACAGCAGATCGGGCCGATGGTGAAGCAGCACGTGTCGAGGGGCGCCCCGGGCGCCGCGACGGAGCGGCGGCCTTAGCCGACGTCGAGGCTCGGGTATCGGCAGATCCAGACCCCACCGACCCCTCCGAACCAGTCGTATCAGCGAACGCCATCGGCATAGCGGCCACCGCCGAGCCAATGCCCAGGGCCACCGCCAGAGCACCCACCCGGCCCACATAACGAGAGAAACCCGCATCTATGTGCGCTGCCGACTTCGCTGCACCGCAGCCGTACTCAATGGCACGCACCCGGCCCCGCACCAGCCGAGTAAGACGACCCGACAGTGCGGCCAGTCCTTCGTCGAAGCCTGCGGGATCGGTGTGTGTGGACGACATTCAAAAGCCCCTCAAAATTGTTTTGTTGCGGGGTAATTTGGGAACACCGCGTCGGAAAATTACGTGGCAGGTGGCACCTCTGGCATCCGCAAATTCGTCAATTACGTAATTACGTATTTACGTAGATGCCGCGCATACTGGACCGATGCCTCGCAGCCCGGACCTAGTGGGACGGGAGGCCGATCTGGCGTTTCTCGGCCAGGTCCTGACCGACGACACCGAGCGTGCAGTGGTGGTGTCCGGAGAACCCGGTATCGGCAAGACCGCGTTGATCGCGCAGTTCTGCGCACGTGCGGCCGCTGGCGGGTGGCAAGTGTTTCGGATCGCGGGGGTGGAGGCCGAGGAGCCTTACTCGCTGGCCGGATTGGGCCAACTGGTGTTCGCGCTGCAGAGGTTCCTGGATGAGTGCGACGACATCGATCGGGCCGTGTTGGCGCCGGTTTGGGGGGGCGATCCCGGTATCGAGGTGGCGGTCATGCCTTTGGTGGCCGCGGTGTTGAATCTGTTCGCGGTCGCGACGCGGACGCAGCCGCTGGTGCTGGTCGTTGATGACGTGCACTGGCTGGACCGGGTCAGCGCGGAGGTCCTCGGTGCGGTGGGGCGTCGCCTGACCGATCCTCGGGTCGCGATCGTGGCGGGGCGGCGGTCTCGGCATGAGTCGGTGTTCTCCGGCTCCGGGTGGGGCGAAGTGCCACTGGCCGCACTGAGCGAGGAGGATTCGGCGCGGCTGTTGGAGCAGGCCGGCGTGCCGTTGACTGCGACGACCGCGATTCTGGCTGCGGCCGAAGGTAATCCGTTGGCGCTGGCCGAACTTCTACGGTTCGCCGGTCGCATCGAGTTTGACAGCGGCACGCTGCCGTTGACCGATCGTCTGGTGGCGGTGTTCGGCGGGCGGTTGGAACAGCTCAACGCCGATGTGCGCGCCGAGTTGTTGCGGGGAGCCTTGGACGGCATCACCATCAGCACCACATCTGGGAACCGTCCGCGGTACGAGATGCACAACATCGAGGCCGCCGTCGATGCCGGCCTCTTGGTAGCAGATCCGATGGGGCAGTTCGTTTTTCGTCATCCGCTGGTTCGTTCCGCCGTGGTCCATCAGGCTAGGCCATCGGCACGCCGGGCCGCCCACCGTGACCTTGCCGCGCTATACCCCGACATGTTGATGTGCCGGGCCCATCATCTGGAAGCGGCGACCACCGGGCCGGACCAGGAGGTGGCCGACCTGCTGGCTCGGGCCGCGCAACTGTCCGGCCGCCGGGGTGGGCTCCCCGTCGCCGTCCAGTGGCTGCGCCGGGCCGCTGAACTGAGCACCGACAACGAGCGTCGCTCCGCCTATCTGGCCGACGCGATCTTCATCGCCGCCCGCGCCGGCCGACTCGAAGAGACTCAGGACCTTCTGGACAGCACCCGCGGCGGCCTTGGCAAGTCGGCGGTCGCAGTCCTCGCCGACTGCTACCGGTCGTTTCACGCCGACGGCGAGGTGGAGTTGACCCACCGGCGGTTGCTGAGCGCGCTGGCCGGGGCCGACGCCCTCGATGACGAAATGGTGAACCGGCTGGTCAATCTGCTGCTGTCGGTCGTGGGCTTTTCCGGCGACGCCCGGTATCGAGACCAGACCAATGTCGCACTGCTGGCGGTGGAGAAGCGGGTGACCCCGGCGATCCTGCTGTACCGGACCGGTGTCGAGGACATCGCCGGCACCGCGCGCGCGGCGCGCCCCGTGCTGGATCAGTCCGTGGCTTTCCTGCCGCAACTGCAGGCGAGGTGGGTGATGCTGCTGTCATTCCCGGCGTACTGCCTTGATGCGATGGCCGATTTTCGCGCCCCACTAGCCCGGGCGTTCGCCGAGGTCAGTGCCCAAGGTGCGTCCATCGATGCCATCGAGGGCGGACGTGTGGTCCTCATCGATCTGGTGGCCGCCGGAGATTGGTCCGGCGCTGAGCAGGTCGGGGCGAAATGTCTGGAGCTCGCGACGCAAAACCATAATAGCGAGTTGGTCCGTCATCAACTCCTGGCGGATCTGGGGGTGTTGGCCGCCAACCGGGGCGATCTGGCGACCGCGCGCCGCAACGCCGACAAGGTGACGGCATGGGCCCAACCACGGGATCTACAACTGCACCTTGGGCTTACGCGCAGGATCGCGGTGCGGGTCGCCCTCGCCGAGGCTGATTACGAGGTGGCCTATCAGGCAGCGACCCGGGTCAACCCGGCGGGGCACTTCCCCACCCACATCATTGCGGTCGCCGAGGACATGCTCGACCTGGTCGAGGCCGCACTGCTGTCCGGACACCGCGAGCAGGCCCGCGCGCACGCCGACGAGGCGGCGCGCCTAAATCTGGCCGAGGTGTCCCCACGGGTGGCGGCCCTGACCCTGGCGATCTCGGCGATGACCGCACCCGATGCCGAGGCCGGCGAGCTTTACCAGGCCGCTGTCACTCATCCCGGCCTCGCCGAATTCCCCTTCGATCACGCCAGAATCGCTCTGACACAAGGCATGTGGCTACGTCGGTCTCGTCGTCACACCGAAGCCCGGAACCCGTTGGAGCTCGCCGCCGAGATCTTCGAGCGCCTTGGCGCACGTCCGTGGGCTAATCGCGCACGAGCCGAACTCCGCGCAGCAAAGATGTCTACCAGTCAAGCCTCGACCGATACGCCTTCACTGACCGCACAGGAGCGCCGGATCGCCGAACTCGCCGCCGACGGTAACACCTCTAAAAATATCGCTGCCAAACTCAGTCTGTCATCGCGCACCGTCGATGTTCACCTGGGCCGGACGTTCCGCAAGCTGGGTATCACCAGTCGTGCCGGGCTCAGCGAGGCTCTGCGCAACTCTGCTCCCGCGGCGGAAGACTCCTCGACGGTCTGAGTCGCGTCAACGAGACCTCAAGTGAGGCAGCCGAACTCGCCGTCGTCACACTTTTCCGCCGGCCTGATCTCATTGGTCGGTGCGGTGATCGTCGGACTTCTGTGCCTGACTTCGCTTCGCGGCACCGGCCGGGCAATGCTTAGTTTGGGAGGCATATCGATCGTCGCAATGCTCGGTTTGTCGGCCGTCGTACTGGCGAAGGTGTCGGCTGCCATGCGAGGATGACCGCATCGATGTACGAGAAACGCCACTGCGGGGGAATTCCGCACGACGGCGATCTTCGGCGCTGCCGCTCCGGCTGAATTTCCGCTGCTAGATGGTGCGCCTGTTCAGAGTGCGCCCGAAGGGATTCGAACCCCTAACCTTCTGATCCGTAGTCAGATGCTCTATCCGTTGAGCTACGGGCGCCGACTTTTCAGTTGTTCGTGGCCGAGCTGCTCAGCCGCGGCGGAGGCGAGAGGATTTGAACCTCCGGTCCCCTTTAAGGGGGACAACTCATTAGCAGTGAGTCCCATTCGGCCGCTCTGGCACGCCTCCTGAACCACATGAGCGTACCGGAGCTAAAACACGGCACCGGCACCGCCGGAGCATGACAGTACACAGCACGAACAGCGGTTAGCAAAGCCAGCCGGGGCCACCCCTAGACTTGGT
Source organism: Mycobacteriaceae bacterium (assembly GCA_037138615.1). GTDB lineage: Bacteria > Actinomycetota > Actinomycetes > Mycobacteriales > Mycobacteriaceae > Mycobacterium. The sequence goes on along the minus strand of JBAXIA010000047.1, from coordinate 14,717 downwards.
CGAGTGACTGCTCGCCTGCGCCCTGAACTGGCCGATCTGCCGGCCTACACGCCCGGTAAGACCGTGCTGGGTGCGATCAAGCTGGCCAGCAACGAAATCGTGCAGGGCCCGTTGCCCAGCGTCCGGGCCGCAATCTCAGCGGCCGTCGAGACCATCAACCGCTACCCCGACAACGGGCACGTCGAACTCAAAGAGCATCTGGCCAAGCACGTGGGCTTTGCGCCGGAGCACATCGCCGTCGGTTGCGGCTCGGTGAGCCTGTGCCAACAGCTGATCCAGATCACCTCCGCTGCGGGTGACGAGGTGGTGTTCGGCTGGCGCAGTTTCGAGGTCTACCCGCTACAGGTGCGGGTGGCCGGGGCAACGCCAGTTCAGGTGCCGCTACGCGATCACACCTTCGACCTCGACGCGATGCTGGCCGCCATCACCGATCGCACGCGGCTGATCTTCGTCTGCAACCCAAACAACCCGACATCGACCGTGGTGGAACCGGCGGAGCTGGCCCGGTTTGTGGCAGCGGTTCCCAGCGACATCCTCGTCATCATCGACGAGGCCTACGTCGAGTACATCCGCGACGGCCTGCTGCCCGACAGTCTGGGTCTGGCCCGTAGGTACCCCAATGTTGTTGTTTTGCGTACTTTTTCGAAGGCGTACGGTCTGGCGGGCCTGCGGGTTGGCTACGCCGTCGGTGATCCTGAGGTGATCACCGCATTGGGCAAGGTGTACGTGCCGTTCACCGCCAGCACGATCTCACAGGCTGCCGCAATCGCCTCGCTTCTGGCAGCTGACGAACTGCTGTCGCGCACCGACGCGGTGGTCGCCGAACGGGAGCGGGTCAGTGCGGAACTCGAAACGCTTGGGTACACATTCCCGCCGTCGCAGGCCAACTTCGTCTGGCTACCGCTCGCAGAGCGGACCGTCGAGTTCACTCAACGAGCAGCAGAGGCGCGGGTTTTGGTTCGGCCCTACGGTAGCGACGGCGTGCGGGTGACCATCGGCGCAGCGGCTGAGAACGACGCGTTCCTGGCGTTCGCCCGGGACTGGATCGGCCACTGACCACCAATACGGCATCCACCGGCCAACCGCCGGGCCAGCACCGGTAGCGTCGGATTATCACCGCACGATCCCGCGAGGAAGGACCAGCAATGGGCAGGATCTACAGCGATGTCACCGAGCTGATCGGTCATACCCCACTGGTTCGTCTCAACCGATTGACCGAGGGACTCAGCGCTCAGGTGTTGGCCAAACTCGAGTTCTACAATCCCGCCAACAGCGTGAAGGACCGGATCGGCGTCGCGATCATCGATGCCGCGGAACGCTCCGGCGAGCTGAAGCCGGGCGGGACCATCGTCGAAGCCACCAGCGGCAACACCGGCATCGCATTGGCGATGGTGGGCGCTGCCCGCGGCTATCGCGTGATCCTCACGATGCCGGAGACGATGTCCACCGAGCGACGGGTGATGTTGCGCGCCTACGGCGCTGAAATTGTTCTCACCCCCGGTTCCGAGGGCATGGCGGGCGCGGTGGCGCGGGCGAAACAGATCATCGCCGAAACCAAGAACGCGGTTGCGGCCGATCAATTCGCGAACCCCGCCAACCCGGCGATCCACGAGAAGACCACCGCCGAGGAGGTCTGGGCCGACACCGACGGCAAGGTCGACATCTTCGTCGCCGGGATCGGCACCGGCGGCACTGTCACCGGTGTCGGGCACGTCCTCAGGGCCCGCAAGCCCGGCGTCCAAATAGTCGGCGTCGAGCCAATCGACTCCCCCCTGCTGACCGAGGGTCAGGCGGGCCCACACAAGATCCAGGGCATCGGCGCCAACTTCATTCCCGAGGTGCTCGATCGGGATAGCTACGACGAGATCATCGACGTCAGTCTCGACGATTCGATCAGGGTGGCCCGCGATCTCGGGACCAAAGAGGGAATCCTCGGCGGAATCTCCTCTGGCGCGATCATCTGGGCGGCGTTGGAGCTTGCCAAACGTCCCGAGAACGCAGGCAAGCTGATCGTCGCGATCGTCTGCGACTACGGCGAGCGCTACATCTCCACCGTTCTTTTCGAGGACATCAGGGATTGATTACACCGTGACACTGCTGTCCACACTGCGCGAGGACTTGCAGAGCGCTCGTTCCCATGACCCGGCCGCCCGCGGCGATCTGGAGAACGCCCTCGTTTACTCCGGACTGCACGCGATCTGGGCATACCGGCTCGCCCACATCATGTGGTCCACGCCGGCATTACGCGGGCCGGCCCGAATACTGAGCCAATTCGCCCGATTCCTCACCGGTATCGAGATCCATCCCGGCGCGACGATCGGTCGTCGATTCTTCATCGATCACGGCATGGGTGTGGTGATCGGCGAGACCGCTGAGATCGGCGACGACGTGATGCTCTATCACGGAGTGACGCTCGGAGGCCGGTCACTTCAACAGGGAAAGCGGCATCCCACGCTCGGCAATCGGGTGACCGTTGGAGCCGGGGCCAAGGTTCTCGGGCCGCTGCGCATCGGAGACGACAGTGCGGTAGGAGCCAATGCCGTTGTCACTCAGGATGTTCCTTCGGATTCCATCGCAACCGGCATACCGGCGGTGGTGCGGCCTCGTACGGAAAAACAGCGCGAGCCGTTGGTTGATCCGACCACCTACATCGATCCCGCGATGTATATCTGAGCCGTACATCTGAACCCTGACCGCATTCGGATAGACCCCGCGTCGTAGCCTTATTTTTATGAATACCCCGCTTGAATCCCTCACCGTCGAAGTCAAGGACAACGTCGCCCAGGTCACCCTGATCGGGCCCGGCAAGGGCAATGCGATGGGCCCGGAGTTCTGGGCTGAGATGCCGGTGGTTTTCGCCGAACTCGACGCCGACCCAGATGTCCGCGCCATCGTGCTGACCGGATCGGGGAACAACTTCTGCTTCGGCCTCAATTTGCTCACCATGGGCACCACCCTGTCGGACACGATGTCCGGCGAGGTATCGGCCCGGTCGCGTACACACTTTCACTCCCACCTCAAGGATCTGCAACAGTCCATCTCCGCGGTGGCTGACTGCCGGACGCCGACGATCGCGTCGATCCACGGCTGGTGCATCGGTGGCGGCGTCGATCTGATCAGCGCGGTGGACATCCGCTACGCGAGCGCGGACGCGACGTTCTCGGTGCGCGAGGTCAAACTCGCCATCGTCGCCGACGTGGGCAGCCTGGCCCGTCTGCCCTACATCCTCTCTGATGGCCACCTGCGCGAGTTGGCGCTGACCGGCAAGGACATCGACGCCGCCCGGGCCGAGAAGATCGGACTGGTCAACGACGTCCTACCCGATGCCGAGGCCGCACTGGCCGCAGCACATGCCACCGCCGCGGAGATCGCGGCGAACTCCCCGCTGGTGACACGTGGGATCAAGGACGTGCTCGACGAGCAGCGAACCGACGACGTCGCGGCCAGTCTGCGCTACGTCGCGGCATGGAACTCGGCATTCCTGCCGTCTCGGGACCTCAAAGAGGCAACCTCGGCGATGTTCGGCAAGCGCACACCGAACTTCACCGGCGAGTGACGGCTGTTGCAGAGCAACCAATTTGACAGCGGTGGCGGAGGGATTTGAACCCCCGGTCGGTTTTAGCCGACTCTCGCTTTCAAGGCGAGTGCATTAGGCCGCTCTGCCACGCCACCACCAAACAGCGTAGCGGGCTGTCCGAAAATCAGGTGCGGCCGAATTTCGCGGTGGAACCGCCCGACTTCATCGCTGCGCCGATCCGCCGGGAATTCTCCCCCACCGCTGTGATCTGAGACCGGGTCAGTGGACGCAGGAAACTCGACCGTACACCTTCGGCATAGGTCACCAACGCCTCGGCGACACTGACTCGACCGTCATCGGTGATGGTCGCCAGCACGCCACGCCCGTCCTCGGGACTGGCCTCCCGTCGCACCAGACCCGCGGCCTCCAATCGACGGATCTGCCGAGTCACCCGGCTGGGCAGCGATACCAGTTGCTCGGCGAGGTCGCCCATTCGCGCCGAACCCGTCGCGCAATTGTCCAGGATTTCCAGTAACCGCACATCGGCCAGACTGAGGTTGTGGCGTTCGGACAACCCCCGATTCAGCGTCCCGTACAGCCGCAGTGCCGCGTCGAGAAAGTTCTCCCAGGCCTGCTGTTCAACGCCGTCTAAACCCGGCATCTCACTGCCACTACGCCCCGCGACACGCCCGCCCATGGATCGAGTCTAAATCGTCGGCGGGTTCCATCCGGGAATCCTGTAGTTCGGGCCCGGGAGTAGCGTCAACGCGTGCACGCAATCACACCCGACGGTGCCGGCCACCTGTTGTGGCAAGAGGTGCCGGATATCGCAGCTGGCGACGGCGAGGTTGTGATCGAAGTCAGGGCTGCGGGAGTCAATCGTGCCGACTTGTTACAAGCCGCCGGGTTGTACCCGCCACCGCCCGGAGCCAGTCTGATCCTCGGCCTCGAGGTATCCGGTGTGATCACGGCCGTTGGGCCGAGTGTTACTGATCTCCAAGTTGGACAACAGGTTTGCGCCCTGCTGGCCGGTGGTGGCTATGCGCAAAACGTGGTTGTGCCGGCCGGGCAGGTGATGCCGATTCCAGTCGGTGTGAGCATCATCGACGCCGCCGCACTGCCCGAGGTGGCGTGCACGGTGTGGTCCAACCTGGCGATGAACGCCAACCTGGCGAGCGGTGAGTTGATCCTGATTCATGGCGGGGCCAGCGGGATCGGCACCCACGCGATCCAGGTGGCTCGAGAATTGGGAGCCACGGTGGCGGTCACGGCGGGTTCGCCGGCCAAGCTGGATCTGTGCGGCGAACTGGGGGCTGAGATCGTCATCTCCCATCGAGATGAGGATTTCGTCGAGCGGGTGCGGGCGGCTACCGGCGGCAGCGGCGCCGATGTGATCCTCGACATCATGGGGGCGTCGTATGTGGACCGGAATCTCCAGGCCCTGGCGGTCGACGGCCGCTTGGTGATCATCGGGATGCAGGGCGGCGTCAAGGCAGAGTTGAATATCGGCACCCTCATCTCCAAACGGTTGCGGGTGATCGGCACCGCATTGCGGGCCCGGCCCATCGACGGGCCGCACGGCAAGAGCACAATCGTCGACGCCGTTGTGGGCTCGGTGTGGCCGATGATCGCGGCGGGAACCGTTCGACCGGTCATCGGCGCCCGGTTCCCGATCGAGCAGGCCGCCGAGGCGCATCGGGTGCTGGCCTCCGGCGAGACCTTCGGAAAGATTTTGCTGACCGTTTCGCAATAGTCACCCTGATGCCGTGGGCCGCGGATATCAGCCCAACGACGCCAGGGTTCGGACGAGATGATCCACCTCGGCCATCGTGGAGTAATGGGCAAGCCCGATGGTGACCGCACCGCCGATCTCGTTAACGCCGAGCAAGTCCAATACCCGTGACGTTGCGTTGGCGATGGCGAGCACTCCGTTGTCGGCCAACCGCTGGACCACATGTTCGGCGGGCACACCGGTAACCACGAAGCTGACCGCTGGGATCCGTATCTCCGGGTCACCGATCAACGTCACCAGCGGCAGCGAGCGTAGTGATGTCATCAGGTACTCGAACAATCCTTGCAGGTACTTACGCGCGGATTGCATTGACTGCGTGAGCCTTTCATGCCTGTTACCTGAAGCCTCGTCATCCAGCCCGGCCAGATACTCCACGCTGGCGACCACGCCCGCCAGTAGTCCGTACTGGTGCGCGCCGACTTCCAGCCGAGCCGGCCCGCTGGCATACGGATTGGTCGACACTGATCCGAAGGTATCGATCAGCGCGGGGTTACGGAACACCAGCGCACCAATCGGGGGTCCGCCCCAGGCAACCGCATTGAGCGCCACCACATCAGCCTGAACCTCACCGATATCGAGCATGCCGTAGGGCGATCCAGCCGAGTGGTCCACCACCACCAACCCGCCGACGTTGTGCACCATTGTGGTGATCGCGCCGATGTCAGTGACGGTTCCCAAAGTCGCCGACGCCGACGGGACCGCCACCAGTCGGGTGTCACCGGTGAGCAGGTCCTCCCACTGCCAGATCGGCAAGTCGCCGGTCTCGATATCGACCTCGGACCACTTCACTTTGGCGCCGTAGCGGTTTGCAGCGCGCAACCAGGGCGCGATATTGACCTCGTCGTCGAGGCGGCTGACCACCACTTCGTTTCCGAGACCCGCGCGGCCCCATGATGCGTCGGCCAATGAGGTGAGCAGGACGGCGCGATCGGCCCCGAGGACGACCCCGGCCGGGTCAGCGTTGACGAGGTCTGCGATCGCCGCGCGAGCCGCATTGAGCAGCGCGATACTGCGCTGAGCGGCCGGGTGCGGGCTGGAGATGTTCGCCAACGTACCGCGGAAGGCCGTCGAGACGGCCGTGGAAACCGCCTCCGGCGTGACCATGCCGGCCTGTGCGTCGAATCGGATCCACCCGTCGCCGAGGGCGGAGTGCAGGCCCCGTACCCGGGCGACGTCGTATGCCATGCCACCAACCTTCGAGCAGTCTGCGAGCCGCGGCAGCCCCGACGACGTCGCTTCACCCGGCCGTCGGCGATCCGAACCGCCTCACCATAATAGGTCAGTGAACTTCGGCTCCGGAGTGCTAATCGCGGTCCTTTTACTGGCACTGCCAGGTGCCGTGGTCGCGCGCGCCGGAGGTCTGCGTTGGCCGTTGGCCATCGCGGTCGGGCCGGCTTTGACCTACGGTGTCGTCGGCCTGGCGATCGTCCCATTCGGTGCACTCGGTATCAGATGGAATGCCGTCAGTGCGCTGTTGACGTTCGCTTCGGTGATGGGACTGGTGCTCGCCTACCGGGTTATGCCGGGCGGCCGTCGCAGTCGACCCAAACCGGTATCCGTGCTGCGGCGATCAGGCCCCGATCTGCCGCAGTGCGCCGCAGCCGCCGGCGTGCTCTTCGGTGTGATCGCAATCGGCTTCGCCGCCTGGCGGGGGATGCCGCACTGGCAGTCGATTCCCAGCAACTGGGACGCCGTGTGGCACGCCAACACCATCCGGTGGATCCTCGACACCGGCCAGGCCTCCCCCACCCACATGGGCGAATTGCGCAACGTCGAAACCCGCGCCGCGCTCTACTATCCAACGACCTTCCACGCGCTGGGCGCCGTGCTGGCACAGATCACCGGCGCCGCCCCGACAACCGCCTACACGCTGAGTTCCCTGGCCGCAGCTGTCTGGTTGTTCCCGCTCAGCGCCGGGTTGCTCACCTGGAAGTTGCTGATCGACCGGACCACCCGGTGGCGGACCGCGGGTGCGGCCGCCGCTGCCGCCGCACTGTCGGCATCGTTCACGGCGGTTCCCTATGTGGAGTTCGACACCGCATCGATGCCCAATATGGCGGCTTTCGGTATCGCGATCCCGGCGTTCGTGTTGATCACCTCCGCACTCGCTCACCGCGAGCGCATCCCGCTGGCGGTATTGGCGTTGATCGGGGTGTTCTGTGTGCACCTCACCGGAGGGGTGGTGGTTGTCACCTTCCTGGCGGCCTGGTGGCTTTTGGATGCGCTGCGCAACCCGGTATTGGGCCGGGCCCGCGACTTCATGTCCCTGCTGGGCGTCGCAGTGCCGACACTGGCGGTGCTGGTACCGCAGTTCCTCGGCGTGCTGCAGCAGGCCGAAATCATCAGCGGCCACGCATTCATCACCCACCAGGGTAAGAAGCGTGCGCTGTTCGACGCGGTCGTTCAGCACACTCGTCACCTCAACGATTTTCCGATCCAGAACATCCTCATCGCGCTGGCAGGCGCCGGCTTTCTGCTGCTGCTGTTCAAAAAGATCTGGTGGCCTGCCGCAGTGTGGTTGCTGTTGATCGTGTCGATCGTGCATTCCTCAGCGCCCTTCGGCGGCCCGATCGGCGCGCTCGCCGGCAAATACAGCGACCTGTTCTATAGCGATCCGCGTCGGCTTTCAGCCGTCGTCACCCTTCTACTGGGGCCGATGGCCGGGCTCGCACTGTTCTCCGCCGCACTTTTGGTGGTGGCCTGGGCGCGCAAGCTCACCCGAAAACGGGCCCCCGAGCGTGAGCCCGGCCGCACGTTCTGGATTAGTGCCACCGTGGGATTGCTCATCGCCGTGTGCTTCGGACTGACCTGGCACTACTTTCCACGCCATCGTTACCTGATGGGCGAGAAGTACGACCGCGTGATCGTCAACGACAAGGATCTGCAGGCGTTCGCCTACCTGGCCACGCTGCCCGGCGCCCGCGACACCCTGATCGGCGACGCCAACGTCGACGGCACGGCCTGGATGTACGCCGTCGCCGACCTGCACCCAATGTGGACCCACTACGACTACCCCGTTCAGCAGGGACCCGGCTACAACCGCTTCATATTCTGGGCATATGCCGATGATGCCGACCACGACCCCCGGGTCGCCGAGGCGGTACGGGCGCTCAACATCAAATACGTGATCACCAGTAGCCCCGTGGTCCGCGGATTCGTGATGCCCGACGGTCTAGTGTCACTAGATAAGTCCAAGTCGTGGGCCAAGATTTACGACAATGGCGGTGCCCGCATCTACGAGTGGCGCGGTGCACCGCAACCAGGCCCACGATGATGGGCCCGATGACGACCGGGATACGAGGGAATGCTCAGCGGATGACGGCGAACACCGACGACGACAACAACATCGAGGTCATCACAGGCCTCGAGGCCGCGACGGCGATGACCGGCGATGAGCAGGGGTCAGTGACCGACCTCGTACAACAGCCGGCCAAGGTGATGCGCATCGGCACGATGATCAAGCAACTGCTCGAGGAGGTCCGCGCCGCACCGCTGGACGAGGCCAGCCGCAGCCGGCTGCGGGAGATCCATTCGACCAGCATCCGTGAACTCGAGGACGGCCTGGCGCCGGAGTTGCGGGACGAACTCCAGCGACTGGCGCTGCCGTTCTCCGAGGACACCGTGCCCACCGATGCCGAACTGCGCATTGCCCAGGCCCAACTGGTCGGCTGGCTCGAGGGCCTCTTCCACGGAATCCAGACCGCGTTGTTCGCCCAGCAGATGGCGGCCCGGGCGCAGTTGGAACATATGCGCCAGGGGGCACTGCCACCCGGTATGGCACCGCCCACTGGAGCGCCGGGTCACGGCACCGGGCAGTACCTGTAGGAGCAGACGGTCATATTGACAACCGAGCCCTATATCGAGACCCACGACGCCTGGGTTGAATTCCCCATCTTCGACGCCAAGGCCCGGTCGCTGAAAAAGGCGTTCCTGGGCAAGGCCGGCGGAACGATCGGGCGCAACAGCGACAACGTCGTGGTGATCGAGGCGCTACGGGACATCACCATGACATTGCGGATGGGCGATCGGGTAGGACTGGTTGGCCACAACGGCGCAGGTAAGTCGACACTGCTGCGCTTGCTGTCCGGAATCTACGAACCCACCCGCGGCCGCACGGTTGTGCGCGGACGGGTGGCACCGGTCTTCGATCTCGGCGTCGGCATGGATCCGGAGATCACCGGCTACGAGAACATCATCATCCGGGGATTGTTCCTGGGACAGACCCGCAAACAGATGGCTGCCAAGGTCGACGAGATCGCCGACTTCACCGAACTCGGTGAATACCTGTCGATGCCGCTTCGTACCTATTCCACGGGGATGCGGGTGCGCCTGGCGATGGGTGTCGTCACCAGCATCGATCCGGAGATCCTGCTGCTGGACGAAGGTATCGGCGCGGTCGACGCCGAATTTCTCAAAAAAGCGCAGTCGCGACTTCAAGCTCTCGTCGAGCGTTCCGGAATCCTGGTCTTCGCCAGCCACTCCAATGAATTTCTAGCGCGATTGTGCAAGACCGCAATGTGGATCGACCACGGCACCGTGAAGATGCACGGCAGTATCGAAGAAGTAGTGCGGGGCTATGAGGGTGAGGATGCCGCGCGTCACGTGCGCGAGGTTCTTGATGAACACCGCAATGACTGGTCGTCGACGTGACCGAGATGGTGTGCGCGGTCGTGGTCACCCACCGTCGACACGACGAACTCGCCATGTCGCTTGAGAAAGTGACCGCCCAAACCCGGATGATCGACCATCTGATCGTGGTCGACAACGATCACGATCCGAGGGTGCATGATCTGGTATCCGGTCAGTCAGTCCCGACGACCTACCTCGGCTCACACCGAAATCTCGGCGGCGCAGGAGGATTCGCGCTCGGGATGCTGCATGCGCTGGCACTGGGTGCGGACTGGGTGTGGCTGGCCGATGACGACGGTCACCCCCGTGATGGGGCAGTACTCGCCACCCTGTTGGCCTGCGCGCAGAAGCACGGACTCGCCGAGGTGTCGCCGATGGTGTGTGCTCTCAATGATCCCAACCAGTTGGCGTTTCCGCTGCGACGCGGTCTCAAGTGGCGACGGAGAGTCGATGAATTGAGAACCGAAGGACCGGGTCAGGATCTCCTGCCCGGTATCGCATCACTATTCAATGGTGCGCTATTCCGTTCGGAAGCAATCGCCGCCGTTGGAGTTCCGGACATCAGGCTGTTTGTTCGCGGTGACGAGGTCGAGTTACATCGCAGGCTGGTTCGTAGTGGTCTACCATTCGGAACCTGTCTCGATACCGTCTATCTGCACCCGTACGGCAGTGATGAATTCAAGCCCATCCTCGGCGGGCGCATGCACACCCAGTATCCGGATGATCCCGCGAAACGTTTTTTCACCTATCGCAATCGCGGATATGTACTCGCTCAGCCCGGCATGCGCAAACTACTGCCCCAGGAGTGGTTACGCTTCGGTTGGTACTTCCTAGTGAGCCGACGAGATCCAGCTGGCCTGCGAGAGTGGATTCGATTGCGCCGCATGGGACGTCGTGAACGTTTCGGTCCGCCGGAGCACCTTCCGAGGAGTACTCGATGACCTTCATCGACGCGGCCGGCCAATCCAAGACATTCAGACGCGCCTGGGGCGATCTCACCGACGGGTTCCGCAAACGCGAACTATGGCTACACCTCGGCTGGCAGGACATCAAGCAGAAGTACCGACGCTCGGTACTGGGCCCGTTCTGGATCACCATCGCCACCGGAACCACCGCGATCGCCATGGGAGCGCTGTACTCGAAACTGTTCAATCTGGAGCTCTCCGAGCATCTTCCTTACGTGACGCTGGGATTGATCATCTGGAACATGATCAACGCCTCGATCCTCGAGGGAGCTGATGTTTTCATCGCCAACGAAGGTCTGATCAAGCAGCTACCGACCCCGTTGAGCGTGCACGTGTACCGCCTGGTGTGGCGGCAGATGATCCTGTTCGCCCATAACATCGTGATCTTCGTGGTGATCGCGATCATCTATCCGAAACCATGGTCGTGGGCCGATCTGACGATGATCCCGGCACTGCTGCTCATCATGCTCAACTGCGTCTGGGTGTCGTTCTGCTTCGGGATCCTGTCCACCCGCTACCGCGATATCGGACCGCTGCTGGCCTCGCTGGTACAGCTGCTCTTCTTCATGACACCGATCATCTGGAACGCCAACACATTGCAACAGCAGGGCGCTGGACGCTGGTCGAAGATCATCGAACTCAACCCACTGCTGCACTACCTCGACATCCTGCGCGCACCGCTGCTAGGCGCCCATCAAGAGCCTCGGCACTGGGTGGTCGTGATAGTCCTGACGGTGCTGGGCTGGTGTGCCGCCGCATTAGCATTGCGCCAGTACCGGGCGCGGGTGCCGTACTGGGTCTAGCGACTCAGCCAGGCAGGCCGCCATGTGCGGGCTCAGGCCCGAACCGAAAGTGCCGGCCACTCATCTCGTCCGGCGTGATCCGGACGTACCGCAGCTTCTCGGTGGGGACCCACGGCATGACCTGGGCGCGGTCGGCCTCGTGTATCTCCTCGGCGGTGGTGAGCACCCGCGCAGTGCCACGGATGACGACGCTCCAGCCTTCGGCCACGGTGTGATCGTCGGCCTCAAATAGCACCTGCTCGTTCATCACCGTGCCGAACAGCTTGGTGCCCTCGGCGGTACGGAAGAGAACCCCGTTGTCCAGGGTTGCGAAGTTGACCGGAAAAATCTCTATTCGGTCGCCCACACTTGTGACCAGCCGACCCAGCGAGACACTGGACAGCAGATCCCACGCCTCGCCGTCATCGAGTACGCGCACCGGGTCTTGTTCGATTGGCATGCGCCAGATGTTTGTCCGGATCACCACCGGAATGCAAGGGCCTAACGGCCCTTCCCCGCCGATTCAGTCGGTGAGGCCGGTCAGTTCGGCCCGCATATTGTCCCGGGCCGTGGCCTCCCACTCCCGTCGGGCGTACGCGGTACGGAAGACCCCCGGCCCGGCCAGGAGTGCGACCAACACCTGAGAACGTCCCTTGCGGAAAGCCTCGGCGGGAACGTGGGTGTACTCCGCGCGAATGGCCGCCGTATTGGCCTGGTAAATCTCGCCGGGCACGGCCAGTGCGGCCAGGTCGGCATCGGAGAGCACCTCGCCGTTGCGGTCCCCGGATACCGGATCGTGTGTAACGGTCATCCGAATCAACCGCGCCACCTCGGCGACCAATTCAGACGCGACACTCAAGCGTGACAGTTCGTCTTCGGCCCGCCTGGCGCTGCGCTCCTCGTCGTCGGGCAGGCCCGCGTACACCGAGTCGTGGTACCACGCCGCAAGTCGTACCGAATCCGCGTCATCGGCATACGGCGCAAGTTCCTCGACGCGGTCCAGGATGTCGCACAGGTGCGTCAGCCCGTGATAGCGCCGATGCGGTTCAGACCAGGCGGCGAGCAATCCCCTGCCGACATCGATCGCATCGGGGTCGGCGCAGTGACGACTGATTAACGTCGCCCAAGATTCCAACAAGTTTCGCACATCACCATCGTCGCGCACAGGCGCACGTAAGCTTGCCGCGATGGCCGAAATTCCTGCGCCGACACCGCTGAGCTTGAAAACCCAGGTGGTGCGGTTCGTCATCACCGGCGGATTTTCTGCAGTCGTCGATTACGGGATATATGCGGCGTTGCACGCTTTCGGCATGCCACTGGATCCGGCCAAGGCGATCAGCTTCATCGCCGGCACCGCGACTGCCTACGTGATCAACCGCCGATGGACCTTCCAAGCGTCACCGAGTCGGGCACGATTCCTCGCCGTGATGGCGCTCTATGCTCTGACGTTCTCGGTCCAGGTCGGGATCAACCACGTCTTTCTGCGGGTTTTCGCCGATCAACCCTGGCGGATGCCGGTCGCATTCGTCATTGCCCAGGGCACCGCCACCATCATCAACTTCATCGTGCAGAGGGCATGGATCTTCCGGCTCCACTGAGCTGCCTGGTGCGCGCGGTACCCTCGTCACGATGTCCGGAACGACTAACCTGCAGAGGCTGACCGGCTGGGGCCGCACCTCACCCAGCGTCGCCGAGGTACTCCTGACCCCGGATCCCGAGGAGATCATCAAAGCTGTCAGCCGGGCGGCCGCCGCGGCGGCCGAAGGTCGCCACCGCGGAGTGATCGCCCGCGGCCTCGGCCGCTCCTACGGAGACAACGCCCAGAACGGCGGTGGACTCGTCATCGACATGACCGCGCTGGACCGGATCCACTCGATCGACGCGTCGACACGACTGGCCGACGTCGAGGGTGGCGTCAGCCTCAATCAGCTGATGAAGGCGGCCCTGCCCATCGGACTCTGGATCCCGGTGCTGCCGGGTACCCGCCAGGTGACGATCGGTGGCGCCATCAGTTGCGATATCCACGGCAAGAATCACCACAGCGCCGGCAGCTTCGGAAACCACGTCCGCTCAATGGATCTTCTGACCGCCGACGGGCAGGTGAAGACCCTCACACCCGACGGACCAACTTCGGAGCTGTTCTGGGCAACCGTGGGCGCAAACGGCCTCACCGGAATCATCCTGCGGGCCACAATCGAGATGACGCCGACAGAGACGGCGTATTTCATTGCCGACGGTGATGTCACCGCGAGTTTGGACGAGACGATCGCCCTACACAGCGACGGTAGCGAAGCGAACTACACCTATTCCAGTGCCTGGTTCGACGCCATCAGCGCGCCGCCGAAACTGGGCCGCGCAGCGGTCTCCCGCGGATCGCTGGCCCGTCTTGATCAATTGCCCGAGAAGCTACAACGCAACCCACTCAAGTTCGATGCACCGCAGCTGTTTACGTTTCCCGACATCTTCCCGAACGGACTTGCCAACAAGTACACCTTCGGCCCCATCGGTGAACTGTGGTACCGAAAATCGGGCACCTACCGCGGCAAGGTCCAGAATCTCACGCAGTTCTACCACCCGCTGGACATGTTCGGAGAGTGGAACCGGGCCTACGGTCCAAGTGGATTCCTGCAGTATCAGTTCGTCGTTCCGATCGAGGCGGTCGAGGAGTTCAAGGCGATCATCGTCGACATCCAGCGTTCTGGTCACTACACGTTCCTCAATGTGTTCAAACTGTTTGGGCCCGGCAACGCCGCCCCTCTGAGCTTCCCCATTCCCGGCTGGAACGTCTGCGTCGACTTCCCGATCAAAGCCGGATTGGGTGAGTTCGTGACCGAACTCGATCGGCGGGTGCTGAAGTTCGGCGGCCGCCTCTATACCGCGAAGGACTCCCGCACCACTGCGGAGACCTTCCACGCCATGTACCCGCGGATCGACGAGTGGATCGCGGTGCGCCGCAAGGTTGATCCCGACGGCGTATTCGCCTCGGATATGGCCCGACGCTTGGAGTTGTTGTAGATGGTTCTTGATGCCGT
>JBAXIA010000046.1:0-20047 GCA_037138615.1 Mycobacteriaceae bacterium | reverse complement strand
CGGGTTGGCACACCGCGCCCTCTCCCCCGGGTAGCGCGAACGGAGCCAGATGACCGACCCGGGTGAACTCCGCGGCGCCGCTGACGGCCAGCAGCTCCCCGCCCCAGACCGTGCCGTCCAGGCCATAGCCCGTGCCGTCATAGGCCACCGCGATGATCGGGGTACCCAGGCGTCCGTGGTCGGCCAGGAGTGACACGGCGTGCGCGTGGTGGTGTTGCACGGTCACCACCGGCCGGCCCCCGGCGTGCCGCCGCGCCCACGCGGTGGTGGCATAACCGGGGTGCATATCGCAGGCGATCACATCGGGCTGCTGATCGGTCATGAACGCCAGGTGGTCCAGCGCCGCCTCGAAGCAGTGCTGGGTGCGCGGGTCGGCCATATCGCCGAGGTGGGCGGACAGGTGCGCATGACCATCGGCGCCCATCAGACAGAAGGTGGTCTTGAGATCACCGCCGGTGGCCAGGATGACCTCGCCGTCGATGACGGGCACCGCAACCGGCAGCGGCGCGTATCCCCGCGACCGGCGCAACGGCAACTCCCCGCCCTCATCGTCGATGGTGACCACGGAATCCTCACAGGGAACGTGTATCGGCCGGTCGTGAGTGAGTACCGCATCGGCCAGGCCGTCGATCCAGTTCAAGTCCTCGTCGCGGAAGACGATCGGCGACCCACCCTGGTTGGCCGAGGTCATCACCAACGGAATCCGTCCGAGCCGGTCGAACAGCAGATGATGAATCGGCGAGTAGGCCAGCATGACGCCGAGGTCGGCCAGACCCGGCGCCACTGCCTCGGCGACGGCACGCGGCTTGCCGGGCACCAGGACGATCGGTGCGCTTGGCGACGTGAGCGCGGCGGCCGCTGCATCATCGATCTCGGCGATCTCCCGCGCCGCTTCGAGATCGGCGACCATCATCGCAAAAGGCTTGGCGGGCCGGTTCTTTCGGGTGCGCAGCCGGGCGACGGCGGCGTCGTCATCAGCCCGGCAGGCCAGGTGGAAGCCGCCGATTCCCTTGATCGCGACCACGCTCCCCGTTAGCAGCGCATCGGCCGCATCCTCCAGCGAGGACGACAGCTGAGGCCCGCAGTCCGGGCAGGCGATGGTCTGGGCGTGGTAGCGGCGGTCGGTCGGGTCCCGGTACTCCGCTGCGCACGGTTCGCACATCGGGAAGACCGCCATGGTGGTGGCCGGTCGGTCGTAGGGCAGATCGGTGATGACGGTGTAACGCGGCCCGCAATTGGTGCAGGTGATGAACGGGTGCCCGTACCGGCGGTCTGCGGGGTCACGCATCTCCCGCAGACAGTCCGCACAGATCGCGATATCCGGCGGCACGAGGGTCCGGCCGTCATCACCGGTCCGGCTGGCGATGATGGCGAATCCCGCCTCGCCCCGGGTCTGCACCGCCGTGACGGCCAGGGTGTCGATGCGGGCCATCGGCGGCGGACGATCCTGCAGTGCGCTGACCGCGGCCTCAACGTCGGCGGCCGGTCCCTCGAATTCACAGTGCACCGATCCGGCGTCGTTGTATACCCACCCGTCGAGGGAGAACTCGGCGGCGATCCGTGCGACGGCCGGGCGAAATCCCACCCCCTGCACCACACCGGTGATGTCGAGGCGAACCCTTACGGACACCGCGTTCACGGTAGTCGTAGGGTTGCGCCGATGCATGAGTTGTCGCTGTGCCGGGCGATCGCCGGGGTGGTCAAGACCCATGCCGGCGAACGGCGCGTCGACGTGGTGCGGGTCCAGGTCGGGGCACTGCGCCAGGTGGTGCCGGACTCACTGGCATTCTGCTGGACGATCGTCCGCGATGACGAGAACATGCCCGGGGCCGAACTGGAGTTGGAATTCATCCCCGCCGAGGTGCAGTGTCACGGGTGTGGGCAGCAGTCACCGATCGAGTCCCGGTTCTCGGTGGCCTGCCCGCAGTGCAGAAGTGCCGATGTGGCGGTGGTGTGCGGCGAGGAGTTTATGGTCACCTCCGTCGATGTGACCTAGCTAGAGTTGCGGGTATGGGTCGATTCCACCGCCACGATGACGGCACCGTCCACAGCCACGACCACGACCATGACCATGGGCACGAGCACGGGCACGAGCACGACCATGGGCACGGCGATCACAGTGGCTACGCCACCGGTACCGAGCGCATCGAGGTGCTGGAGGCGATCTTCGCCGAGAATGACAACCGTGCCGATATCAACCGAAACGCCTTCCAAGCACATGGCATCCGGGCACTGAACCTGATGAGCTCACCAGGTTCCGGAAAGACCACGGTGCTTGCAGCCACCCTCGACGAACTGGCTGGTGAGTTCGCCGTCGGAATCATCGAGGGCGATATCGCCACCGATCTCGATGCCGCCAAACTTGAGGGCCGCGGCGCGCAGATCTCGCTGCTGAACACCAGCAACGGCTTCGGCGGCGAATGCCACCTCGACGCCCCGATGGTGAATCGGGCCATCGGCGGTCTCGACCTGAACACACTCGACCTGGTTATCGTCGAGAATGTAGGAAACCTGGTGTGCCCGGCCGAGTTCGATGTGGGCGAGCACGCCAAGGCGATGGTCTACTCGGTCACCGAGGGCGAGGACAAGCCGCTGAAATACCCGGTGATGTTCCGTTCAGTGGACGTCGTGCTGCTCAACAAGATAGACCTGGTGCCGCACCTCGACGCCGATGTTGATACCTATATCTCCCGGGTGCGGGAGGTCAATCCCGGCGCGGTGATCCTGCCGGTGAGCGCCCGAACCGGCGAGGGTATGAGTGCCTGGTTCAACTGGCTCCGCGACTTCGCCCGGAAGACCTAGCATGCGCCTCTGCCTCACCGCCGCTACTTGATCAGCGGGTCACGCGGCATGCCGAGGATGCGTTCGGCGATCTGGTTGCGCGCCACCTCTGACGTGCCGCCGGCGATGGCCATCCCGCGTGCCCCCATCGCGGCCCGAGACGCCAGTGCACCCTCACCGTCCTCCAAGGCCAGATCCGGACCCACCAGTGATGCCGCGATGGCGCCCTGCTCCTGAAAGTGGTCAGCCAGTTTGAGTTTGGTGATATTGCCCTCCGGCCCGGGCCCGGCGCCCTCGATACTGCGGACTGCCCTGCGGAGGTTCAGCAGGCGCAGCGCATGATCTTCGGCCAGGAATCGGCCAACCCGCTGCAGGGAGCCGATCACCCGATCACCGTGCGTCTGGGCCAGGTGCATCAGCCAGGCCGACGCGGGCGCGATGCCGCCACCGCCGCCACCAATACTCACCCGCTCATTACCGAGCGTGGCCCGTGCCACCGTCCAGCCCGCATTCGGTTCGCCGACGACGTCCTCGTCCGGAACGAACACATCGGTGAAGAACACCTCATTGAAGTCCGAGCCGCCGGTGATCTGACGCAGCGGCCGCACCTCGACGCCGGGGGCCTTCATATCCAGAATCACCATGGTGATGCCGGCATGCTTGGGCCCGTCAAAGTCGGTGCGCACCGTCGCCAGACCGCGCTTGCAGTAGTGGGCGCCGGAGGTCCACACCTTCTGGCCGGTGATCGACCATCCGCCGTCGACGCGGGTAGCGCGGGTCTTGACCGCCGCGGCATCCGATCCCGCTGAGGGCTCCGAGAACAGCTGGCACCAGATCTCGTCCTGGCGCAACGCCTTTTCGACGAAACGCTCGATCTGCGAGGGGGTTCCGTGCTGGATCAGAGTGAGGATCACCCATCCGGTGATGCCGTAGTCCGGCTTCTTGACGTCCGCTGCGGCGAACTCCTCCTCGCAGAGCAGTTGCTCCACCGCACCGGCCGCGAGGCCCCACGGTTTAGGCCAGTGCGGCATCAGGTAGCCGGTGGCGATCAACTCATCGAGTTGGGCCTTCTCGTCCAGTGCGGCGATCCGCTGCGCCTCAGCGCGGATTTCGGTGCGCAACTCATCAGATCCGGCCGGAAGGTCAAGGCTGTTGGCCCGGGCGATTCCTTTTGCGGTCAGATCGAACACGTCGGTCGCTGACTCGTCACCGCCGAGTACCGCCTGCACGGTCAGTGCGCGGCGCAGGTGCAGGTGCGCGTCGTGCTCCCAGGTGAACCCGATGCCGCCGTGCACCTGGATATTGAGTTCGGAATTACGCACGTAAGCCGGAAACGCCAATGTCGCTGCAGCGGCGGCGATCAGGCGGAACTGCTCCTCATCCTCCTCGGCCGCGCGCGCGGCATCCCACACGCAGGAGACCGCCGACTCCGCAGCCACCAGCATGTTGGCGCAGTGGTGTTTAACGGCCTGGAAGGTGGCGATGGTGCGGCCGAACTGCTCGCGCACCTTCGCGTACTCGACAGCGCTGTCCACGCAATCAGATGCACCACCGACGGCCTCGGCTGCGTACAGCGTGCGGGTGCGGGCCAGTGCGGCGTTGCGCGCCCCGGGGAGCGTGTTGTCGTCGACGACGACGTCGGTCAGTACGACGCGACCGGAGCGCCGGGTGCGGTCCAGGTTTCCCGGCACATCCACCGCGACGCCAGCAGCCGAGCGCTGGACCACCAGCATGTCCTCACCGCTGGCCAGCAGCAGCACGTCGGCCAGTCCCGCGCCCAGCACCACGCCGGCGTCACCGGAAACCCGACCACCCGACACTGTCAGGTTGCCACCGAAACCGATTGCGGCAGTGTGGGTTCCGTCGACCAGACCGGGTAGCAGCCGCGCTTTCTGCTCGTCGGTGCCGACGGCGGCGATCACCGATGACACCACCACCGTGGGCACGAATGGGCCGGGCGCGGCTGCGCGGCCCAGTTCATCGATGACGACGACGAGTTCGGGCAGCCCGAATCCCGAGCCGCCGTACTTCTCATCGACATGCAAACCCAGCCAGCCCAATTCAGCTAACTCGGTCCAGAACGGCGGACGGCCCTCGTCATCGGAGTCAAGCAGTTCGCGGGCCGCCAGGCGAGCCTTCTGCGCGGTCAGGAATGACCGGGCAACGGTGCCGAGTTCGCGGTGGTCGTCGGTGAGTGCGATGGACATCGGTGTTCTCCTGTGTTCGATCAGGTGGTATCGAGGTGGATCAGAGCTTCGGACCGAAACGCTGCCCGGCGTCCAGACGCAGGCACTGGCCGTTGAGCATGGGGTTGTCGACGATCGCCACAACCAGCTTCGCGAATTCCTCGGGCCGGCCGAGTCGCTTCGGAAACGCGGCGTCCTTGGTCAGCGAGACCGCGAACTCATCCGGAATGCCTTTGGTCAATCCGGTGGCGAACAGGCTCGGCGCGATGGCCAGCACCCGGATACCCAGCGAACCCAGGTCGCGGGCCATGGTCAGGCACATGCCGGCGATCCCGGCTTTGGCGGCTGTGTAGGCGACCTGACCGATCTGGCCCTCAAAGGCTGCGATGGAGGCGGTGTTGATGATGACGCCACGCTCCTCGTCCTCGGGCTCATTGCGCGCCATGTGTGCAGCGGCAAGGCGGCTGATGTTGAAGGACGCCACCAGGTTCAGATCAATGATGGACCGGAAGCTGTCCAGGCTGTGCGGGCCGGTCTTGCCGAGTGTGCGCTCCGCGACGGCGCCGCCGGCGGTGGTGAGAACCACATGCAGACCACCGAGGGCCTCGACCGCCGCATTCAACGCTTCTTCGGTCTCGGCGAAGTTGGTGACGTCGACGGCGAAGAACGGGCCACCCAGGCCTGCGGCGACCGCTTTCCCATCCGAACCCTCACGATCGAGAATCGCCACGTCAGCGCCGCGCGAAGCGAGCAGTTCCGCACTGGCCCGGCCAAAGCCGGAGGCACCGCCGACCACGACGACCTTCTTGCCCGAGATCTCCATCCCAACCTCCTGTCGACGAACTCACCGGCACGTTACCGCCCACAGCCGAAGCCACGACATCCGGTCAACGACCCGTCACCGACCGGTCATCGCGCTACGGGGCGACCGGCGGTAGGTTTTTCTCATGGCTGAGGCTTCGACAGGTCTGCGAATGGGTGCGGGGGTAGCCGCCGCGGCCGTGGGTGTGGGTGTGGCGCAGCTCCTGGCCACCTTCTTCTCCCCCGCCGCCGATGTGCGCACCTCGGTGGGGACCGCGGTGGTGAATCTGACGCCCGGTCCGGTCAAGGAGTGGGCGATCCAGACGTTCGGAACATCCGACAAGTTGTTCCTCTCGGTGATGGTGCTGGTGGTCATCGCCGTCGTGGCCGCAATCACGGCGCGTTGGGAACGTTCCCGCATTCCGCTGGGCAGTCTGGCCATCGCCGCAGGAGGCGCGGCGGGATGCGCAGCGGTGCTGGCCCGGACCGGGGCCCGTGTGGTCGATATCGTGCCGACCCTGGCCGGGGTGATCTGCGCCATCGCGGTACTGCGCGTGTTGACATCTGGCCGGATCGTTGACCGGGCCGACGGGGTCGACGGGACCGACCGCGTCGACGGTGGACGCCGCCTGTCCCTGGTCACCCTTGGCTTCACGGCCGCCGGCCTCGCCAGCGGGGTCCTCGGGGCGGTGCTGACCCGCAAGGTGCGATCGGTGTCCGGTGACCGCGACGCCCTGGCCCTTCCGGTTCCGAAGTCCGTTCCGCCACCGCCGGCGGCCGACGTCATGCCGAAAGGTGTTGCGCTGCCGAGCTTCATCACCTCCAACTCCGACTTCTACCGCATCGACACCGCACTGAGCGTTCCGCAGTTGTCGCGGGCCGACTGGCGACTGCGGATTCACGGCATGGTTGACCGTGAAGTGACCTACACCTTCGACGATCTGAAACGCTTCGAACCGGTCGAGAAGACCGTGACCCTGACCTGTGTATCCAACCCGGTCGGTGGCGACCTCATCTCCAATGCCACCTGGGTCGGATACCGGGTCCGGGATCTTCTGCGTGACACCGGTATTCAATCTGCCGCCGATATGGTGCTTTCCACCTCGGTCGACGGCTGGACCGCCGGTACCCCGGTGCAGGCGCTGACCGACGACCGCGATGCCATGCTCGCGATCGGGATGAACGGGGTGCCACTCCCGGTCGAGCACGGCTACCCGGCCCGGTTGGTGGTGCCCGGACTGTACGGATTCGTGTCGGCCACCAAATGGGTGGTTGATCTGGAACTGACCCAATTCGATCGGGCCGAGGCGTACTGGACCAAGCTGGGATGGTCGGCCAAAGCGCCGATCAAGACCCAGTCTCGCGTCGACGTGCCACGACGCGGCCAGCGGGTGTCCGCCGGACCGACGACGTTCGGCGGCGTGGCCTGGGCACAGTACCGCGGTATCAAAGCCGTAGAGGTACGCATCGATGACGGCCCCTGGCAGCCGGCGCAATTGGGTGCGGCGTATTCGAATGACACCTGGCGGTTGTGGAGCTTCGGCTGGAATGCCACGCCAGGTTCACACACCATCGCGGTGCGCGCCACCGACAACACCGGCGCGGTCCAGACCGGTGATCAGATGGGCGTCATCCCCGATGGCGCAACCGGCTGGGATACCGTCTCATTCGAGGTGAAGTAGGCCCGTCGGCTAATCCAGAGCGGTGATTAGATCGCCGATGGTGTGATGTGCCTCCAGTGGATGACGCAGTCGGCCTTTGGGATTCACCGTGTAGAGATTGCGTCTGCCCTGTTTGGTCTTCTTCAGATAGCCGCCCTCGGTGAGATCGGCCAGGATTACCTGAATGGCTCGCTCGGTGATACCGATCCGCACACCCAATTCTCGCGCGGTCAGCGACTCGCCCTGGGCCAGGCATAACAACACATGTGCGTGGTTGGTCAGGAAAGTCCACCCGCGGCCGGTTTCAACCATGACCGCTTTTCTATCACCGTTTTGATTCAGGTAAAGCACTTCGTAGCTCTTCTTCGGCGAGTCGTTCCGTGGCGCCCGCCGGTTCCGAGTCATCCAGATCCTTCGAGGTGGCCGCCAGGCTCCAGACGATCGACACCGCCAAGGTGACCACGATGACCCCGAGCGTCAGCGGAATGGGCAACTTGCCAACCGGTGTTTCGGAGAGAATCAGCTTGACGCCGGCGAACCCGAGCAGGACCGCAAGACCGTAGTGCAGGTGCACGAATCGGCGCATCAGTCCAGCCAGGCAGAAGTACAGGCTGCGCAACCCGAGCACCGCGAACGCGTTCGCAGTCCACACGATAAAGGTGCTCGTGGTGATCGCCAGCACGGCGGCCACTGAGTCGATGGCGAAGATCAGGTCGGTGGCCTCCACCGCGATCAGCACGACGAACAGCAGCGTCGCGACGCGCTTCCCATCGCGCTTGGTGAAGAACCGTGCACCGTCGTACTCGGCCTGCGTCGGGATCACCCGACGGACCATGCGCACCAGCAGGTTTCGCTCCGGCTGGAGATCCTGATTGTGGCTGAAGGCCATCTTGTAGCCGGTGTAGATCAGGAACGCCCCGAACAGATACGCCGTCCAGAAGAAAGTCTTGAGCAGTTCAGCGCCGACGAAGATGAACACCAGCCTGAACAACAGTGCGCCGATGACGCCCCAGAACAAGACCTTGTGCTGATAGCGGTCGGGAACCGCGAAGTAGGTGAAGATCAAAGCGAACACGAACACGTTGTCGACCGACAGTGCCTTCTCGATCAGATAACCCGCGAAGTAGTCACCGGCCACGTCGGCGCCAAAAGACCACCACATGATCGCCCCAAAACCCAGTCCGGCGGCCACCCAGATGGCGGACCACACCGCGGCCTCGCGGAACCCCACCACATGGTTGTCGCGGTGCATGAACAGATCCACCGCGAGCATGGCCACAATCGCGAACGACAGGGCGATCCACGCCCACAGCGGAACCACCAGTTGCACGTTGTCCATAGGGTGAATAGTAACTACTGAATTATTATTCGTCAATTAGACGATACTGACCGGCCGATAAGCGGGTGACGTGCGCCTTTACCCGCACCCGGGACCGGTGGATTTCGCCGGGGTAGCCACCTACCGGACGCCGAGGTGCGAGGATCACCGCATCGCAGTGAGAGTTCGTCAGAATGGGCCGCCCGGGAAGGAGTGATCATGAGCTCGCCTACCACCGCGCCGCCAGAGTCAATTGAGGAGATTCGCGGCGACGTCACCTACATCCGAACCGATAAGAATCTTCCCCCGGTGGCCATCGTCGACCGGTCGCCGATTACCACCAGACACAAGCTGGTCTTCGGTTCGATCGCTGTGCTCGGTGCGCTGGCCTGGGCCGTGATCGCCTTCGTGCGCGGTGAGACGGTCAATGCGGTGTGGTTCGTCATCGCCGCGATCTGCACCTACGTCCTCGGATTCCGATTTTACGGCCGGCTCATCGAGATGAAGATCGTTCGTCCCCGCGACGACCACGCCACACCGGCAGAGATCTACGAAAATGGCACCGATTACATGCCCACCGACCGGCGGGTGCTCTACGGGCACCACTTCGCCGCCATCGCCGGTGCCGGACCTCTTGTGGGGCCGGTCCTTGCCACGCAGATGGGCTATCTGCCGAGTGCCATCTGGATCATCATCGGTGCGGTGTTCGCCGGCTGTGTACAGGACTATCTGGTGCTCGCGATATCAACGCGGCGCCGCGGACGTTCACTGGGACAGATGGCCCGCGATGAACTCGGGCCTGTCGGCGGAACAGCGGCAATCATCGGCGTGCTTGTCATCATGGTGATCCTGCTGGCGGTTCTCGGCCTGGTGGTCGTCAACGCGCTCGCCGAAAGTCCCTGGGGAGTCTTTTCGATCGCCATGACGATCCCCATCGCCATCTTCATGGGCTTGTATCTGCGGTACCTGCGGCCGGGGAGAGTCACCGAGGTCACACTCCTCGGCATTGTGCTACTGCTGACAGCGGTGGTGGCCGGCGGGTGGGTCGCCCAAACCACCTGGGGCACAGAGTGGTTCACACTCTCCAAAGCGACTCTGTCGTGGTGCATCATCATCTACGGCTTCGCAGCGTCCGTCATGCCCGTGTGGCTCCTGCTTGCCCCGCGTGACTACCTGTCCACATTCATGAAAGTCGGAACGATCGCGCTGCTGGCCCTGGGCATCGTCATCGCCAGGCCGGTCATGCAGGCACCAGCGATATCCCAATTCGCCAAGTCCGGCGCCGGCCCGGTGTTCGCCGGCTCGCTGTTCCCGTTTCTGTTCATCACGATCGCCTGCGGAGCGCTGTCGGGATTCCACTCGTTGATCGCATCCGGCACCACACCGAAGCTGCTCGAGAAGGAAGGCCAGATGCGGCTGATCGGTTACGGCGGGATGGCAACCGAGTCGTTCGTCGCGGTCATGGCACTGATCACCGCCTCGATACTCAACCAGCATCTGTACTTCGCGATCAACGCGCCGGGCGCACAGACTGGACGCGCCGCCCAGAGTGCCGCCGAGTATGTCAACGGCCTGGGCCTCTCGGGACGAGATATCACCGCAGCCGAGATCACGGATGCCGCAAACAGTGTGGGCGAGAAGTCGATCGTCTCGCGCACCGGTGGCGCACCAACATTGGCGTTCGGCATGGCCGAGGTACTCAGTAAGGCGTTCGGCGGTAGTGGGCTCAAGGCGTTCTGGTATCACTTCGCGATCATGTTCGAGGCACTGTTCATCCTGACCACCGTCGACGCCGGTACCCGGGTGGCCAGGTTCATGCTCTCCGACGGACTGAGCAACCTCGGGGGCCCGCTGCGCCGTTTGCACGATCCCAGCTGGAAAGCCGGTGCATGGACGTGCAGCCTGATCGTCGTCGGGGCGTGGGGCAGCATCCTGCTGATGGGGGTCAGCGATCCGCTGGGTGGAATCAACACGCTCTTTCCGCTGTTCGGTATCGCCAATCAGCTGCTCGCGGCGATCGCACTGACGGTGGTCACCGTCGTCGTCATCAAGATGGGCCTACTGAAATGGGCCTGGATTCCGGGTGTCCCTCTGCTGTGGGACCTGGCGGTGACGTTGACAGCGTCCTGGCAGAAGATCTTCTCCGGCGATCCCAAACTCGGCTATTGGACGCAGCACTTCCAGTACCGCGGCGCCCAGGAGTCCGGTAAGACCTCTTTCGGTTCGGCAAAAGATGCCGACCAGCTCAGCGACGTCGTGCGCAACACCTTCATCCAAGGCACTCTGTCGATCGTCTTCGCAGTCGTGGTGATCATCGTCGTGATTACGGCAGTGATCACCGCGCTTCGTTCCATCCGGGGTGCAGGGCGTCCGCTGGCCGCGGAGAACCCTGTTCCGTCGCGGATCTTCGGCCCTGCCCGCTTGGTCGCCACACCTCTGGAACGGGAGGTGCAGAAACAATGGGACGCGTTAGCGCAATCGCCGACAAAATCCGTTGGTACGTCGGGTCATTGATGGGCGATTCTCATTACCGACGCTATGTGGAGTACCGAAATCGCGCCCATCCTGGGGAACCGCTCCTCAGCGAGTCCGGGTACTGGCGGATGCGCCATGACATGACCGACCGAAGCCCGACCCCGCGTTGCTGCTAGTCCGGGCAGGGGTTTAGCGTCACGGGAAAGTGCTGTGTAAGGAGGCTCGGCGTGGACCTGGCGTGGTCAGCGAAAGATCTTGAGTTCCGCGACGAGGTACGCGCATTCCTGGACGACAAGCTCACCCCGGAGTTGCGGCGGGCCGGCCGGCTGATGACGAGCGTCTACGCCGATCATGAGGCGAGCGTGGCCTGGCAGGCGATCCTGCACGAGCGCGGCTGGGCGGCCCCGGCCTGGCCGGTCGAACACGGCGGCTGTGACTGGACACTGACCCAGCACTACATCTTCAGCCGGGAGTCCACCCTGGCCGATGCGCCGGCGCTCTCACCGATGGGGATCAAGATGGTCGCCCACGCGATCGTCGCTTTCGGAACACCTGAGCAGAAGGATTACTTCCTGCCGCGCATCCTGACCGGCGAGGTGTTCTTCTGCCAGGGTTACTCCGAACCGGAAGCGGGCTCGGATCTGGCGGCGCTGTCCATGGCGGCCGTCGACGACGGCGACGACCTGGTGTGCTCTGGCAGCAAGATCTGGACCACCCATGCGGGCGAGGCGAATTGGATCTTCGCCCTCGTTCGCACCGCCCGCTCGGCTAAAAAGCAGCATGGAATCACGTTCGTCCTGATCGACATGACA
Source organism: Mycobacteriaceae bacterium (assembly GCA_037138615.1). GTDB lineage: Bacteria > Actinomycetota > Actinomycetes > Mycobacteriales > Mycobacteriaceae > Mycobacterium. The sequence goes on along the minus strand of JBAXIA010000046.1, from coordinate 8,013 downwards.
ACACCCGGCATTGAGATACGCCCGCTGGTGATGACCTCCGGCGAGCAGATCCAGAACCAGATCTTCTTCGACGCTGTTCGGGTACCCAAGGCGAATGTGATCGGAGCGATCGACGACGGCTGGACGGTGGCAAAGTACCTGCTGGAGTTCGAGCGCGGCGGCGGGGCGGCGGCACCGGCACTGCAGGTGATGGCGGAATCGATTGCCCAGGCGGCCGCCGGGCAGCCCGGGCCTTCTGGCGGGGTGCTGCTGGACGACCCCGCATTCGCAGCCAAACTCGCCGACGTGCGGATCCGCGCCGATGTGCTGGAGATCCTCGAATACCGGGTTTTGACCGTCGTGGCCGAGGGCGGAAACCCGGGGGCGGACTCCTCGATGCTGAAAATCCTTGCGACCGAACTGAGCCAGGAGATCACCGAACTGGCGATGGAAGCTGCCGGTCCGCGCGCGCGGGTCTACCAGCCGCACGCCACCCTTCCCGGTGGCCCGGTGTCCGACTTCACCCCGCCGGCCGATGGCTACATCAGCGGTGAGCCGTGGCAGGCGGTGGCGCCGCTGCACTATTTCAATGATCGCGCCGGGTCAATCTACGCCGGTAGCAACGAGATTCAGCGCAATATCCTCGCCAAAGCGACCCTGGGGCTTTAGGTCCGAGAGCAAAGAGCGTCGAGAGGAGAAACCATGGACTTCACACTCAGTAAGGAACAGACGCTCCTGCGCGACGGCCTGAACAAGTTCCTCGCCGCGCGCTACGACCTTGAAAAGAGCCGCGCCGCGGCGAAGACCGGCGCCGGCTGGCAACCCGACATCTGGCGCGGGTTCGCTGAGGAGCTCGGCATCCTGGGCGCCACCCTGCCGGAGTCCGTCGGGGGCAGCGGCGGCGGATCGGCCGAAGCCATGGTGATCGCCGAGGAGTTGGGGTGCGCACTGGTGACCGAGCCGTTCGTTGACACGGTGATCGTCGCCGGCGGTCTGCTGTCTCGGGCGGGTGGCGATGCGGCGGCCGCGGTGCTGGAGGGGATCGCGGCAGGGGCGGCCGTCGTCGCCCTGGCGGCCACCGAACCCGCATCGGGTGAGCACTGGGAGGCCATCTCGACGGCTGCGGTTCGCGACGGTGACCACTGGGTGCTCAACGGAGCCAAGGCTGTCGTTGTCTCGGCACCGTTGGCCACGCACCTGTTGATCGTCGCGCGGGCCGGAAAATCCACTGACGGGCAAGCCCTTTCGCTATTCCTCACCGAATTTGATCCCACCGCTCCCCCGGCCGGCCTGACGATGCACAGCTATCGCACTATCGACGACCGGCGCGCCGCCGATCTTGTGTTCGACAATTACCGGCTGCCCGCGGATGCGTTGCTACAGACCGATGCAGGGCCGTCGCTGGCACTTGCCCGCGACGAGGGCGCGGCCGCGGTGTGCGCGGAAGCGGTCGGAGCCATGCGCAAGGTGCTTGCCGACACCGTCGACTACAGCAAGCAACGACAGCAGTTCGGCCAACCCATCGGAAGTTTCCAGGTACTGCAGCACCGGATGGTGGATATGTACATGGAACTCGAGCAGGCGGTGTCAGCGGCGTACCTGGCGGTGCTGAATCTGGGTGCGGAGCCGGACACGCGGGCGCGGGCGGTCTCGGCCGCGAAGGCGACGGTGGGTCGTGCGGCCCGGTTCATCGGACAGAACGCGGTGCAGTTGCACGGCGGTATGGGTATGACCGAGGAACTGGCGATCGGCCACTACTTCAAGAGGCTCACCGCGCTGCAGTACGAGTTCGGATCCACCGACTTCCACCGGGCGCGCTACGCAAAGCTGACTCGGACCGCGAACTAGAACGGTGGCGGGTCAGCGGCCCAGCGTGCTTCGTTGAGGCCGCGTTCCCAGTCGATGCGGGCGGCACGTTCTTCGGCGCGGGTGCGTCTTCGGGTGGGCATCATCAGTGTCCGCCCGGGAGAATCACCGGTTCGAGGCTCGGGGGTCAGCGTCCCGGTATGCGCGGCCAGACGCGGAAAGAACAGTGCTCCGCCCGGGGTGGTCGTGTAGGTACGTCCCGACGGCGATGTGAAAACGATGGCACCGTCGGGGAATTGTTGTTCGGACCAACCGTTTTCCCCGCACCAGAAAGTCTTCAACAAATGATGCGGGCGACATTTGAGGTGAATGTTCGACGGATGGGTCGGCCCACCCAGGATCCACGGTATCGAGTGGTCGAGGTCGCAGAACTCCGCGGGCACCTCACAACCGGGGAATCGGCAGCATAAATCGCGGGCCCGAACGAACTCCGCCAATGCCACCGAGGGCCGGTACTGCGGCTCGGCGGTGAATTCCTGCGCCGGCTTGAGGGGCCGCAGGCGGGCGCGGGTCGCCAGATCACGAACCGTCTCAGCCGGTACCGCCCCGAAGCCGGGCAGGTATCCCGGCGTGGCGCTATCCCCCGACACCGTGGACTGCTCAGCCACCACATGAATCACCACCTGCGCCGGCGCTGCGTCCACCCCGGCGGCTGGACACTCAGGTGATCCGCAATCACACACCATCGTCGACTGCCCGGCCGCTAACGCGGCCAACGCGTCCGCACGGCGCTGACGTTTCGTGCGCGAATCCTCGGCGCACACCGACCCGGCCAGCTGATCAAGCCGCCGATCCAGCACAGCGGCATCCGCGGCACGTACCGCACCCCAGAACTGTGCCAACCCATTGTGGGATGGGTTGATCTCCACATGACGGTCCTCATCAGTACCCCGGGTCACCCGTTCCGCGGCAGGATCAAGCTCCCGGACCCGCCAATCCACCAACTCCGTGACCCGATTGCGCGATAACGCATTCCACGCCGGCGCCACCGCCGCGAGCTTGGTATCAATGGCCTCCAACACCGCCGGATCGGTGATCAACCCGGTCCGAAACACCACCACCGCGATCACCCGGAAATCCACCAACCCCGCCGCCATCGCCGCACCCAACTTCGGCAACCGCTCCAACAACTCCACCCCGTAATTCATCTGCGATGACGCCCGGGCGCGGCTGATACCCAACTCGGCACCCACCTCCGCAGCCACCGCCTCCCAGTTATCGATGCACCACTGCAGCCGATCCAGAGCATCCAGATCCGCCATCCGCACCTGACACAACCGACCCGCCGCCAACAACCGCCGCGCCACCGACGCACGCTCAGCACGCTGCGCCTCGGCCATCTCCGCCAACAACGCCGGCTCATCAAGTGAATCGAACATACATTCGATGATAGAAGAACCCACCGACAAGAAATCGCGCTCGCTGCGCCTGGACTAACGGGCGGCGATATTCTCCGCGACAGCCTGCAACGGAGCCAGACTGACCCCGATCCGGTGCGCGAATGGGAACGCCAGCGCGATGACCACCGTGATCGACAGCGCCGGAACAAGCGCCCATACGTACATCAGAATCGGCCGGCTCGAACCCGCGGTCATGATTCCCATCACCAGAGCGACCAGAATTCCGGAGACCACGAGCAGAATCGCCAGGACGCCGGGCAGCGTGCGTTTGGCCACAGCCGCAACCGTGGCCGCATTCGTGCCGACGGTCGCCGCCCCGGTGACCAGGCTGTTGACCTCCTGGGGTGCGGCACCCGACCCGAATGCGTAGATGTGCAAGGCGTCCTCGAACCGGTCCAGTGGAACAGCCGAGGGCAGGTTGGTGGTGTCTCCCCTGATCAGGAATGGGTCGTCGGCGGTGGCTGCCGTCGTCGCATAGGTCCTCAGTTTGTCCATCAGCGCGGCCGACTCGGCCCGATCGCCGATGTTGTTGAGCCTCCAGGCCATCTGCTGAATCGAGGCGGCCTGCTGCTCGACCGCGGCCTGCCCGGTTGCCACCGCGCCCCAGGTGACGGTGATGGCGAAGCCGACGAAGAACGCAAACGTCGCCGCCAGCCCGGTGAGCAGATTCGTGGCCTGGTCGACGAGGTCCTCACAGGTGTCATCACTACAACGGTGAAGCACCAGTCGGCGGGCGGCGACAATCACCGCGCAGAAGAAGACAAGGAGTACCGCCAGAATCAGCCAGAGTGGCAGCGCGATAATGAGATCTCTCACGCGCGAAAGCTATCAGCCGGAACCGGGCGCCGCAGCGCATCGTTGAGTGGATAGGGAGGGGACACATCATGCTGAACAAAATCGTCGGGGCCCTGGGCCAGGTGGCTGATGCGGGCGGGTCGATCATCGGGATTCGGCATGGGACCGCCGAACCACCGTTCACGGTGGAACGCACAGTCGGCGGTGTCGAAATCCGCCGGTATGAATCGCGGATCGCCGCGGAGACGACCATTGACGCCGACGAGGAGAAGGCTCGCAGTGAGGGCTTTCGCCGGCTGGCCGGCTATATCTTCGGCGGCAATACGACGAAGACCAAGATCGCCATGACCGCACCGGTATCTCAGCAGCAGAGCGAGAAAATCGCCATGACCGCGCCGGTCGCCGCTCAGCGCGACGCCAGTGGGAAATGGGTGATCCGCTTCTTCATGCCCGCCGAGCACACCATGGACACCCTGCCCACCCCGAACGACGACCGCGTACTCCTGGTCAAAGTCCCGGCTGAGCGGGTCGCGGTACTGAAGTTCTCCGGGACCGCAAGCCTGGACGCGATCGCCAGCCGCACCGATGAGCTGCTGAACACATTGCGCGACAACAACATCAAGTCGAAGGGCACACCGTTCACGTGGTTCTACGATCCGCCGTGGACGCTACCGTTCCGGCGCCGCAATGAGGTGGTTGTCAGCCTGGGTGCCGCCCGCTAGCGGTTGCCGGCCCCAAAAAGTTCGAACCGGGTGAGATCGTCCACCACCGCGGTGGCCGTCGAGAAATCCTGGCCCGTGGAGTAGAGGCTCGGAGTGACCACCACCTGAATGCCCGCACCCACCGCGGACTCGACACCGTTGCGGGTGTCCTCGAAGGCCAGGCATCGCCCGGCCGGCAGGCCTAGCCGCTGCAGCGCAATCCGATAGACCTCGGGGTCGGGTTTGAGCGCGGTGACGTCCTCGCCGCACACCACGGCGTCGAATCGCCCGAGATCCAGATCACCGGGGAATCGTCGCGCCAGGCCTTCCAGGTTGATGCGGCTGGTAGTGGTGGCGATGGCCAGGCGCAGTCGCGCGGTACGCGCTTGCCGCAGCAGGTCGGCGACGCCCGGCCGCAGTTCGATCGGGAAATCCGCCATCACCTCGGCATAGTGGCGGTTCTTCGCCTGGTGCAGGCGTGGCGCCAGTTCGGCAATCTGGTCCGCGGTGAGATCGGTGGACTGCGCGAAGAAATGTGCGATGCGCTGCCGTCCGCCGGTGACCAGCAGCAGTTCGCCGTACCGCGTCCGGTCCCATCGGTAGGGCAGCCCCTCGGCGGCAAACGCACGGTTGAAAGCCTCGCGATGCAACTCCTCGGTTTCGGCCAGCGTGCCGTCGACGTCGAAGATCAGCGCGTCGGGAATGCCCTCGTCAGCCACGGCGGCGCCACGCCTCAACCGCCGTCGGGAAGTCGAAGAGGCTGTCGATGACGACGTCGGGATTGAGTGCTTCGAGTGGCCCGTCGCAGTAGCCGCCGCGTACCGCGACCGAGAACACCCCGGCGGCGCACGCCGAGGCCATATCGGCCTCGCTATCGCCAACCATCACCGCGTGGTCAGGTTCGACTCCGACGTGGGACAGCGCGTGCAGCAGCATGTCAGGCTCGGGCTTCGGCGCCAGATCGGACAGCCCCTCCTGATCTCCGAGGATGATCGTGAAGCGGTCGGACAATGCAAAGTGGTCCAGCACGGTGGTGGCGGCCGACTGCAGTTTGTTGGTCACCAGCGCCACAGCGCAACCCGCGGCGGCCACGGTGTCCAGGCAGTCGACCACCCCGGGCAGCAGCGTGGTGCGCCCGGTGAGATGGCGCGGATAGATCTCCAGCATCCGGCTGATGACAATCTCGAATTCGGCTGGGTCCGGCGTCCTGCCCCTGGCCGCCAGGGCGCGACGCACCAGCACCCGAAGGCCGTGTCCGACCATCGCTCGGACATCGGCTTCCGTAAACGGCTCAAGTCCCTCGGTAGTCATCAACTCAGCCACCGCCAGGGTGATGTCAGGTACCGAGTCGATCAGTGTTCCGTCCAGGTCGAAAAGGGCTGCGCGGGGCCAGGCCGGATCCACGGTCAGGCCGCCTCCACCCGGGTCATTACGGGAGGCCCTTCTCGGAATCAAGGCCACCGGAGAACACCCGGCTGCTGCGGAGGTCGCCACCGGTGATGGTGGACAGTTCATCGACGCCGATCGGTGACGGGGTGTCGCTGAACAATCGGTTGGCCTGGCGCATCCGGGCCCTGTCGAGGGCATTGCGGATCGACCGGGCGTTGGCGAAATGGGGTTGCGCACGTCGCAGTGCGATGTACTCGGTCATCGCGGTACGCGCATCGTCATCGAAATGGTAGTTCTGTTCGGCCAGCATCGATTCCGCGATCGACAACAATTCGGCGTCCTCGTAGTCGGGGAAGTCGATGTGGTGGGCAATCCGTGAGCGGAAACCGGGGTTGGACTGAAAAAATTTGTCCATCCGGTCGGCGTAACCGGCCAGAATCACCACCAGGTCATCGCGTTGGTTCTCCATCACCTGCAGCAGGATCTCGATTGCTTCCTGCCCGTAATCGCGCTCGTTATCCGGGCGATAGAGGTAGTAGGCCTCGTCGATGAACAGCACCCCGCCCATCGCCTTCTTGAGGATCTCCTTCGTCTTCGGCGCGGTATGCCCGATGTACTGGCCGACCAGATCGTCGCGCGTCACCGAGATCAGGTGACCTTTGCGGACGTAACCCAGCCGGAACAGGATGTCGGCCATCCGCATCGCCACGGTGGTCTTCCCGGTACCCGGATTACCGGTGAAGCTCATGTGCAGTGTCGGTGTGGTCTGGGACAAACCGAGTCGCTGCCGCGCCCGGTCCACAATGAGCAGTGCCGCGGTCTCGCGGATGCGTTGTTTGACCGGTTTCAGGCCGATCAGTTCCCGGTCGAGTTGGTCGAGTACCTCAGCGACTCCGGAGTCACGGAAATCCCCGGCAAGGTCGACGGCCGTCGGCAGCGACGTTTCTGTCTCGCCTTCTGCCATCAGTATTCGGTGGTCATGGTGACATTCACCGTCCGACCGCGAACCTCGGTGCGCGTCATCTTGAAGGTCGGTTCCACGACCGGACGGTTGACGATGAAGCTGAGCCGAACCGTTTCGAATCCGCGGGTCGAGTCGAATGCGTTGATGCGGATGTAGGAATTCGGGAAGGCGTCCCGGCAGGCCTTGAGTTCCATCATCACGCCCGCCGCGTCCCGCAGGTCGAACATCGGGTTGCCCCACATCTCCCAGTAGGTGTTCCGGGGGTGGGGGTCGTCGGTGTACTCGATCCCGATCGCCCATTCATTTCTCAGGCAGTACTCGATCTGAGCTGAGATCTGAGCGTCGTCGAGGTCGGGCAGGAATGAAAAGGCACCCTGGGTGATACGCATATCGTGTGCTCCCTGACTCAGAAGGACGTCGAAACCTGCGGAACGTAGTCCGAGGTGTCCGTCGACTCGTAGTTGAATGAAATGTTGCCCCAGGTGTCCAGAGCGGCTTCTACCGGCTTGCACCACTTAGCGACGGAACGAAGGATTTCCGGCCCTTCGTTAAGGATGTCGCGTCCCTCGTTTCGGGCCTGCACCATAGCTTCGAGTGCGACCCGGTTGGCCGTGGCGCCCGCCTGGATGCCCATCGGATGTCCGATCGTGCCGCCGCCGAATTGGAGAACGACGTCATCGCCGAACAGGTCCAGCAGTTGATGCATCTGGCCCGCGTGGATGCCGCCGGAGGCGACCGGCATAACCTTCCGCAGATCCGCCCAGTCCTGCTCGAAGTAAATGCCGCGTTGAAGGTCGACCTCGTTCTTCAACTCACGGCAGACGTTGTAATAGCCCTGCACGGTCATCGGGTCGCCCTCGAGCTTGCCGACGGCGGTGCCGGCGTGGATGTGGTCGACGCCGGCCAGACGCATCCACTT
>JBAXIA010000045.1:0-20684 GCA_037138615.1 Mycobacteriaceae bacterium | reverse complement strand
CCGGTGATCTGGACGCGGGGGAGTCCTACCGTCTCGGCGAGGCGGTTGCGTCGGTCCACGCCGACCTGGCCACCGCCCTTGGAACCACGACAGCCACGATGCCGATCGATCGGATGCGCCGGCGCCTGGCGTCGGCTGCGATCAGCGCTCCCCCACTTGCCGGGTACATCCCGGCTATCGAGGATCGCTATGCCGCGTTGGCGGGCGAGCAGATCGATGTCCAACGCGTCCACGGTGATCTGCATCTCGGACAGGTCCTGCGAACGCCGCGCCGCTGGCTGCTGATCGACTTCGAGGGCGAACCGGGCGCGCTACCCGCGCAACGACGCGAACCGGACTCACCGCTGCGGGATGTCGCCGTAATGTTGAGGTCGTTCGCCAACGCCAACGCCAACGCCGATCCCGCAGCCGCGGAGCGCCCTAGTGCCGCGTTCTGCGACGGCTACGCGAATCGGTCTGGTATCCATCCGCGCGAGCACCCCGCGGTGCTGGCCGGCTACGAACTCGACAAGGCGGTGCACGAGGCGGCCTACGCGGCCCAGTACCGGCCGGACTGGCTGCACATTCCTATGAAAGCGATCGCCCGGTTGGTGGGCGGGAGCTAGCGCCTCGGCCCCAACAATCAGTCGCTATCGTCCAACAGTTTCAGCGCCAGCCGCGGACACTTCTTGACCGCCGCCTCCGCATACTTGAGTTCCGCGCTGGGGATCTCCGGCTCGCGGGAACCATTGCGCGACAACGGATAACCCCAGTCGTCGCGGGTCAGCACACCGGGTAGCAGCTCAGTGCACAGCCCGCGGCCGTCGCACAGCGTCCAGTCGATATGCAGCCTGCTCATGCGGGCCATCCACCCAGAAAGCGTTCTGCGCCGCCGCGGTCGACCAGTCGGGCCGGAACACCCAGGGCCGCAATCCATTCCGGTGCACGATAGCCGCGAATGATCGCCGCGGTGCTGATGGTGTTGGCGTCCAGGCAACTGCCCGCCGCGACGCTGACGCTGCGCCACACCGGATCAACGGATGTACCGGTACGGGGATCGATGATGTGATGCAGAGCTTCGCCGCCGCGTGACCACCGCCGTCGTCGGGTGCTCGAGGTGGCCAGGCCGGCGTCGGTGCCGATCGTGACCTGGCTTGCCGGATCGTCATCGGTGTCCTGCACCAGAATGTGCCAGCCGCCCTCCGGAGCGGGGCCGGCCGTGGCGAGGTCACCGCCGAGGTTGACCAACACACCGCTGCCGGTCTGCTGGTGCACCAGGTGCGCGCACCGGTCGGCGGCCACGGCTTTGGCGGTGGCGCCGAGATCCAGCAGTGTGCCAGCCGGAATGCGAATGCTGCTGCCGTCGAACTCGATGTGGGTCCAATTAACAGGGATGGTCACCGAGGCCAGCAGCGGGGCGGTCGCAGAGAGATCGTCGATATCGCGGTCGTAGCCCAGCGCGATCATGGCGGAGCCGACCGTCGGGTCCACATCACCGTCGGTCATTCGCGCCGCGCTCAGTGCGGCCTCGATCAGATCAGCGAGCACCGGACTGACCGGGGTGCGGACACCGTCGGCAGCGGCCAGCGCGCTGATCTCCGAATCGGGCCGAAAACGCGATGCCGCCAGCTCGATAGCATCGAGTTCGGCGTCGACGACCTCCCGCGCTCGGGGCAGTGCGGCAGGATCGGTGACCAGCAGATGCATATCGGTGGTCCACCGGTTCCACGCGCACTGGGCGAGCGGCGTCGAGGTCATCGGCGATGCCATGCGGGCCAGTGTGCCCCCGCGTTCTTTGAGCGCTGAAAGATTTCCCGTGGCACCCTTCAATCGTGCCCGATATCGCGCCAGCGTTACTCCTCGTTGAGGACGACCGCGCGCTGAGCGCCATGCTGGTCGAGCTGTTCACCGGCGAGGGCTACCGCGTCGAGACCGCGTTCGACGGCCAGCAGGGCATGCATCTCGGCCTGACCGGCAACTATGACGCAATAATTCTCGACCGCGGACTGCCGGTGATGGACGGCGCCGACCTGGTGGCGCTGCTGCGGTCCCGCGGAATCGCCACGCCCGCGCTGCTCCTGACTGCCCGCGGCTCCGTCGAGGACAGGGTCGAGGGGTTGGATGCCGGAGCCCAGGACTATTTGGTCAAGCCGTTCGAGGTGACGGAGTTGTTGGCCCGAGTCAGAGCGCTGCTGCGGCGCAACGATGACGCGGCCACGGTTGTGCAGGCCGGTGGATTGCGGCTCGATCTACTCACCCGTCGGGCCGGCGGCGCCACACCCGATGGAGAAGACGTCGAACTCTCCGACCGCGAGTCCGCACTGTTGGCAACACTGATGGGTGCTCCCGGACGTGTCTTCTCCCGAGCACAGTTGCTCGAGCGCGCGTTCGACGGAGCCGAGTCCGACGGCACCATCGATCTCTATGTGCACTATTTGCGTCGCAAACTTGGTAGGCAGGTGATCCGAACCGTTCACGGTTCGGGCTATCGGTACGGCTTCGAATGACGCCGTCGGGTGATCTCAGCGTCGTTCGGCGGGCCGGCCGGATCGTGGCGATTCAGACGTCCCTGGCGTTGGCGGCGGTGCTGCTCTTGGTCGGCCTGGTTGTCGCCGCGGTGTTCGTGCGGGCGCAGAGCAACCAGATCACCGCCCAACTGAGCCAGGTCTCGATGACCGCCGACGACACCGGCGACCCCCCGCCCGGAATGGAACTGGTACTGCGGGACAACGACGGATCAATCGCCACCAGTGACGGGGGAAAGGCGGGTATAGCACTGCTGTCCGGGCCGGCGGGCTTCACCGAGGTGAACGACCGTGACCGCCATTACCGCGCCCTGGTGGTGGATCGGCCGGAGGGTCGGGTGGTGGCGCTGATGGATCTCGCACCGTTCGCGGCGAGCCGGGGTCGACTGCTCAGTGCGCTGGCGCTGGCCGAACTGGCGGGAATACTCGCGTCGATCGGAGTGGTGGCACTCTTCACCCGACGTTCGGTGCGGCCCCTAGCCCAGGCGCTGGCGATGCAGCGGCGGTTCGTCGCCGACGCCTCTCATGAGCTGCGGGCTCCGCTGACGGTGTTGCACACCCGCGCGCAACTGCTTGCCCACCGGGTCAGTACCGGAGACCTGGAGGCCGCAGGCAAAGATGCCAACGCGCTGGTGGACGACACCCGCATCCTGGCCGGGATCGTGGACGATCTGCTGGCATCGGCGACGATGACCGCGGACACCCCTGAGACGAGCCGGGTCGACCTTGCCGCGGTGGCGCGTTCGGTCTGCGACAGCATGGGGGCCTACGCCGGCTCACTCGGCGTGACAGTGGGCTGCGACGTCTCCGGTGAGGACGATATCGGCGGAGTGGGTGTCATGGGGTCCGAGGCCGCGCTGAGGCGCGCGTTAACGGCACTGGTCGACAATGCCCTCGGACACGAACATCGCGGTGGCACAGTGCAATTGCGGGTGTACCGCGATGGACAGCAGGTGATCGCCACCGTTGCCGACGATGGTGAGGGTATCGATCCCGATGTGATGCCGACGCTGTTCAACAGGTTCTCGCACGGGGCAGCCCACACCACCCGGGCCGGACGCGAGTCCTACGGTATTGGTCTGGCACTGGTGCGGGAAATTGTGCAGGCGCACGGTGGTGACATCCGGGTGTCGTCAATACCGGGCCGCGGTGCAACGTTCACTATGACATTGCCCGCCGCGCATGCGGGCCTACACTGACGCCCACGACACGTCGGTTTACCGCGGCGGGTGCCGCGATCACCGGTATCTGGTCCGGCAGTTAGTTCGCTGATCCGAACGCCTTCTCGTCGACCTTCTGGCGTTCCAACGAAATGCGTGACAGCACCGGAATCTTGCGCGCCTCGGCGTCGAGGATTCCCTTGAGGATTGTCCTATTGGCCTCGAACTGCCAGGCGGGCCGATCGACCCCGTAGATCTCACGCTGTTCGGTACTCAACAGGCCGGCGACGGCAATCCCCAGCGAGTGCGGGAGATAGGTGGCCGGATTCCAGGCAACCGACGCGGGAAAGACCATCTTCTTGAACCAGAGGGTGTCGCTGCCCAGCGCCAGCAGCGGAGTCATGCCCTCGATGTAGGTGTAGAGATCCTTCTCGGTGGTGGGCACGTCATCGACATTGCATCCGATCAGTCGTGCTGCGATCACCTGTTCGGTCAGGTAGGTGACTTTGTCGGCAGCACTGAGAGCTGGACCAAAGGAATCGCCAACGCGCAACACCATCCACTGAATGGTGTTGTGCACCCACAGCAATAGGTCGGGCTCGTCGGCGTGATAACTGCGACCTGTCACCGGATCAGTGGCCGTCACCCGATGATGGAGGTTCCCGAGCACCTCAGCGGCGCGGTTGGCCGCCGCGGTATCCCCGTAGGTCAGGGTGCGACCGTAAAGGGCGGTGAGCTCGCCGCGGGAGGCAGGGTTGGTCCGAAAGGCGGACGCCTGATCGATCATGTGCATGACCATCGGGTGCAGCATCTGCAGTGTCGCGGCCGCCTGTGCGGCAAGGCCCATCTGAGGCATAGCCGAGATGCGCCAGGTGACACTGTCGGGACCGAACAGTCCGTCATCGGCGGTATGTCCGGAGAACTTGATCCGGTTCGGTCGAGGACTTACCGGCGTGGTGGGCATTCGACGATCATTGCACGGTCGGCCGTCTCTGTGGCCTGGATATACTCGGCCCGCAGGCGCTGATGATTGGACCGCTGAACACCGTGATCGTTGAAATGCCGTGAGCACAGCCATGAACCACCGCATGCGAATCGCGATGGCGGCCGTACTACTGATCGGAACGGTCGCAGGGTGCGGCTCGTCGGAACAGCCGGCCATCGGCACCGGAAAGCTCACCGTGTTCGCCGCGGCATCACTGAAGAAGGCGTTCACCGAAATCGGTGAACGATTCACGACCGATAACCCCGGTAGTGACGTGGAGTTCTCCTTCGCCGGCTCCGCCGATCTGGTGACGCAGCTGACTCAGGGAGCGCCCGCGGACGTGTTCGCCTCCGCTGACGCCAAGAACATGGGCAGGGTGGACCAGGCCGGGCTACTTGCCGGTGCCGCCGTGAACTTCGCCTCCAACACGCTGACCATTGTTGTGGCGCCGGGTAATCCGAAGAAAATCGCCTCGTTTCAGGATCTGACGCAGCCGGGTCTGTCGGTGGTGATCTGCGCACGGCAGGTGCCGTGCGGATCGGCGACACAGAAGGTGGAACAGGCGATCGGCGTGACGCTGAATCCGGTCAGTGAGGAATCTCAGGTCACCGACGTCCTCAACAAAGTGCTCACCGGACAGGCCGACGCCGGCGTCGTCTACGCCACCGACGCCCAGGCTGCCGGGAACACAGTGACCGCCGTGGCATTCCCCGAGTCCGCGGGCGCGGTCAACACCTATCCGATCGCCGTGCTGAAACAAGCCCACGATCCCGAACTGGCACGTAGGTTCGTCGACCTCGTCACCGGCGATGCGGGCCAGAAGATCCTGAGCTCCGCAGGTTTCGCGAAGCCCTGAACCGGCGTCACAGTGAGGTCAGCAGGTCGAACAGGTCTCGCACACCGCTCAGTGAATGAGCCGGCACCATGGCGTCGCAGTAGGGCATCGCGGCGGCAATCGATCCGGTGAGTGGTTGAAACCCCGGCGCCGCGGCCCGGGGATTGAGCCAAATCAGGTGGGCTGCGCGGCGGTGAAGTCTGGCGAGCGCATGGTCGATCACCTCGGGCGGATCGCTGTCCCAGCCGTCCGAGGCGATGATCGCCACCGCACCGCGTAACGCGCTGCCGTGCGGCGCGCTGAGTAACTCGGCGACGGAGCGACCGAGGTGGGTCCCGCCGTAACGGTCGGTGACCTTCATATTGGCGCGGGCCAGCGCGACCTCCGGTGAGCGGTGTGCCAGCACCGCGGTGAGCCGGGTGAGTGTCGTGGAGAAGGCGAACACCTCCGGACGAAACCCGGCTTGGCGTAGCGCCGTTGCCCGCATCAGGTGGAGGTAGATGGCGGCGTACGGCTGCATCGAACGGCTCACGTCACAGATCAGAACCAGCCGCCGCCGGCGCCGCCGTGGCCGGGTGCGTTCGAGCACCACCGGCTCGAATCCCGTCGTACGCGACGCGCGCATCGTCGCCCGAAGGTCGACGCGCTTGCCGTGCCGGTCGAGGTCGGTGCGCAGGCTGCGCCGCGTCGGCCACCGTGTCGCGGACTGCTCCAGCCAGGAACCGATCATCGCCAGATCGGCCTCGTCGAAGTCCTCGAAGGGTTCCTCGGCGCGGGCGATGATCCGGCTGGGCAGGACGTCGGGAATGGCGAGCGCGTCATCGGCGTCATCACCGGCCCGAAGCGACGGCGGGCGAGTGGTCCAGGGCAGACCGCCGGCCTGCGGGCCGGCTTCGTCGCGGCGCCCGGCGGTGGGAACCGGCGCGGCGGCAGCACCCCGAAGTGCCTTGAGCGACACCGGATCCAACGGCAGGACCGCATCGGCGAACACCGTCGCGAACACCGCGTCGAACGGCGCCAGGTCATCGGCCCGGTTCACCAGTGTGAGGCGGGCCGTCCAGTACAGCGCGGTACGGGACGTCGGCCACGACAGGCGAATCGCGGCGACGAACGCCGCCGGACCGCTGGCTGCCACCGTCACTCCGCCGGCGCGCAGCCGGGCGACCAGCGCCACCGCGAACGCGGCCAGGTCGACCCCGCGCAGCAGCGCCGGTGCGCTCACCTGTTGTGGCGTCGCCGGACGAGGAACAGCAGGATCAGCAGAACCAGTGCGGCCGCGCCGCCGGCGGCGTACTTGGTCACCGCGGTACCGCCGGCGAGCTCAAGGAGATCGATGGCCTCGGGCTCGGCGGTCGGCGCCATCTTGGGCGCCGCGCCGGGGGTGGTGCTCCCCGACGGGGTCGCCTCGGTCACCGGCGCTGCGGCCGCGGCCTCGCCACCGATCAGCTTGGCTTCCAGGGCATCGACGAACTGTCCGAGCAGCTTCTCTGAAACCTGCTGCAGCATGCCGCTGCCGAACTGCGCCAGCTTGCCGACCACCTTGAGGTCGGTGTCGACGGTGACCCGGGTGCGATCGCCGGCCTCGTGCAACTGCAGCGTGACGACCGCCGCGGCGTTACCCGTTCCGCGGGACTCCTTGCCGCGCGCGTCGATGAGGGCTTTGTGTTGGCTCTCATCGCGTTCCACGAAGTGCGCTTTGCCGCTGAATTCACTATTGACCGGTCCGACCTTGAGCTTGACCTTGCCCAGGTACTCCTCACCCTCCCGCCCGACGAGTTGGGCGCCCGGCATCAACGGCGCCACCTGCTCAAGGTCGGTGAGCAACGCCCAGGCCTTGTCGATCGGCGCTGTCACGGTGAACTCGTTGGCGATGATCATCTGCTCTCCTCATATTCGAGTGTGGTGCGGAAATCTGTGAATGCATCCCGAAGTCCGACGGTGTCGTCCGGGGTCTTGGCCAGCGCGCTCAGTCCGGCGAGTGCGGCGGGGTCGACGAGATCACCCACGCCGAGGGTGACCAGTGCGGCCACCCAGTCGATGGTCTCGGCAACACCCGGCGGCTTGTCGAGGTCGAGTTCGCGAGCCTGGCCGACGAATTGGGTGGCGTGCTCGATGAGCGCGGCGGTCGCCCCCGGCACACTGCGGCGCACGATCGCCGCGGCCCGAGCCGGCTCCGGGTAGGCGATCCAGTGGTAGAGGCAGCGCCGCCGCAGCGCGTCATGAAGGTCGCGGCTGCGGTTGGAGGTCAGCACCGTCACGGGGGGGCGCTGCGCGGCGAATGTACCGAGTTCGGGAATCGTCACCGAGGCCTCACCGAGGAACTCCAGCAGCAGTGCCTCGAACTCGTCATCGGCACGGTCGATCTCGTCGATGAGCAGGACCGGCTGGGTTGGTCCGACGTGGCGCACGCAGGCCAGGATCGGCCGGTCCACCAGGTAGGCCTCGGTGTACAGATCGGCCTCGGCCAGACCGTCTCCGCGAGCTTCCGCCAACCGGATGCTCAGCAGTTGGCGCTGATAGTTCCAGTCGTACAGCGCCTCGGCAGCGGTGAGGCCTTCATAGCACTGCAACCGGATCAGCGGTGTATCCAGCACTGCAGCAAGGGTTTTAGCGGCCATGGTCTTGCCGACACCGGGTTCCCCCTCGAGCAGTAGGGGCCGGTTCAGCTCGGCGGCAAGATAGAACGCCGACGCCGTGCCGACATCGAGCAGATATCCGTGCTCATCGAAGCGCCGGATGACGTCATCGACGTCGGCGAATGTCACTGCGACACCTCGGAGAGCAGACGCTGATAGTCATCCCAGGTGTCGACGTCCAGCGGTACCGGGCCATCGGCCGCAACCTCGCCGACACCGAAGCGCCCGCTGTCGAGGAGCTTCCACACGCCCTTGTCGCCGTGTAACTGTGTCAACTCGCCGAAGATGTCACGGCGCAACCAGAACGGATGCCCGATACCGTCGTCGTATCGGCACACAGCGATCTGTTCGCCCGTGCCGATGGCGATCAGTCGGCGCACCGTGTCAGGCGAGACACCCGGCTGGTCACCCAGCAGAACGACCAGTCCGGTGCTGCGGGGATCCACCATCGTCATCGCCACCTTCAGCGATGCCGAGCAGCCCGAGCCATGATCGTCGACGACGACGGATTCCACGCCACCCAGCGGCACCTGCTCAGTGACCTGGGCAGCCGCACCGCCGAGGGTGACGATGAGCTGATCGAAGCCGCACTGGCGAGCCATCCGCAGCGTCTCGCCCAACAGTGTCGAATCCCGATACGGCAGAATCTGTTTGGGCTGACCGAGCCGCCGCGAACTGCCGGCGGCCAGTACGACGCCGGTGACGCGATCGGGGGTCATGCGTCTGCCTGCGCCGCCGCAAACGTGGTGCGACAGCCGGGGCAGCAGAACCAGTGGTCCTGCTCGCCGATCCGAAGATGCACGGTGCCCGGCCCCACCGTGACGGTCATCCCGCACACCGGGTCCAGTGCCGTGCTCGCCGTCGGCTCGTGCTCCGGTGGAGCAACGACAATTCCGCCGGTGCGGATTGCGCCGATCATCTCCGCGGCGATCGACACCGCGATCTCGGCGGGTGTCTGCGCGTCGATCGGCAACCCGACGGGTGTGTGCACCCGGGTCCGCTCGGAGGCGTCCAGATTCAGTGCGTCGAGCACTGAATCGCCCCGGACCTGGCTTGCGACCAAGCCGATATAGCCCACACCGGAATCCAGTGCCGCCCGGATCGTCTCGGCCTCGGCACCGCCGTGGGTGGCGATCACCACTGCGGCTGCCCCGTCGAACCCGCCGGTATCGCCGTCGTCACGGACCTCATAGCCCAGCACCGAACAGATCTGAGCCAGCGCTCGGGCGATCGGGGCGGTACCGCAGATCCGGACCAGCGGAGCTGGAATCTGCGGTGCCAGAAAGATTTCCAGCGCACCGCCGGACAGGCACGGGTTGACCACCACGGAGGCGCCCGGTGCATCCGGAAAGTCGACGTCGCCGTCGGGCAGCACCCGCAACAGCACACTCTCACCGGTTTGCAGCGCCCCGAGAGCGGCCGTGCGCACCGAACTCTGCGCGCACTGTCCGCCGACGAAACCCTCGATGGTGCCGTCGGGATGCAGGATCGCTTCATCGCCGGCCTGCGCCGACGTCGGGTGCTGGGCGCGCACCACCGTCGCGTGCACGAACGGATTACGGTCGTGACGCAGTTGGCGGGCCCGGTCGGCGATGGTCATCGTGGTGATCGCCCCCGCTAGATCGGCGGGGTGGCGCGGCCCTGCATGGCCTCCCACACCCGCGACGGAGTCAGCGGCATATCGGCGTGCCGAACCCCGAACGGTGCCAGCGCATCCACGACCGCGTTGACGACCGCGGGAGGTGAACCGACAGTCGCCGATTCACCCACACCCTTGGCGCCGATGGGATGGTGCGGCGACGGCGTGACGGTATGCCCGGTCTCCAGGTAGGGCACCTCGAGTGCAGTCGGAATCAGATAGTCCATCAGCGAGCCGCCGAGGCAGTTGCCCTCCTCGTCGAAGGCGATCATCTCCATTAGGGCCATCCCGATACCGTCGACGATGCCGCCGTGCACCTGGCCCTCGATGATCATCGGGTTGATCCGGGTGCCGCAATCGTCGACCGCCAGGAATCGGCGGACCTTCACGGTCGCGGTACCGGGGTCGATGTCAACCACGCAGAAGTAGGCGCCGTAGGGGTAGGTCAGGTTGTCCGGGTTGTAGCAGACCTCGGCGTCCAGGCCGCCCTCCAGACCCTCGGGCAGATCGCCGGCGCCGTGTGCCTTCATCGCGATGTCCTGGATGGTTACCGATGCCGACGGGTCGCCCTTGACGTGGAAGGAACCCTTCTCCCACTCCAGGTCGGCCACCGAGACCTCCAGCATTCCGGACGCGATGATCTTGGCCTTGTCGCGGATCTTGCGGGCCACCAGTGCGGCGGCTGCGCCGGAGACCGGAGTGGACCGGCTGCCGTAGGTGCCCAACCCGAACGGAGTCTGGTCGGTGTCTCCGTGCACCACGTCGATGTCCTCCGGTGGGATACCCAGCTCCTCGGCGATGATCTGGGCGAAGGTTGTCTCGTGGCCCTGGCCCTGGGTCTGCACCGACAGGCGCACCACCGCTTTACCGGTCGGGTGGATGCGCAACTCGCACCCGTCGGCCATGCCCAGGCCGAGAATGTCCATATCCTTGCGCGGGCCGGCGCCGACCGCTTCGGTGAAGAAGGACATCCCGATGCCCATCAACTCGCCGCGGGTGCGCTTCTCGGCCTGCTCGGCACGCAATTGCTCGTAGCCGATCATGTCCATTGCCTTGCGCATCGTGGTCTCGTAGTCACCCGAGTCGTACAGCCAGCCGGTCTTGCTCTTGTAGGGGAACTGTTCGGGCTTCAAGAGGTTCTTCAACCGCAACTCGGCCGGATCCATCTTCAGCTCGAAGGCCAGGCAATCCACCAGTCGCTCGACGAAGTAGACCGCCTCGGTGATGCGGAACGAGCAGGCGTACGCCACGCCACCGGGTGCCTTATTGGTGAAAACCGCGGTCATATGGCAGTAGGCGGCCTCGATGTCATAGCTGCCGGTGAACACACCGTAGAAGCCGGCCGGGTACTTGATCGGTGCCGCGACGCCGTTGAACGCGCCGTGATCGGCGAGCACGGTTGAGCGGATCGCCAGGATCTTGCCCTCCTTGGTCGCCGCGATGTCGCCGACCATCACGTAGTCGCGGGCGAAGCCGGTGGAGGTCAGGTTCTCGCTGCGGTCCTCCATCCACTTCACTGGTTTGCCGAGAACCAGCGATGCGACGATCGCGCAGACGTAGCCCGGATAGATCGGCACCTTGTTACCGAACCCGCCGCCGATATCGGGCGCGATGATGCGGATCTTGTGCTCGGGCAGTCCGGCGACCAACGCGTAGACGGTGCGGTGTGCGTGCGGCGCCTGGGTGGTTGACCACAGCGTCAGCTTCCCGCTGACCGGGTCGAGGTCGGCGACGGCTCCGCAGGTCTCCATCGGCGCGGGATGCACCCGCGGATAGATGATCTCCTGGGTGACGACGACGTCGGCCTTGGCGAAGACGGCGTCGGTGGCCGCGGCGTCGCCGGTCTCCCAGTCGAAGCAATGGTTGTCGGTCTTGCCGTCGAGATCGGTGCGGATCACCGGTGCCGACGGGTCCAGCGCCTTGCGGACATCGACAACCGGAATCAGCGGCTCGTAGTCAATATCGATGAGCTCCAAGGCATCTCGCGCGGAGTAGCGGTCCTCGGCGACGACAAATGCGACCTCCTGGCCCTGGAACCGCACCTTGTCGGTGGCCAGCACGGCTTGTACGTCATTGGACAGTGTGGGCATCCAGGCCAGGCCCTTGGCGGCGAGGTCGGCACCGGTGATGACGGCCTTGACCTTCGGGTGCGCCTGGGCGGCGCTGACGTCGATGCTGTTGATCGTGGCGTGGGCGTAGGGCGAGCGCAGGATCGCCAGGTGCAGCATGCCGGGCAGTTGCACGTCATCGACATAGTTGCCGCGGCCACGGATGAAGCGCGGATCCTCCTTGCGCAGCATCCGGCCGTAGCCGCAGGGCTTCTGGTCGTTGTCGGCGGTGTCGTTCTCCGAGAGTGGACGCTCTACAGTGGTCATGCTTGCGCCTCTTCCTTGTTCGGGTGCTTCGCCGCCCACTGAATGGACCGGACGATGGTGGTGTAGCCGGTACAGCGACAGATCTGGCCGGAGATGGCTTCCCGGATTTCGTGCTCGGTGGGGTCAGGGTTCTTGTTCAGCAGCGCCCGGGCGCAGATCATCATGCCTGGCGTGCAGAAACCGCACTGCAAGCCGTGACACTGCATGAAACCTTCCTGTACCGGATCGAGCGTGCCGTCGACGGCCATGCCCTCGACGGTGCCGATGTCATGACCCGAGGCCATCGCCGCGAGAATCGTGCAGGATTTCACCGGCTCACCGTCGATGGACACCACGCAGGTTCCGCAGTTGGAGGTGTCGCAGCCCCAGTGGGTTCCGGTGAGCCGCAACTGATCTCGCAGGAAGTGCACCAGCAGCGTGCGGGGTTCGACCTCGGCGCTCACCTGTTCGCCGTTGACTGTCATGTTGATCTGCATCAGTTGCCTTCCGGTTAGGCGTTGGCCCGCGCACGCTCGACGGCGGTGCGCAGGGTTCGGGTGGTCAGTTCGGCGGCCAGATGCCGCTTGTAGGCCTCGGTGCCACGCTGATCGGTAACCGGTTCGCAGGCCAGTGCGGCCAGCCGGCCGGCCTCGGCGAACGTCTCCTCGGTGGCTGGCGCACCGGCGAGTGCCTCGCGCACCGCGGCCAGGCCGTCATGGTCGGCGTTGACGGCGGTCAGCCCGACCCGGCCCTCGGCGATCCGATCCCCGTCCAATGTCACGGCGGCGCCCGCAGCGGCCACCGCCCAGTCGCCGACCCGGCGCTCCACCTTGTAGTAGGCGCTGGATGAGTTGGGCCGCAATGGGATTCGCACCTCGATGAGAATCTCATTATGGTCGCGCGACGTCTCGTAGGCGCCGACGTGGAAGTCGTCGATACCGATCTCACGCTGGCCCTTGGGACCGCGCACCAAGACTGTCGCGCCGAGGATTTCGCATACCGTCGACAGGTCCTCAGCGGGATCGGCCTGGCACAGCGAGCCACCGACGGTGCCGCGGTTACGCACGACCGGATCGGCGATCACCCACTCGGCGTCGGCGAAGATCGGGGCCGCCCGGAGAAGGTCGGCCGACGCCAACACCTCGGCGTGCCGGGCCATCGCGCCCAGGCGCGCCTGCGTCGGGGTGACCTCGATGTAGCCGAGCTCACCGTGCAGATCGTTGATATCGATGAGGTACTCGGGGTTGGCGATCCGGAGTTTCATCATCGGCAGCAGGCTGTGCCCGCCGGCAACGATCATCGCCCCCTCACCCAGGCGGTCCAACAGGCCGACCGCGTGGTCGACACTGGTGGCGCGTTCGTATTCAAACGGATTGGGAACTTGCATGTGACTGACCTCACATCGATGACGGGGCTTTAAGTGTCCATGCACCGTTGGGTTGCGTCAATCAGGACTTCGGTGGTCACGTCACTTCTCTCGGCGAGGCGGGGTTGTCGTCGTCGTCGTGGTGAATCCGGCCGCCGGTCCGCGACAGCGGGCGGCCACCCCCGCCCCATTGGCTGGCGATGATCTCGGCGGCGATCGACACGGCCGTCTCCTCCGGAGTCCTGGCTCCCAGGTCAAGCCCGATCGGGCTGGCCAGGCGGCTCAACTCGGCGTCGGTGAGGCCGGCCTCGCGCAGCCGGGTCATCCGGTTGTCATGCGTGCGCCGCGATCCCATGGCGCCGATGAAGCGGACGTTGAGCCGCAGGGCCACCTCAAGTAGTGGAACGTCGAACTTCGGGTCGTGAGTCAGGACGCAGATCACGGTGCGCTCGTCGATAGCACCGGCCTCGGCTTGGGCGGCGAGGTAGCGATGCGGCCACTCGACCACCACCTCGTCGGCGGTGGGGAACCTCGCCGGCGTGGCGAAGAGTCCGCGCGCGTCGCACACGGTGACCCGGTAGCCCAGGAATGAGCCCTGCCGGGCGACCGCGGACGCGAAGTCGATGGCGCCGAAGACCAGCATCCGCGGTGGCGGGGCATGGCTGGCGACGAAGACCTCCATACCTTCCCCGCGGCGCTGCCCGTCGGGCCCATAGGTCAGCACCTCACTACGGCCGGCCGCCAGCAGACCGCGGGTGTCGTCGGTGACGGCGGAGTCGGCCCGATCCGATCCGAGCGTGCCGGTGGCGGTGTCGGGGCCGATGACCAGACGCCGTCCGACCCAGTCCGGGTCGGGGTGGGCGATGACGGTGGCCAGCGCCACCGGCCGATGGCCGTCGATATCGGCGACCACAGCATCCAGGTGCGGGAATGTTTCCTTACATACCGGCTCGATGAAGATGTCGAGGATTCCTCCGCAGGTCAGCCCGACGGCGAAGGCGTCGTCATCGCTGACCCCGTAACGCTCCAGGCGCGCCACACCGCTCTGAGCCACTTCGGCGGCGGCCTCGTATACGGCGCCCTCGACACAGCCGCCGGACACCGATCCGCTGACCGTGCCGTCCGGGCCGACGACCATCGCGGCGCCGGGCGGGCGCGGAGCGGAGCGGAAGGTGCGCACCACAGTTCCGACGCCGGCGGTCTGACCGCTGCGCCAGATCGCGACGAGTTCCGCCAATACGTCCTGCACGGCCATAAACGTAGGCTCCGCACGCGACACCGGCGCAACTTCGTGCATTCTCGAACCCCTAACCTCGAACCCCGCCGCCGCGGCATGCGTGTCGGTGGGTCGGATTACGGTGGTGGCGATGGCCTTGCATATTCACCGCGCCGAGCGCACCGACGTCCTTGCCGACGGCCTCGGCGCTCTGCTGGCCACCCCACCGGCGGACCCGTTCGCTCAAGACCTCGTCATGGTGCCGGCCCGTGGGGTGGAACGCTGGCTCAGCCAGCGCCTCTCGCACGTGCTGGGCCGAGGTTCAGGCGAGGACGGCGTGTGCGCCGGGGTGTCCTTCCGGTCGCCGGCCTCGCTGATCTCCGAGATCGCCGGCACCCGCGATGAGGATCCGTGGTCGCCGGATGTCATGACCTGGCCGCTGTTGGAGGTCATCGACGCGAGCCTGGACGAGCCCTGGTGCCGCACCCTGGCCACCCACCTCGGCCACTTCGCCACCGACGATGAGCAGGAACTGCGGCAGGGCCGCCGGTATGCGGTGACGCGCAGGCTGGCCGGACTGTTCGCCTCCTATGCGCGCCAGCGTCCACAACTCATCACGGATTGGCTGGCCGGTGACACCGGTGACATCGCCGCCGACCTGGCGTGGCAGCCGGAACTCCTGCGCCGGCTCGTCGCGGTAATGGGAATCGACCCACCTGACGTCCGGCACGCCACAACCATTGCTCGCCTTCGGGATTCAGCGTCCGCGCTGCCCGCCCGGCTGTCGCTGTTCGGCCACACCAGACTGCCGGCAACCGATATCGAGCTGTTGGATGCCCTGGCCACCCACCACGAACTGCACCTGTGGTTGCCGCACCCGAGCGCGCAGGCGTGGACGGCACTGGCCGATCTGCGCGGGGTCGTTGCGCGCCGCGACGATGACAGCCACCGCCGCATCACGCACCCGCTGCTGGCCACCCTCGGCCGCGACGTGCGCGAGTTACAGCGCAGCCTGCCCGACACCGCGGCCACCGACGAGTTCCTGCCCGGCGCAGCCCACCCGGACACTCTGCTGGGCTGGCTGCAATCCGATATCGCCGCCAATTCCGTTCGCGCGCAGGGCCGTTCGCTGCGCGATGATGACCGTTCGGTCCAGGTGCACAGCTGTCACGGTCCGGCCCGACAGGTTGACGTGCTGCGCGAGGTGCTGCTCGGATTGCTCTCCGATGACGAGACGCTGGAACCGCGCGACATTCTGGTGATGTGCCCGGACATCGAGACCTATGCGCCACTGATTGCCGCGAACTTCGGACTGGGCGAAGTCGTCTCCGGCGGGCATCCGGCGCACCGGCTGCGGGTCAAATTGGCCGATCGCTCACTGGTGCAGACCAACCCTCTGCTGGCGGTGGCCTCCCAACTCATCACCCTGGCCGGCAGCCGGGTCACCGCCACCGAGGTGCTCAACCTGGCTGACAGCGCCCCGGTGCGCGCCCGGTTCGGTTTCACCGACGACGATCTGGAGACCATCACCGACTGGGTGCGCGAGGCCAATATCCGGTGGGGTTTCGATCAGGAACACCGGACGCCGTACGGCGTCGACTTCGTGCACAACACGTGGCGTTTCGGCCTCGACCGGATCCTGGCCGGAGTGGCGCTGTCGGATGACTCCCAGAGTTGGATCGAGAACACCCTGCCGCTCGATGACGTCGGCTCCAACAGTGTCGAACTGGCCGGGCGGCTCACCGAATTCGTCGGCCGGTTACAGCGCGTCGTCGACTCGTTGAGCGGAACGCGCTCGCTGCAGGAGTGGCTCACCGCCCTGGCCGACGGCATCAGGTCGATCACCCGCGTCGATGACGCCGACGCCTGGCAGGACAGCCAGATGGAACGCGAGTTCAACGATGTGTGCGCCCATGCCGGTGCCCGCGCGGCAACCGCGCTGCGGCTGCCGGATCTACAAGCCCTGCTGCATCAGCACCTGGCCGGGCGGCCCACCCGCGCCAACTTCCGCACCGGCACGCTCACCGTCTGCACCATGGTGCCGATGCGCTCGGTGCCGCACCGGGTGGTGTGCCTGGTGGGTCTCGATGACACCGTGTTCCCCCGGATCGGGGCGGTCGACGGCGACGACGCACTGGCCCGTCATCCGATGACCGGTGAGCGCGACGTCCGCTCCGAGGACCGTCAACTTCTGCTCGACGCGATCGGCGCCGCCACCGACACCCTGGTGATCACCTACACCGGCGCCAATGACTACACCGGTCAGCACTGCCCGCCGGCGGTTCCGCTGGCCGAAGTCCTCGATGCACTCGACGTCACCACCGAGGCCAGGGTGCGCGATGAGATTGTCGTGCACCATCCGCTGCAGCCCTTCGACGTCCGCAATGTCGAACCCGGTGCGCTGGTGCCGGGCACGCCGTTCAGTTTCGACGCGACGGTGCTGCGGGCCGCCCAGGCGGCCAGCGCGGACCGCGAGGACCGGCCGGCCTTCGTCTCCGGTCCGTTGCCGAGCGCCCCTGACGACGGCGACGTCGCACTGGCCGATCTGTTGACCTTCTTCAAGGATCCGGTCAAGGGATTCTTCCGGGCGTTGGACTTCACTTTCCCGGCTGATGTCGAGGGTGTCGAGGACGCGATGCCCGTCGAGATCGACAACCTGCAGGAGTGGACCGTCGGGGATCGCATGCTCACCGACATCATGCGGGGTATGAGCCCGGACCGGGCCCGCCAGGCGGAGTGGTGTCGCGGAACCCTGCCACCGGGACACCTGGGCTGGCGTAGGGCGACCGAGATCCGCGACCAGGCCGCACTGCTCGCCGCCGAGGCCCTGCCGCTGCGGACCGAACCGGCCCGCGCGATCGACGTCAGTCTCGACCTCGGGGCGGGCCGCCGTCTCACCGGCACCGTCTCACCGGTGTTCGGCAATCGTCTTGTCACCGCGACATATTCCCGGCTGGACGGTAAGCATCTGCTGGCGGCGTGGATTCCCCTGCTGGCATTGGCCGCGTATGTGCCGGAACGGGATTGGTCGGCTGCGTGCGTCGGACGCCCGAAGCGGGGAACCCGGCCGCGCCGCGAATTCCTCGGCCAGCCCACCGCACCCGCGATCGACCTCCTGCGTGATCTGGTCGCCATCTACGACGCCGGGCGACAGGAACCGCTTCCGTTGCCGCTGAAAACCTCCTTCGCCTGGGCCGAGGCGCGGCACTCGGGGGCCGACCCGTTCGACGCGGCCAATCGCCGCTGGCGGTCGAACATGTATCCCGGCGACGACCAGCAGCCCGCGCATGTGCAGGCGTGGGGTTTCGGTGTCGGGTTGCGTGACCTGATGCAACCGCTGCAACCCGGTGAGGAATACCCGGGCGAGAACAACCGGCTCGGCGCGTATGCGGCGCGGCTGTGGCTGCCGATGCTGCGCGCCGGACAGGGCGGCTGATGGAACCGCGTCGCTTCGATCTGCTCGGGCCGCTTCCGGCGCCGCGCACCACCACGGTGCTGGAGGCCAGCGCCGGCACCGGTAAGACGTTCGCGTTGGCCGCCCTGGTGACCCGCTATATCGCCGAAGGCGCGGCCACCCTGGACCAGATGCTGCTGATCACCTTCGGCCGCGCCGCCACCCGGGAGTTGCGTGACCGGGTGCGCCGCCAGATCGCGCAGGCCCTGGCCGCGTTCGACCATCCGGATCTGGTGAGGGGTAACCAGGTGGTGGCGCACCTGATCGATGGCAGCCCCGACGAACGCGCGGCACGCAAGACCCGACTCGGTGACGCGCTGGCGGGTTTCGATGCCGCCACCATCGCCACCACCCATCAGTTCTGCAGGCTGGTGCTGACGTCGTTGGGTGTGGCCGGTGACAGCGACGCCGGCGTGGAACTGGTGGAGAGCCTCGATGAGTTAGTCGCCGAGATCGTCGACGATCTCTACCTCGCCCGCTTCGGCCGGCTCACCGAACCGCCTCAGCTGAGCTATGACCAGGCCCTCAAGCTTGCCCGTGAGGTGGCGTCCAACCCGTCGACCGAATTGCGGCCGCGTGATCCTGAACCGGGTAGCCGGGCCGCGGTGCGTATCGACTTTGCGCAAGCCGTTCTGGCCGAACTGGAAATCCGCAAGCGCCGGCGCCGCATTCTCGGGTACGACGACCTGCTCACCCGACTGGCCGGCACCCTCGACGCTAAGGACTCGCCGGCGCGGCAGCGGATGAGTCAGCGCTGGCCGATCGTCATGGTCGATGAGTTTCAGGACACCGACCCGGTGCAGTGGAAGGTGATCGACCACGCGTTCAGCGGCGTCTCGACGCTGGTGCTGATCGGAGACCCCAAGCAGGCGATCTACGCATTCCGCGGCGGCGATATCGTCACCTACCTCAAAGCCGCCGACACCGCCGGACAGAAGCAGACCCTCGGGGTCAACTGGCGCAGTGACGGCGCGCTCGTCTCCCGACTGCAGGCCGTGCTGCGCGGAGCCGAACTCGGCGATCCGCGCATCGTGGTCCACGACGTCGAGGCCCACTACACCGGTAGCCGGCTCGCGGGCGCGCCGCACAACGATCCGTTCCGGTTGCGGGTTGTTTCCCGGGAAGCACTGGGCCGCAGCGGATCTCAGAAAATCCCTATCGATGATCTGCGGTCCTATATCGGCCGCGATCTGGCATCCGAGATCGCCGCGCTCCTGGCCAGCCCGGCCACCTTCGCCGGAAACCGGGTGAAGGCCGGCGATATCGCGGTAATCGTCGAGAAGCGCAGGGACGCCCGCGTGTGTTTCGACGCCCTGACCAAAGCGGGTATCCCGGCGGTCTACACCGGTGACTCCGATGTGTTCGCCTCCGAGGCATGCAGCGACTGGCTGTGCCTGCTGGAGGCGTTCGACCAGCCGCACCGTTCCGGCGTCGTTCGGGCGGCGGCGGCCACGATGTTCTTCGGCTATGACGCCCACGATCTTGCCGCCGGCGGTGACGAGCTCACCGACAGTGTCGCCGAGACCATCCGGGAGTGGGCCGACCACGCCCGATCATCCGGTGTGGCAGCGGTTTTCGAGTCCGCGCGCCTGCGCGGTATGGCCGATCGGCTGCTGTCACGCCGCGGCGGGGAACGCTATATGACCGATATGGCGCATGCGACACAGCTGTTGCAGGAGGCCGCCCACGCAGAGCACTACTCCCTGCCCGCGCTGCGGGACTGGTTGCGCAACCGGCGTGCGGAGATCGGCGGTGGAAAGGAACGCAATCGGCGCCTCGACAGCGATGCCGCCGCAGTGCAGGTGCTGACGGTGCACGGCAGCAAGGGTCTGCAGTACCCGATCGTGTACCTGCCGTTTGCCTTCAACCGCAATGTGCAGGATCGCGAAATGGTCCTGTTCCATGACGGTGATCAGCGCTGCCTGCACATCGGTGGGTCCGACAGCGCCGACTACGCGGCGGTTCAGCTGGCGGGTCGACGGGAGAGCGCCAGTGACGACAGCCGGCTGATCTATGTCGCGATGACCCGGGCGCAGGTTCAGGTGGTGGCGTGGTGGGCGCCGTCGAAGGACGAGCCCAACGGCGGGCTGTCACGGTTGATGCGGGACCGCCGCCCGGGCGAAACCACGGTCGGTATCCGCTGCGACCCGCTGACCGTCACCGACGATGAGGCATGGGAACGCTTCCGGGAATGGGAGGCCGCCGGGGGACCGGTGATCGAGGAGGCCGTGATCGCCCCGCTGGTGGAGCTGCCGACCGAGCCGCCGCCCGATGATCTGGCAGCCCGACACTTCCACCGCTCCATCGACACCGCATGGCGACGGACGTCCTATTCCGGTCTGGTGCGCTCGGCGCAGGAGAACGCCGGGGTGAGCAGTGAGCCCGAGGTGGTCGAACTCGACGACGAGGTGCCCGATATCGCCCTGGTGACTCCGGCCCAGGGATCCGATCTGGCCTCGCCGATGGCGGACCTTCCGACCGGCGCCAAGTTCGGCACCCTGGTGCACGCCGTGTTGGAGAACACCGACCCGCTGG
>JBAXIA010000044.1:0-20763 GCA_037138615.1 Mycobacteriaceae bacterium | reverse complement strand
CCAAGAAGTAGAACGTGTTACAAAAACGTTCGACATTCGGGTTCAGCTGTCTCGCCAATATTGTTACGGTGATCGCCGACATGGGAAGAGAGCCGACGTGATCCTCGACAGTTTCCGCCTTGACGGACAAGTAGCCGTAGTCACCGGGGCCGGGCGTGGGCTCGGAGCCGCGATTGCCGTGGCCTTCGCCGAAGTCGGCGCCGACGTCGTGATCGCCTCCCGCACCCAGTCCGAACTGGAGTCGGTGGCGGCGCAGATCGAGGCGGCCGGCCGGCGCGCGCATATCGTCGTCGCCGATCTCGCTCAGCCCGAGTCAACAGCTGAGTTGGCCGCCAAGGCGGTGGAGGCGTTCGGCAGGCTCGACATCGTGGTGAACAACGTCGGCGGCAGCATGCCTAACACGCTGCTGACCACCAGCGTCAAGGAGATGCGGGACGCATTCACCTTCAACGTGCTGACCGCGCATGCGCTGACTGTCGCCGCCGTGCCCCTGATGCTGGAGCACTCCGGTGGCGGCAATATCATCAACATCACCTCGACGATGGGCCGCACAGCGGGTCGGGGCTTCGCGGCCTACAGCACCGCGAAAGCCGCACTGGCCCAGTACACCCGGCTCACCGCGCTGGACCTCTGCCCGCGGATTCGGGTCAATGCGATCGCGCCGGGATCCATCATGACTTCGGCGCTGGAGGTCGTGGCGTCTAATGATGCGCTGCGCGAACCCATGGAGAAGGCCACCCCGATGCGTCGTCTCGGCGTGCCGCTCGATATCGCCGCAGCGGCCGTTTACCTTGCATCGCCGGCAG
The DNA here is from genome assembly GCA_037138615.1 of Mycobacteriaceae bacterium. Lineage (GTDB taxonomy): Bacteria > Actinomycetota > Actinomycetes > Mycobacteriales > Mycobacteriaceae > Mycobacterium. Next base: position 19,957 of record JBAXIA010000044.1, on the reverse strand, counting down.
GCAGTTTCCTGACCGGAAAGATGATCGAGGTCGACGGCGGACTGATGGTTCCGAACCTCGATCTGCCCATCCCGGATCTCTGAGTCCCGACCACATCTCTGAAGTCCTGACCACATCCCTGAGTCCCGACCATATCTCTCAAGTCCCGAGCGCTGAGGAGAACCGAATGACCAAGAGCGGGCCAATTCGCGTCGCACAGATCGGTACCGGCAACGTCGGTGGGCACGCGCTCACGACGCTGATCACCAACCCCGATTTCGAACTCACCGGCGTATGGGTGTCCTCTGACGCCAAGGCCGGCAAGGACGCTGCCGAACTGGTCGGGTTGGACACCATGACGGGAGTCAAGGCGAGCACCGATCTCGACGAAGTCCTGGCCACCAAGCCCGACTGTGCGGTGTACACCGCGATGGCCGACAATCGACTGGTCGAGGCCCTCGAGGACTACCGCCGGATCCTCGCCGCGGGTGTCAACGTCGTCGGCAGCGGCCCGGTGTTCCTGCAGTATCCCTGGCAGGTGATCCCCAACGAGATGATCGCTCCCCTGGAAGACGCGGCACGCGAGGGCAAATCGAGTCTCTACGTCAGCGGGATCGACCCCGGCTTCGCCAACGACTTGGTCCCGCTGGCATTGATGGGCACCTGTCAGAGCATCGAGCAGGTGCGCTGCATGGAGATCATCAATTACGACACCTACGACAGCGCAACGGTGATGTTCGACGTCATGGGCTTCGGCAAGCCGATGGACGAAATCCCGATGCTGCTGCAGCCTGGCGTGTTGAGCATCGGCTGGGGTTCGGTGGTGCGACAGCTCGCCGCAGGTCTCGGAGTGGAACTCGACGGCCTGGAGGAGACGTACATCCGAGAGCCGGCACCGGAAGCTTTCGACATCGCCTCCGGACATATCGCCAAGGGCACTGCCGCCGCACTGCGCTTCGAGGTGATCGGCCTCGTCAACGGAGCGCCGGCGGTAGTTCTCGAGCATGTCACCCGGCTGCGCGACGACATGTGTCCGGACTGGCCGCAACCCGCGCAACAGGGTGGCAGCTACCGCATTGAGATCACCGGTGAGCCGAGCTACACCCTGGACCTCTGCTTGAGTAGCCCCAACGGCGACCATAACCACGCTGGGGTGCTTGCCACCGCGACGCGGATTGTCAACGCGATACCCGCAGTGGTGGCTGCGGCACCCGGTATCCGCACCACTCTGGAGCTGCCGCTGGTGACCGGCAAAGGGCTGTACGCTGGACGAAAGGGCTCATAGGAGTCCAGCAGCGGAGGATCATGCCGACCTTGCCGAACCGGAGCGTCGCGGCGTTATTCTTAGCTGCCGCAACGACTTTCGTCATGGCTGGCTCCGCCGTAGCCTCCGCCGACACCCAACTGATCACCAACTGCCCGCAGCCCTCGGAATCGAACGGGGTGATCATCAGCGACACCGTCACCACCTGCAGCCCTTCGGGCAATATCCAGATCGACGCTGCACCGCAGATGCCTGACTACCCGTATCCGTGGGACGACGAGTTTTACGGTTCGGCGTTGCTCATCGGCGGTTATGGCCGTGGCTACCGGTGACGTGAGGCGCACCGCTGCCGTGCCGATCGCACTGGCATTCGCAGTACTTGCCGCTGCCCCGGCGACCGCTGTGCCGGAATGCACCGATATCGCTCCCAATACCCGGATCTGCCAGACACCCGGGCATTTGGCAATCGTTACTTCGCCCAACCCGGCGTTGACGAACCCCTATCCCGGCTGGGGCTACGGTCCGCTCGGATTTGGACTCGGCGGCATGTGGATCGGCCGGTGAGACAGGACCACACCCGCCTCCCGGTTAAACCCGGTTGGACTCTGCTCGGGCCGGCGTTCGTGGCCGCGATCGCCTATGTCGACCCCGGCAATATCGCGGCGAACGTGAGCGCGGGATCTCGGTTCGGTTTCCTGCTGGTGTGGGTGATCGTCGCAGCTAATGTGATGGCGGGCCTGGTGCAATACCTGAGCGCCAAACTGGGACTGGTCACCGGACAAACCCTGCCCGAAGCGGTGCGCGACAGGACCCGTACCTCGACCCGCATCGCCTACTGGCTCCAGGCCGAATTTGTCGCCATCGCCACCGATGTGGCCGAGATCATCGGCGGCGCGATCGCCCTGCGGTTGCTCTTCGGACTACCCCTGGTGCTGGGTGGCGTGATCACCGGCGCGGTATCCCTGCTGCTGCTGGAGATCGGTGACCGCAAAGGACAGCGGGTATTCGAACGGGTCATCACCGGCCTGCTGTTGGTCATCACCATCGGGTTCGTGGCGAGCCTGGTGGTGAACCCACCGCCCGCAACCGACGTGATTGGCGGACTTATTCCTCGCTTCGACGGCGTGGAGAGCGTCCTGCTGGCCACGGCCATGCTCGGGGCGACGGTCATGCCGCACGCGGTGTACCTGCATTCCGGGCTAGCGCGCGATCGGCACGGCCATCCCGGACCCGGCACCGCGCGCGCCGTGCTCCTGCGGGCGACCCGCTGGGACGTCGGCATCGCGATGCTTCTCGCCGGAACCGTGAACCTCGCCCTACTGCTGGTGGCGGCGACCAACCTGCGCGGCCGCGTCGGCACCGACACCATCGAGGGCGCGCATGCCGCAGTCGGTGACACCTTGGGCCCGGTGGTGGCACTGTTGTTTGCCATCGGACTTCTGGCCTCGGGGTTGGCTTCGACATCAGTGGGTTCCTTTGCCGGTGCGATGATCATGCAGGGTCTGCTACGCAAGTCCTTTCCGCTCCTGGTACGCCGTCTGGTCACCCTGGTTCCCGCGCTCGCGGTCCTGGCCAGCGGCATAAATCCCACCTATGCGCTGGTGCTCTCACAGGTGGTGCTGTCCTTCGGAATCCCGTTCGCATTAGTGCCACTGATGCGTCTGACCTCCAGCCGCGACCTGATGGGCACCGACGCCAACTCCCGGCTGACCACAGTCACGGGCTGGTCGGTCGCAACGATCATTACGCTGCTGAACGTGGCGCTGATCTACCTCACACTCTCCTGATGGAACGGCACACCTACTTCGCTTACGGGTCCAACCTGTGCGCGGAGCAGATGGCGGACCGCTGCCCGGGTGCGGTAGACCCGCGCCCGGCGGTGCTGGCCGACCACGACTGGCTGATCAATGAGCGTGGAGTCGCGACCCTGGAGCCGTTCATCGGGAGCACGGTCCACGGAGTGTTGTGGACGTTGACCGATCGCGATCTGACAAACCTCGATCGCGCCGAAGGCGTTCCCGAGCGTTACCGGCGCGACAGGCTGACCGTTCGAACCGTGGATGGCCCTGCGACGCCCTGGGTCTACATCGATCACCGCGTTCAGGCCGGCGCTCCGCGCCCGGGCTATCTGGACCGCATCATCAGTGGCGCACTGCACCACGGGCTACCACATCAGTGGATCGAGTTCCTGCGCCGCTGGGACCCCGCACACTGGCCGATGTCGAAGTCCCAGACGAAAGACTCTGGACCACAGACGCTTTCGGAATTGCTAGCCGATCCCGACGTCACCGAAACCAGCACGTTGCGGTCCAGCTTCGGCTTCATGGCCATCCACGGCGGGGGTCTCGAGCAGATGACTGATGTGATCGCCGAACGCGCCGCGGAGCTGTGTGGGGCATCGGTGTATCTGCTGCGGCACCCCCGCGACTACCCACACCACCTACCGTCGGCCCGTTACCTCCCTCAGCAGTCACCGATGCTGGCCGAGTTTCTGGACCACGTCGACGTCGTGGTGTCACTGCACGGCTACGGCCGAGTGGACCGCAGCACGCAGATCCTGGCCGGCGGCCAAAACCGCGAACTCGCCGGACTCCTCGCACGCTGCATCGCGGTTCCCGGCTATCAGGTGGTGACCGACCTCGATGCCATTCCCCCGGAGTTACGCGGGTTGCACCCCGATAACCCGGTCAACCGAGTTCGCGGCGGCGGCGCGCAGTTGGAACTGTCCTCCCGGGTACGTGGGACGAGTCCACGCAGCCAACTGCCCGGCGAGGACGGTCTGACCCCGGCGACCTCGGCGTTGGTGGCCGGCCTGGTGGCCGCGGCCTGCGCCTGGCACCGATGACCTGATAAGAGTGATTGCGGTCACACCCCGCCCCGGGGACCCATCCTCAGCCGGGACTGCTCCGAATACGCTTCGTGACCAACCTCATGACCGACCTCGTCGAGCCGGCAACGACTCCCGCGATCTACCCCACCCGGGTCACCCACCTGCATCGATCTCCGGTTGCGCACTACGCCGAGCGTCGCAGCTACACCTGGTTCGTCGACATCGACGAATTGCCACGGCTGCCGTGGTGGCTGCGGCCATTCGCCAGTTTCGACGGCGTTGACCACCTCCACGGCGGGCCGAATGAGACCCTGCGGCAGCGGGTCGATGCCTTTCTGGCCACCAACGGAGTATTTCTCAACGGCGGCCGGATCACCGCACTGCTGTTGCCGCGGGTTCTCGGTCGCGCGTTCAACCCGCTGAGCCTGTTCTGGTGTCATGACGCGGGCGGCGCGCTGCGCTGTGTCGTGGCCGAGGTGCAGAGCACGACCGGTGAGCGCACCGCCTATCTCGTTCCGCCCGGCGAGGACGGTCCGGTGCCGGTCATCGGGGCGACGAGACAATCAGGTGGACACACCGATGACGGCTACCTCCTTGTCAGCGCTCCGCAACCTGGTGCAAAGCTTGACCTGACGGTCTCGCAACACCGCGATAATCATGCCGCGACAGTGGCTACCTGGCGGGGCGCCCGACGCCGGGCAACGGCCGGACAGATCCTGATAATGCAGGTCACCAATCCACTGGCCCCGCACATGACGGCGTTGAGCTTGCGATTCCAGTCCCTCGTGCTGCGTATGCGCGGTATGCCGGCGGCGCCCCGCACGGCCATCTCGCGGTCGGATCGGATTCCACGAACTGCGACCGCCAATACCGCGGCGGCCGGCTGGGCCGGAAACAGCCGCTCGTGGGCGACCTCGTGACACAACTGCTTGACCGCCGATTGTTGGACCGCAGGCTTGACCGCCCAGATACGCTTCCCGTCAATGGCACCCCTAACGAGCGGAGATGGCCGGTGAGCTCCGCCGACCTCGGCGCGCTGCTGCGTCGCGTCGCCCAGCGCGATTCCGAGGCCTTCGCCGCCCTCTACGACGCCACCCGGTCCCAGGTATACGGGATGGTCGCCCGGGTACTGCGCGACCGCGGATACAGCGAAGAGACCACCCAGGACGTCTACTTGCAGGTCTGGCGGACCGCGGAAAGCTATGACCCGGCCTCAGGCAGTGCACTGGCCTGGCTGCTGACACTGGCTCACCGCCGGGCGGTTGACCGGGTGCGCGCCGAACAGGCTGCCACCCAACGTGATTCGCGCTACGGTGCAACGAACATTGAACGTCCCGCCGATCACGTCAGTGCCGCCGTGATCTCCGGTGAGGAACGTCGGCAGGTCACCGCATGCCTCGACGGCCTGACCGACCTTCAACGTGAGTGCATCGAGCTCGCCTACTACCAGGGGTTGACCTATGTGCAGGTCTCGGAACGCCTGTCGGCGAATCTGGCCACGGTGAAGTCTCGGATGCGCGATGCGCTTCGTAGCCTGCGCAACTGCCTTGGTGTTCGGTGAGGAGGCGACGATGACTCAATCAGACTTTCCTGGCGCAGACCCGTTTGATCTGGCAGTTCCCTACGCACTTCATGCATTGTCCGACGACGAACGCGACGCGCTCGAGAACACATTGGCAACCGCAGGCCTATCGACGGCCGACGCCTTCTACGACGAAGTCCGCGCGATCCGCGAGACCATGGCCGTTGTCTCGGCAGCTAGTGCCGAGGAGCCACCGGCCGACCTGCGTGGTCGACTGCTATCAGCAGTCGCCGACGATAACGTGCGCGGCCTGCCGTCACGACGCCGGCGCACCGTATGGATGTCCGCCGCCGCAGCGTTGGCGGTCGGTCTGGTCGCGGCAGGAATCGGGATGTCGCTGCGGCCGCCCGCGCCGGGACCGTCGACCGCGCAGCAGGTGTTCGCAGCATCCGATGTCCACACCATCTCCGGTCCCATCCCGGCGGGCGGCAATGCGACCGTGGTGTTCTCTCGGAACAGCAACGCCGGCGTGCTGGTGATGACCGACGTGCCGCCACCCTCGCCGGGAACGGTCTACCAGATGTGGCTGGTAAGCGACAGTGGCGCGACATCGGCCGGCACCATGGACGCTGAGGCGGTAGCCCCGTCGACGACGGCTGTGCTGACCAATCTCGGGAACTCGACAAAACTCAGATTCACCGTGGAATCCGGATCGGGTGCAAACCAGCCCACCGGTCAGGTGATCGCCGAGTTTCCACTAATCTGATGCGCCAATGACTAAAGACTTCCGCTTCGGTATTGGGCTGCGCTCCATCAAATCGTCAGATCGGCTGCGCGAGAAGGTACGTAAGTTCGAGGGTCTCGGATTCGATGTCGTTCATTTTCCCGATCACATCGGCGCACCCGCACCCTTCCCCGCGATGGTGGCTGCCGCCGACGCCGCCAGGACCATTCGGGTCGGTACCTTCGTCCTCAATGCCGCCTTCTACTCGCCTGCACTACTTGCACGCGACGCAGTCGACACCGATCTGCTCTCCGATGGCCGACTGGAGTTGGGCCTCGGGACCGGATATGTCCGAGAAGAGTTCGAAGCCGCCGAGATTCCCTATCCGAGCGCCGGAGAACGCGTTGCACATCTGCGTCATGTGACGACCTATCTCAAAGGTGCTGCACCGTCGATCCCGCTCCTGATCGCCGGCAACGGCGACAAGGTGCTCACGATCGCCGCACAGCATGCCGACATCATCGGCCTCACCGGCGGCGGCATCCCCGAGAACGCCGGCGACGATCCACTGGGCGAACGAGTCGACTTCGTTCGTGCCGCCGCCGGTGATCGTTTCGAAGAGCTTGAACTCAACCTCGCGATCACCGCGGTGCCCACCGATTCCTCGGGGATACCCGATCTCACGCTCACGCGGGCCTACTTCCCGGACGCGAGCGATGAGCAACTCATGGCCATGCCCACCGTGTTGAGCGGAACCCCACGCCATATTGCCGACGTACTGCGCGAGCGCCGCGACACCTACGGGGTCACGTATCTGACCGTCCAGGACTACCACGGCGATTACTTCGCGCAGGTCATCAACGCATTGCGGTCATGACGACAGTTGCGAACAGCGGCGGGCGGTAAGCTTTCAGCCGATCCCGCCCTCGTAGCTCAGGGGATAGAGCACGGCTCTCCTAAAGCCGGTGTCGCAAGTTCGAGTCTTGCCGGGGGCACCGAAGCGCCCCGAGTGCGGCGCGCATGCCCACAACGAAGGAGCCCCGAACCTCATAGGTTCGGGGCTCCTTCGTTCTTCTAGGCAGTACGTCAGCTCGCGCTGGCAGCCGAGCGGGCCGCACGGGCAGCGCTCGCCTTGGCCTGACCCGCAGCGCTGGCGGCCTTTGCCGTCAGACGACCGGCCGTCGAACGACCGGCGCTGGCGGCATCCGCCTGAGCGGTACCGGCCGCACTGTTATCAGCAGCCGCGGCCGCACGCGCGGACACCACGGACGGAGCAGCAACCGAAGATGCCCTCACAGCACTGGCCGGAGCCGGCGCCTGAATCCCGAGCTGGCTGGTGACGTAAGAAATCACGCCCGGCAGGCCGGTGGCCGAACCGTTGTAACCGCTGAAGTAGGCGGTGGCGAGCAGACCGTGACCGATCGCGACCGGGCCGAGGTTGATCACCGGCGTCAGCGAGGTCAGACCAAGCACGACGCCCTGCAGGAGGTTGGTCGGGGTGGTGCCGAGCTGGCTGGTGACATAGGCGACGACCCCCGGAACGCCCACGGCCGAACCGTTGTAACCGCTGTAGTAGGCGTTGGCCAACAGCGAGTTACCAACCGCGACCGGGCCGAGGTTGAACACCGGGATCCCTGCCGTCACGGCAAGGACCTGCGCCTGGTTGTTGTCCAGATAATTGGTGATGAAGCCACCGATATTGCCAAACCCGCCGAAACCGCCACCGTGGTGGTGATCTTCGCCGGACCCCTCGACGTCCTCGCCGTCATCATCGACCTCAGCCGCACTGGAGGCATGCGACTGATTGCTGGATCCCCCGTGACCCTGCCATTCGGAATGCGCCATCAGCTGGAAAGCCGATGACACTGTCGCCACGCTGGGTGCCGACACGGCTGCGAGCTCGTGGGTGGCGGCAATCGTGGGCGTCGCGACAAACAGCGCGCCGGCGGCGACCAGAGCCGCTCCGGTCAACGCGACTGGCCGAGTATTGGTGGTCATACTGTATCCCCTCCGGTTGTGTCCGCGGCGGACGCCAGCGAACTTAACATTTCATAGTGTAACGCTGAGACTGATATAAGAGACAGTAACGGGCAAGTTTGCTCGATGCAAGTCCGGCTGCGGTATCCGGGCCCCCGCCGACCAGGACTGCACGAGCCGGGTCTGCGGGGGCATCGCTGCCACCCGGCCACCTCGGCAAATGCGCCGCGGCGCTCTGTTAACTGTAGTAATTTTGGTCATGTGACTAGAAACGTGTGGATACTCGGCGGCTATCAGAGCGACTTCGCCCGCAATCTCACCCGCGAGGGTCGGGATTTCGCCGACCTGACCCGCGAAATCGTCGATCAGACCCTGGCAGAAGCCATGATCGACACCGCCGATATCGACGTCGTGCACGTCGCCAACGCCTTCGGGGAGATGTTCGCTCAGCAGGGGCACCTGGGGGCTATGCCGGCGACCGTCTGCGAGGGGCTCTGGAGCACTCCGGCAACCAGGCATGAGGCTGCGTGCGCGTCGGGCAGCGTTGCTGCACTGGCAGCGATCGCCGACCTGCGAGCCGGCAACTACCGAACCGCGCTGGTGGTTGGAGTCGAGCTGGAGAAGACGGTGCCCGGCGACACCGCGGCCCAGCATCTCGGGGCAGCCGCCTGGACGGGCCATGAGGGTGCGGACGCCAAGTTCCTCTGGCCGTCGATGTTCGCCGAGGTTGCCGACGCCTATGACCGGCGCTTCGGTATCGACGACACTCACCTGCACGCCATCGCGGCGATCAACCTCGCCAACGCCCGCCGCAACCCCAACGCTCAGACCCGCGACTGGCAGGTGCCCGATCTGGTGGCCAGCGGCTCAGACGACGCGGTGAACCCGACTGTGGAGGGCCGGATCCGCCGGTTCGACTGCAGCCAGATGACCGACGGCGGCGCCGGCGTCGTGCTGGTCGGCGATGAATTCCTGCGCGAGCACCCGGGAGTTCGACCAATCGGCCTGATCGAGGGCTGGGGGCACCGCACCGTCGGGCTGGGGCTGCGTCAGAAACTCGAGCGCGACGCCGGTGATCCCTACGTGCTTCCGCATGTGCGCGCAGCCGTGCACGATGCATTCGGCCGAGCGAGAGTTGATCTTGACGATCTCGATGGCTTCGAGGTGCATGACTGCTTCACCCCCAGCGAATACCTCGCGATCGACCACATCGGACTGACCGAGCCGGGCGAGTCCTGGAAGGCTGTCGAGAGCGGCGATATCGAGATCGGCGGACGATTGCCAATCAACCCGAGTGGCGGCCTAATCGGCGGCGGCCACCCAGTCGGCGCCTCCGGCATTCGGATGATGCTGGATGCCGCCAAACAGGTCAGCGGACTCGCCGGTGAATATCAGGTTGACGGCGCCCGGCGGTTCGGCACGCTCAACTTCGGCGGCAGCACGGCAACCACGGTCAGTTTCGTCATCGGTGCTGGCGACAACGAACTGACAGGACCCGGTAATGGACGTTGATATCGTCGGCAAGTTTCTGTCCACGCTGCCCGAAGATGATGACCACCCGTATCGGACCGGACCGTGGCGTCCTCAGACCACCGAGTGGCGAGCCGACGACGTGAAGGTCGTCGAGGGCGAGATCCCCACCGACCTCGACGGAATCTATCTCCGCAATACCGAGAACCCGTTGCATCCGGCGCTGAAGTCCTACCACCCGTTCGACGGCGACGCGATGCTGCACATCGTCGGATTCCGGGACGGAAAAGCGTTCTACCGCAACCGTTTCGTCCGCACCGAGGCGTTTGCCGCCGAGAATGAAGCTGGTGGCCCGCTGTGGCCCGGGTTGGCCGAACCGCTGTCGCTGGCCAAGGTCGACCATGGCTGGGGTGCGCGAACGCTACTCAAGGACGCCTCAAGTACCGATGTGGTGGTGCACCGCGGAAATGCACTGACGAGCTTCTATCAGTGTGGCGATCTCTATCGCGTGAACCCTTACACGGCCGACACCCTGGGTAGGGAGACGTTCAACGGCGCGTTTCCCTCCGGCTGGGGCGTGTCGGCACACCCGAAGGTCGACGACCGCACCGATGAGATGTTGTTCTTCAACTACGGCAAGCGATCCCCGTATCTGCACTACGGAGTGGTCGATTCGAATAACGACCTGGTGCACTATGTCGACATTCCACTGCCGGGACCACGGTTGCCTCACGATATGGCTTTCACCCGAAACTACGCTATTTTCAACGACTTTCCGCTTTTCTGGGAGCCGGAACTCCTCGAACGGGATATCCACGTCGCCCGCTTCCATCGGGATATGCCGTCGCGGTTCGGAGTGCTTCCCCGTAGGGGAGACGCTGCTGACATCCGATGGTTCGAGGCCGATCCGACATTCGTTCTGCACTTCACCAATGCCTACGAAGACGGCGATGAGATCGTGCTCGACGGGTTCTTCCAGGGTGATCCCGAACCCGTCGATAATGGCACCGGAACCAAGTGGCAGCGTGCGTTTCGATTCCTGGCACTTGACCGGATGCAGACTCGGCTGCACCGCTGGCGGCTCAATCTCGTCACCGGCGGCGTGACTGAGGAACCGTTGAGCGATAACATTTCCGAGTTCGGCACGATCAACGCTGCCCACGCTGGCGAGTCCTACCGATACGCCTATGCGGCAACCGGAAAGCCGGGATGGTTTCTATTCGACGGCCTGGTTCGCCACGACGTGATTACCGGCGACGAACGCCACTACCGTTTTGCCGACGGCGTGTACGGCAGCGAGACCGCAATGGCCCCACGAGTGGACAGCAGAGGCGAGGACGACGGCTATCTGGTCACCCTGACCAGCGATATGAACGCCGACGCGTCCTACTGTCTGGTTTTTGACGCCGCGCGACTCGACGACGGGCCGATTTGCAAACTGCAACTGCCCGAACGGATTTCCAGCGGAACACATTCGACCTGGGTTGCCGGATCAGCTGTACGTCGGTGGCATGAGTCCGACTCGGCCGCTGAGGCAGTCGGACTGTAGTGCCGGATGTCGACGAGCCCGCCGCGCTGGAGCGCGGCGGCGCCAATGCTATCGGGCGAATGCTGGGCCTACTCGGCGACGAGTGGAACCTGGTGATCATTCAGCAGGCGTTAATGGGTGCCAGTCGATACAGCCACTTCATGACCCGTTTGCCGGTCTCGAATTCGGTGCTGACCGGGAGGTTGAGACTGCTTGTCGAGGAGGGACTGCTGGCCCGCCACGCGTATCGATCCACTCGCGCGCGTACCGAATACCTCACCACCCCACGCAGTCGGTCGTTGTGGCCGGTGTTGCTGTCAGTTTGGGAGTGGGAACGCACCTGGGTTCCCGGGCACGCCGAGCAATTGCCGGCCATGCGGCACGCTGACTGCGGCGCGCAGTTCTCCCCGCTGCTGCGCTGCTCGGGTTGTCAGAATCCCGTTTACTCAACCGACGTAGAACTCGCCCTAGGGCTCAGCGGGCAGTGGGGCCGGTCGGCGCCTGCGGCGACGACCCGACGGCGATCGGACTCCGGGACAGCCGCCCGGCAGGCCGGGCTGTTCCCCGAGACCATGAGCGTGCTGGGCAACCGCTGGGCCGCTGCGCTCCTGTTGTCGACATTTCTGGGAACGACGCGGTTTACCGACTTCCAGACCCAACTCGGTGCCCCACCGAGCCTGCTTGCCCAACGGCTACAGACTTTCTGCGGTATCGGAGTACTGGCGAGCATGCCGGTGGCCGACCGGTCCGGCGAGGAACGCGGTGCATATCTCCTGACCGACAAAGGTCGCGCTTTCCTGCCGGTGATGGTGGCGGCGTTGCAATGGGCTCAGCGGTGGTTCCATGCACCGGAGGGACCGGCAGTGGTGCTCACCCACCGCGGCTGCGGTGCAGCCTTCGCCGGCGAGCTGGCGTGTGACCGCTGCGGTCAGCGGCTCTCCGGCGCCAAAGTGGCCATCAGCCAGGTGGAAGTAGCTGGAATCCCTTGAGGATCATCGCCGAATCCGCATTGAAGGTCTGGTTATCCGGTTTGATCGTCTGCACGGTCAACATCACGATGTAGTTGATGTCACGACCTTTGTAGACAGAACTCAGCGAGCTCGCTTTGCGCGGCGGGATTGGCGGGGTCTTCGGGCCCAGCTTCACCTCCGGAGCGGTATAGGTCGCGGACAGGGCCGGCGCGCCGCACAATTCAACGGGGCTGGCCTTCATATCCGTCAATTTCAGCTTCTTGGCCAACTGGTCGTTCTGAGCCTCGAGAACCTTCTCGGATTTGCCGATATCGGTACCGGTCTTCTGCAAGGTCACCACGGCGTTGGGGGTGAAGCCGTCGGCGGCCAGAGCGGGGTTGCGGATCGCGAACCGAATGGACTCACTGTCCATCTTGGTAGTGCGCTCCCAACCTGGCGGCAGTGGAATGCGCATCTTCGGCTCCTGATCGGTGCGGGTGGGGATGTCGACCAGTTGGGCCGAGACCGAAGAACATTTGTCCGCGCTGGGCCCCGAAGCCGAGCAACCGGTCATCGCAAGCGCGGCCGTCAACACGGCTCCCAACGCCAACCGCGTCGAACCCATTATTTTGCCCATCTGCTTCCCTTCGAAACCTGCCACAGCCTACCGGCGAGCTGATAACACATCCCGAACTATCACCCTGTCTAATCGTTGAACAGGGCAGAGAACAGTGCCCAGATCGAAAACACCAGCGCCGCGAGTGCGCATACGGCACCGATATAAAGCCCGTAGCCGGCGGCCAGTGGCGGTGCGACGTTGGTGCGCACGTACCACCACGTGAGGACGGCAACCAGTGACGCGATCACAACCGCGGCGGCACTGGCCATCCGCGGGGATAGACCACGACCAACCATCGCCCCGAGAACGATCAGCACCGAGGACAACAGCACAATCAACTGGCCCGCCCCGAACCGCGGCGGCAACACGATGCTCCCGAAGGTTCCCCCGATAGCGCTGGCTCGGCCGCCGCCCCCGACAGAGGTGGTCAACCAGGGCAGCCATGCACTGATAGCGAGGCCGACCGCCGACAGCGCCACCAACCACCCGGGGCGCATACCTGCCATCGTCAAACCCTAACCGCTACCGTCGACCCGGTGTGGGCACGACGCAAGCGAGGGCAGACAGCGCGATGACAGAAATACCGGAGTGGGTTCGCCGGCTCGATTTGGCTCCACATCCCGAGGGGGGCTTGTTTCGCGAAACCTGGCGCAGTGATCTGACACTGGAACCACCGACACTGCCGTCGCACTACGACGGACCCCGCGCGGCCGGCACGGCAATTCTCTTCGCCCTGTTGCCCGGCCAGGAGTCGGCATGGCACACGGTACGAAGCGCCGAGCTGTGGCTGCACCATCGTGGTAGCCCGGTGGCTCTCGAGTTCGGTCCCGGCAGGGACAGCGCGAAAACCGTCCTCCTCGGCTCGGATATCGAGGCAGGCCAGCACCCTCAGCTGCTGGTGCCCGCCGGACACTGGCAGCGGGCCCGAACTCATGGTGCCGAGCCCAGCCTGGTCAGCTGCGTTGTGGTGCCGGGCTTCGACTTCGCCGACTTCGACTTGGAACCCTAGAAATGGGCCCCGAAATTGGGAGCTTGACGGCGGGGCGCGATGGCTTTGTGAACGTGATGGCGATTTCCAAGTAGCGTTTTGCCCATGCGCGGTCACATCATCGTTTGTGGTGACGATGCGCTGGCGACTCGGATCATCGGCGAGTTGAGTGATGCCGAGATCAGCGTGATGACGCTGGAGTCGCCGAGCGGCCTGGCCGCGGCGGAGATCGAGACCGCGCGCGCCGTGATCTGTGCTTCCGGGGATGACGCCTTGAACCTTGAGGTGGCTCTCTTGGCCCGTCGTGCCAACCCGCATGTACGGGTGGTTGCTCGATTGGCCAACTCCGTTCTGCACCAGGCTATGAGTGGTGGGAACGGACCGGGTGCGGTACTCGATGTCGCCGATCTGGCAGCGCCATCGGTGGTGGAAGCCCTACTGGGACGGACCGAGCATCCGATCCCGGTCGGTGCGGTGAACTTCGTCGTCTCAAGTGCGGCCGCGCCGCGGGATGGCACATTGCGGGAGATCTATGGACGCCTCGCCCCAGTCGCCATCATCCGCGGAGAGGACTCCCCCAGCCCGGGCGAGGTGATCGCCTGCCCACAGCTGGATGTGCCTGTGCACGCAGGTGATTGGATCACCATGATCGGTCGCGCCGAGGAACTCGCCGAGCAGGGACTCGGAATAGTCCGGCAGGGTGAGCCTGCCCCTAGGAGACGGTCACCACTGGGCCGTGCCTTCGACGCCGTGCGAGCGTTCCGCGATGACATCAACCCGACCTTCTACCGAGCCCTTGCTGTATTACTGACGCTGCTGTTCAGTTCGACGCTCATCCTGCGCTTCTGTTTCCGAAATCCCTCGATGACGTGGATGGATGCGCTGTACTTCTCCACCGAAACGCTGGCCACCGTCGGCTACGGCGATTTCAACTTCATGCATCAACACGTGTGGCTTCGGCTGTGGGGTGTGGTGATGATGCTCGGCGGCTTGGCGACCATCGCGGTGGTGGTGTCTTTCGTCGCCGATGTTCTGGTATCCCGCCGGCTTGCGCAATCGGCCGGCCGCCAGAAGGCCCGGCACCTTCGCTCGCATTTCGTGGTCGTCGGCCTCGGATCATTCGGCACCCGGGTAGCCGGAGTGCTGAAGGAAGCCGGCCACGATGTGGTGGTCATTGAGCGCAACGCGGACAACCGATACCTCGCGTTGGCAGCCGAACTCAACATTCCGGTGGTCTTCGGTGATGCCACCCTGCGCACCACACTCGCTGCAGCCCGTGCCGAACATGCCCGCGCTATCGCGGTGTTGACCGAGGATGATGTGGTCAACATCGAAATTGGGATCGTGCTACAGGAGATACTCGGCCCACGCCGGGCACCTGAGTCAGAAAGCAGTGAACGTCCGCGGATCGTTTTGCGGATCTATGACCGCGACCTCGGCGCTGCGGTTGGCCACCGACTCGGATTCGAGCATGTGCGTTCCACCGTCGACCTCGCCACGCCATGGTTCATCGGGGCTGCAATGGGTTTGGATGTCCTCGGCACCTTCTCCGTAGGCCAGCGCTCCTTTATGGTCGGCGGGGTACAGGTGCGGACAAACAGCGAATTGGACGGCACTGCGATGTTCGAATTGTCGACCCAGACCCGGGTCATTGCCATCGAACGCGTCGGTGCGCCGACCGAGATGCATCCACACCGGGACACTCGCCTGCATGCCGGGGACACCGCCTACCTGGTCGGCCCGTACCACGAACTGCTTGCGACATTGCGCCAGGGACAACGCACATCTCAATCGGGCGAGCTTCGCCAGACCGACTAGTCGGTGATTCCCAGCACTCGCATGGCATTGCCCTTCAGGATCAACGGCAGTGTCTCCGGATCAATATCGAGGGTGTCAAAATCGCGCCGCCAGCGCTCCAGTTCGATATAGGGATGGTCGGTGCCGAACAGCACCTTGGTACGCAGCTGACGTCCGATCGCGCGAACCAGCTGGGGCGGAAAGTATTTGGGTGACCAGCCGGAGAGGTCAACGTAGCAATTCGCCTTGTGTGAGGCAATCGCAATCTGGGAGTCCACCCACGGAACGGCGGGGTGCGCCATCACGATCGTCAGGTCCGGAAAGTCAGCTGCGACATCGTCGAGCAGCATCGGATCGGAGTAACGCAACTTGATACCGTGACCGCCCGGAAGTCCGGAGCCCAGTCCGGTCTGGCCGGTGTGGAACAGAGCGGGCACACCAGCGGCGGCAATCGCCTCGTAGATCGGATAGAACCTTCGGTCGTTGGGCTTGAAGCCCTGCAGACTCGGGTGGAACTTGAAACCCCGCGCACCGAAGTCGTCGGTGAGCTCACGCACCCGCCGCGCCGCGTCGGATCCCCACGGATCCACACTCCCGAACGGGATCAGCACGTCGTTATTACGTGCAGCACCCTCGATCAGCTCCTCGACAGAGTTGGATCGGTGGCCGGAAGCGGTCCGAGCGTCGACAGTGAACACCACCGCAGCGGTGTTGCGCCGACGATAGTGCTCGGCAAGATCGTCCACCCGGCGGATGCGATCCGGTCCGAGGTTGAAGTAGCGATCGGTGGCTTGCGCGAGTTCGTCGTCGTAGGCACACCGGCCCTCAGCGTCGATTTCTACGTGCGTGTGAATATCGATCGCATCGATGGCACTGAAGTCGATCCCGTACTGATAACCGTCCGGCACGATCCGAGTCTAGTTGGATGCGCCCGAGGCGAACACCGCCACGAACCGGTCCAGTGATGACTGGATATCACTTCGCAGTGCCGCGGCGACCAGCATGCCGATCGGGCCGAACAGGGCGGGGCCGCCGAGGTGGATGTCCATGGTGACGACGGAGGCGGCACCGTCGCGTTCGACACCATGCCGTTTCGCACCCCTAGCCCCTGATTGGCCGGCGGGCCGAACTTTACCGACCAGTTTGACCCTCACCCCGCCTGCCCCGACGCCGTCAAGTGTCATGGACTCCGGCGGTGTGAAGCCAACGATGGTCCACTTGATGCGATTCGGCATGCCCTTGACTTCGACGATGGACTCCACAACGGTGCCCGTGTCGATGTTGTCAGGGAGCTTTGACCGCCATACCCGGTGAATGATGAGCCACTCTTTGTACCGCGACAGGTCAGAGGCATGCCGCCAGGCCTCTTCGGGTGATAGCGGAACGTCTACGGAAACCGAGACCTTCGCCATCTAGGAATTACGTCGGGTCGACCTTGTCGGCGACATCCTTGGCCTTATCGGCGACGTCGGCTGCGGCACCCTTGGCTTTGTCGGCGACGTCGGCTGCGGCACCCTTGGCCGAGGCCGAGGCGTCGGCGACCTTATCCACCGCACTGTGGGCCGCGCCCTGCACCTTGTCGATGGTCTCGGAGAACTTCCCGGAGGTCTTCTCGTCGATGAAGTCGCCGGCCTTGTCGATGGCGCCTTCAACCTTGTCGACGTTCTCGCTGATTACTTCCTTGGCCTTGTCCAGGTTCTCGCTGATCGCTTCTTTGGCCTTGTCGATAAACGACATGGTTAACCTTTCTCGTCGATGCTGGGACTCATCTGAGTTGTCTCGTTGCCGAAACTAAGCCCCGACGTCAATCTACGCACCGTAGGCGTCTACCGCCACAGGACCCTGGGTTCGCCCAGTACCCGCCCCTGGATCCACCACGACGCCTCAATCAGCACCGCGGCGAGCAGCCCGATCAGCACCGCGGTGGCCGTCGTGGTCGTGTCGGACGGATCGAGCATGAACTTCTCCCGGGCCAATGGCAGGGCGAAAATGATCAGGTAGCCCAGTGCAGAGGTCGCCACCAATCCGACGCGCCACCACTGGTACGGCCTGGCCACCACGGCCAACACCCATAGCGCACCGATCAGCAGCGTGATCAGGGCGCCGGTCGAGGCCTGAGTCTGCTCGGCCTGGGTGCCGTCCCGCCCCGGATAGGCCAGCAGATAGGAGATGAACGTTGAGATCCCGACCACTGCACCGGCCGGCAACGCAGCGGTCATCACCCGACGCACAAAGCCGGTGCGGGCACGCTCGTTATTGGGCGCAAGTGACAGGACGAACGCGGGGATACCGATGGTGAACCAGGCTGCGATGGTGACGTGGATCGGCTGGAACGGATACAGCAGTGGGTCGGTGTGACCCCAGTGCGACACCAGTCCGGCCAACCCGACCAGCAAGGCCAGCAGCACCGAATAGACGGTCTTGGTCAGGAACAGGTTCGAGACCCGCTCAATGTTTCCGATCACCCGGCGGCCTTCGCCGACCACATAGGGCAGGGTGGCAAACCTGTTGTCCAGCAACACGATCTGGGCCACTGCCCGCGAGGCCGGGCTTCCCGAGCCCATCGCCACACCGATATCGGCGTCTTTGAGGGCCAGCACATCGTTGACGCCGTCGCCGGTCATCGCCACGGTGTGATCACGAGACTGCAGCGCGTGCACCATGGCGCGTTTCTGATCGGGTCTAACCCGGCCGAAAGTGGTGTATTCAGCCATCATGTCGGCCAGTGCCTCCGGCTCACTGGGCAGTTCACGGGCATCCATGGTCTCGCCGTGCAGCCCGAGTGATCCGGCTACTGCACCCACTGACACAGCGTTATCACCGGAAATCACCTTCACCGAGACATTCTGGGAAGCAAAGTAATCCAGGGTTTCACGGGCATCCGGCCGCACCCGTTGCTCAAGGACGACAAGCGCTGCCGGGGTCACCCGGCCCGGCGCATCAGCGGCATCGACGCGGCATTCAGCCGAGCCGAGCAGCAATACCCGCAGCCCCCTCGCACCAATCTCCTCGGCCTGCGCGGCTACCGGCGAGGCCGGATCGAGCAACACATCGGGAGCACCGATCACCCAATTGCCGTGATCACGAAAAGATGCACCGCTCCACTTGGTGGCCGATTTGAACGGCGCCACGGCGGTCGTGCTCCAGCCAGGCGAGTTCGGGTAGGCCTCCGCGATAGCCGCAACGCTGGCGTTGGGCCGGGTGTCATCGGCGGCCAGGGCGGCCAGCACCGCGCTCAGCCCATCGACGGTCGCCCCGGCAAGCGGCCTTGCCTCCGAGAGTCGCATTCCATTCTCAGTCAGCGTCCCAGTCTTATCCGCGCACACCACATCCACCCGTGCCAGTCCTTCGATCGCCGGTAGCTCTTGGACTAGGCATTGGCGCCGGCCCAGCCGAACAACACCGACCGCGAACGCGATCGACATCATCAGCACGAGACCCTCAGGCACCATCGGGACCAGCGCGCCCACCATCCGCAGCACCGATTCTCGCCAGCCGACGTTGGTCAGGAACAGCTGGGTGTAGATGATGAGCAGGCCCGTGGGCACAAGCAGGTAGGTGATGAACTGGAGGATCTTGTTGATGCCGCTGCGCAGTTCGGACTTCACCAGGGTGAACTTGCTGGCCTCCTCAGCTAGCCGGGCGGCATAGGCCTCCCGTCCGACTTTGGTGGCGCGGTAGGCCCCGGTGCCGGCCACGACAAAGCTGCCCGACATCACCGGGTCGCCGACGTTCTTAGCGATCAGGTCAGCCTCTCCGGTGAGCAGCGACTCATCGATCTCGCACGCGGCAGCTTCGAGCAATTCACCGTCGACGACGATCTGGTCACCCGGTCCCAGTTCGATGACATCGTCGAGCACCACCTCATTGGGCGCCAGATTGGCGGTCCCGGATTGTCGCCGCACACACGGCTTGGCCTGCCCGACGATCGCCAGACTGTCCAGTGTCTTCTTGGCCCGCAACTCCTGAATGATGCCGATACCGCTGTTGGCGACGATGAGCAGGCCAAACAGGCCGTTGATCAGCGAACCGGTGGCCACGACGATCAGCAGCAGCACGCCGAGGATGGCGTTGATCCGGGTGAAGACGTTGGCTCGGACCACATCGGCGACGCTGCGCGATGCGCGGCTCGGCACGTCATTGCTCTTGCCCTCGGCGATCCGAGCGGCGACCTCGGCATCGGAGAGACCCACAGCGATGCCCACTGTCATCGCGACAGCTTCTCCTCTTCGCGCAAGCGGCTCATCGCAACCGTCTCCTCTTCGCGCAAGCGGCTCATCGCAACCGTCTCCTCTTCGCGCAAGCGGCT
>JBAXIA010000043.1:0-21221 GCA_037138615.1 Mycobacteriaceae bacterium | reverse complement strand
CTCCTCGGCCAGTCGGCCGATCCGCTGAATCCGTTCGGTCGAGAACACCTTGGTTGCGGCGGCATCGGCGACCTCAACGGTGTCCCCCGATGAGGCGACCTGCCAATTGAACAATTCATTGACCCGCCAGATCGAATGGATCTCACCGAGAGCCCGCTTGACGTCGTCCTGGTCGATCGGCGTCACGCCGTTGCCTCGGGGCTTGGACGCCCACGCCTGCACGCGGTCGTAAATTCCGGCGATCTTGCCAGCCGGGCCGAGCATGACCCGCTCATGATTGCGCTGGGTGGTGATCAACCGCCAGCCAGCGTTCTCCTCACCGACAAGCATTTCGGCAGGCACCCGAACGTCGTTGTAGTACGTCGCATTGGTGTGGTGCGCGCCATCGGACAGGATGATGGGCGTCCACGAGTAGCCCGGGTCCTTGGTATCGACGATGAGGATTGAAATCCCCTTGTGCTTGGCGGCCTCCGGGTCAGTGCGGCAGGCCAGCCAGACATAGTCGGCGTCATGGCCGCCGGTGGTCCAGATCTTCTGGCCGTTAACGATGTACTCGTCACCGTGCCGGACCGCCGAGGTGCGCAGTGACGCAAGGTCGGTGCCAGCCTCCGGTTCGGAATAGCCGATCGCGAAGTGCACCTCGCCGGCCAGGATCGCCGGCAGGAATTTCTTCTTCTGCAACTCCGTGCCGTACACCTGCAAGGTCGGGCCGACGGTCTGCAGGGTAACGGCCGGCAGCGGCACCTCGGCACGTGCTGCCTCATTGACGAAGATCTGCTGTTCGATCGGACCAAGGCCCAGACCACCGAATTCCTTGGGCCAGCCCACGCCGAGCTTGCCGTCGGAGCCCATCCGCCTGATGATCGCGCGGTAGGCCGGTCCGTGGCGGTCGACCTCCATCTCCGCCGCCTCTTCGGGGGAGATCAGGTTCTGAAAGTACTGCCGGAACTCGGCCTGCAGGTGGCGTTGCTCGGGTGTCAGTTCGATGTACATTGCGCTCCAACCAGTTCCAGACGATGAGCCGGCCCGCCAACCAGGCGAGTCAGATCCTTGATTGATGAGTAGTACCGATGCATGGGATAGGTGACATCCATTCCCATACCGCCGTGTAAATGATGACAGATCTGCATCGCCGGCGGGGCCTCCGACGTCAGCCAGTATCCCAGCACATCGAGATCGCCGTCGGCGTCTCGGCCTTCGGTCAAGCGCCAGATTGCCGACGTGGAAATCAGATCCAGCGTCCGCGAGGCGATGTAGATCTCGGCAAGTTGCGCGGAGACGGCCTGGAAGGTGGCCAGCGGTCTGCCGAACTGGTGGCGGTTCGTCACGTAGTCGGCGGTCAACCGCACCGCGCCGGCGACCAGTCCGGCCGCGTACGCCCCGACCGTTCCGAGCACCAAATGGTTCACCCGCTGCGCTGTCGAACCCTCGAGCACAGCATCGGAATCGACGGCCACATCGGAGAACGTGACGGCGTATTCAGGAGTCCCAGTTGACGACGGCGTCGCGATCAGGCGCACACCATCGGCTTTGGGTGAGACCACCACGGCACCGCTATCGGTGGTGACCAGAATCCAGGTGGCCTGCTCGGCATAGGGCACCGCGACCTTGGTGCCGTTGAGTCGGCCACCCACCAACGTGGTCGCCGGCCTGTCCGGCAGCGCGGCACCCGGTTCGTTGAGGCCCGCGGTGAGGATCGCGCCCTTGGCGACGCCGTCGAGAAAACGATCCTGCTGCGTCTCGCTGGCCAGATCCAACAGCGGCACCAGGCCGAGACCCAGGGTGGCGAACGCGGGCGAAATCGTTGCGTGCCGACCGATCCCGGTCAGCGCGGTCGCGATCTCCGGCAGTCCGACACCGTCACCGCCAAGACGGTCCGGCACTCCCAGCGCGGTAACTCCGCCGGAAACCAAAGCCTCCCAGGTGTTGTCACGGTCCAGCACCGTACTCACTACATCGGCGACGGCCTGCTGTTCCGGTTCAGGAGTGAAGTCCACCCGATCCTCCTTGTGCTGTAGCGAAAAACGTCAGTAGCGGCGTATTACGACGCAGACAAACCGGTGTAGTCGACCTGCCAGTGCTTGATCCCGTTGAGCCATCCCGAACGTAGCCGCTCCGGTGTGCTGATCGCGGTCAAGTCGGGCATGTTGTCGGCGATGGCGTTGAACATCAGGTCGATAGTCATGCGGGCGAGGTTGGCGCCAATGCAGAAGTGCACACCCGTGCCGCCGAAACCGACGTGCGGGTTGGGGTCACGCAAAATATTGAAGGTGTGCGGATCGTCAAATACTTCGTCATCGAAGTTCGCCGAACGGTAGAACATCACAACTCGTTGACCCGCTTTGATTTTCACGCCGCCCAATTCGGCGTCGGTGACCGCGGTGCGCTGGAAGGCGGTGACCGGCGTAGCCCAGCGGACGATTTCGTCGGCGGCGGTGACAGGACGCTCCCGCTTGTAGAGCTCCCACTGATCGGGATTGTTGAGGAAGGCGATCATCCCGTGGGTGATCGAGTTGCGGGTGGTCTCGCTTCCGGCAACGGCCAGCATCAGTACGAAGAACCCAAACTCGTCATCGGAGAGCTTCTCGCCGTCCACATCGGCGTTGATCAACGCGGTGACGATATCGTCGCCGGGCTCTTGGGCCTTGATCGCCGCTAGCTGCATGGCGTACATCAGTACCTCGATCGAGGACGCCCTGCCATCGACATGTGCGAACTCCGGGTCCTCGTTGCCGGTCATCTCGTTGGTCCAGCGGAAGAGCTTGGCCCGCTCGTCCTGCGGGACGCCGAGAAGGCCGGCGATCACCTGCAGTGGCAGCTCGCAGGACACCTGCTCAACGAAGTCGCCGGAGCCGTCCGCCGCGGCGGTCTTGACAATGTTCTCGGCGCGTTGGGTCAGTTCGTCACGTAGTCGTTCAATCGCGCGCGGGGTGAAACCCCGGGAGATGATCCGGCGTAGCCGATCGTGACGTTCGCCATCCATATTGAGCAGGACGACGCTCTGCATCTCGATATCTTCGCGCGCCATATCGTCGGCGAACTGAGGTAACGCGGTGTTCGGTCCGGAGTGGTAGATGTCGTTCCGCCGCGACACTTCCTTGACGTCCTTGTGCTTGGTGACCACCCAGTAGCCGCCGTCGTTGAAGCCGCCCTTGCCAATGGCCTGTTCGCACCACCAGACCGGCGCGGTCTTGCGCAACTCGGCCAACTCGTCGACCGGTAACCGCACTACGTTGCGATCCGGGTCCAGGAAATCGAAACCCGGAGGAAAATGCGGGCTGGGCCCGGGGGTGGTCATAGTCGACGCGCTCCTCAATATGACGTGTTCTAGTGCCAGTAAAACACGGCTCCACCGCAGACAAAAGGCACAAGGGCATCCTCGCTTGTCAGGGTAATGAAACGTGTTCTAGCCTGACCGCATGGGTAATCCTGTGATCGTCGAAGCCACCCGAAGCCCGATCGGAAAGCGCGGTGGCTGGCTTTCCGGACTGCACGCGACGGAGATTCTGGGTGGGGTACAGAAGGCTCTGGTTGATAAGGCAGGAATCGATGCCGCAACCGTCGAACAGGTGATCGGCGGCTGCGTGACACAGTACGGCGAGCAGTCCAACAACATCACCCGCGTCGCCTGGCTGACCGCCGGACTCCCCGAACAGGTGGGCGCAACCACAGTCGACTGCCAGTGCGGTAGTGCCCAGCAGGCCAATCATCTGATTGCCGGCCTGATCGCCGCCGGCGCGATCGACATCGGTATCGCCTGCGGAATCGAGGCGATGAGCCGGGTCGGCCTGGGCGCCAACGCCGGACCGGACCGCGCCAAGATCCGGGCCGAGTCCTGGGATCTGGACATGCCCGATCAGTTCACCGCGGCCGAGCGGATCGCCAAGCGGCGCGGTATCACCCGCGCCGACCTCGACCACCTCGGCCTGATCTCGCAGCAGAAGGCCAAGCGGGCCTGGGACGAGCACCGCTTCGATCGCGAGATCTCCGCACTCGAGGCCCCGGTGATCGACGAGAACAAGCAACCCACCGCCGAGCGCCATATGGTCAGCCGCGATCAAGGTCTACGGGAAACCACCGCCGAGGGCCTGGCCGCACTCAAGCCGGTCATGGAGGGCGGCCTGCACACCGCGGGCACCTCATCGCAGATCTCCGACGGCGCGGCTGCTGTGCTGTGGATGGATGAGGACAAGGCGAAGGCACTCGGACTCAAGCCGCGCGCCCGGATCGTCAGCCAGGCCCTTGTCGGCTCCGAGGTCTACTACCACCTCGACGGCCCGGTGCAGTCCACCGCCAAGGTGCTGGAAAAGGCTGGCATGACCATGGCCGATATCGACCTCGTCGAGATCAACGAAGCGTTCGCCTCGGTGGTCCTCAGCTGGGCACAGGTATACAACGCCGATTTGGACATGGTCAACGTCAACGGCGGTGCCATCGCCCTGGGCCATCCCGTCGGCAGCACCGGCAGTCGCCTGATCACCACCGCCCTGCACGAGCTGGAGCGAACCGATAAATCCACCGCACTGATCACCATGTGTGCCGGCGGGGCGTTGTCCACCGGCACGATCATCGAGCGGATCTGAGGGACGTGACGAAGCCGGCCCCGAAAGGTCTTAACAGCCCGCGCACCAAGACGATCATCAAGTGGATGTCACGTGCGAACACCTGGGTCTACAAGAAGACCAACGGCCGAGTCGGTGGGAAGTTCCTGCAGGGCGCACCCGTCGCGCTGCTGACCACCATCGGCCGTAAGACCGGTGAGCCGCGGGTGAGCCCGCTGCTGTTCCTGCGCGAGGGAAACCGGATCGTGCTCATCGCGTCGCAGGGCGGCGCGGCCACCAACCCGATGTGGTACCTGAACCTCAAAGCGAATCCGAAGGTGTCCGTCCAGGTCAGGGACGAGGTTCTGAATCTGACCGCACGTGAGGCGACAGAAGATGAACGCGCACACTATTGGCCGAAGATGGCGGCGATGTATTCCAGCTTCGATGATTACCAGTCATGGACCGACCGGGTGATCCCGGTCGTCATCTGCGACCCGTAGACCCGGAGTGCGTCAGGCGCCGAAAACCGGGACCGGCGGACGGCCCTCGGCGAGCAGGCTTCGCACCACGGGGCCGAGTTCACCCGGTTCCCAGCGAGCGCCCTTGTCCACCTCGGCACCGTGCTGCCACCCTTCGGCAGCCCGGATGATTCCGCCCTCGACCTCGAATACCCGGCCGGTCACGTCGCGGGATTCGACGCTGCCCAGCCAGACCACCAACGGCGAAATGTTTTCCGGCGCCATGGAATCGAAATCCTGGCCCTGCGTTGACATCATGTCGGCGAAGACGCCCTCGGTCATTCGGGTGCGCGCCGACGGAGCGATCGCGTTGACCGTGACGCCGTAGCGCCCCATCTCGGCGGCGGCCACCAAAGTCAATGCGGCAATACCGGCCTTGGCCGCGCTGTAGTTGCCCTGCCCGACGCTGCCCTGCAGGCCGGCACCGGAACTGGTGTTGATGATGCGGGCGTCAACCGCCCTACCCTCCTTGGACAGTGCCCGCCAGTACGCCGCGGCATGCCGGGTGGTGGCGAAGTGTCCCTTGAGGTGCACAGCGATGACGGCGTCGAACTCCTCCTCACTGGTATTGGCGATCATCCGGTCGCGCACGATGCCGGCGTTATTGACCAGGACGTCGAGTCCGCCGAAGGTATCGACGGCGGTCTGGATCAGCCCGGCCGCCTGGTCCCAATCAGCCACATTCGCACCACTGGTGACGGCTTCACCACCGGCAGAGACGATTTCGTCAACAACGCCCTGCGCCGCGCTACCACCACCGGCGGGCGATCCGTCCAATCCGACGCCGATGTCGTTGACCACTACTCGCGCGCCCTCAGCAGCGAAGGCCAGCGCATGCGCGCGCCCGATTCCGCCACCGGCGCCGGTAACGATGACAACTCGACCGTCGAGGAGTCCCATTGTTGTTCTCTCCCTTATTTGTTTGCATTCGAAGCGGACAGATACGGTGGTGGCTCGCCCCCGCCGTGCACCGCAAGTGTGGCTCCGCTGATGTAGGACGCGGCATCCGATGCCAGAAAAGCCGCGGCCCAACCGATTTCGGCTGGTTCGGCGAGCCGCCCGAGCGGGATGGTTGAGGCGACCGCAGCCTGGGACTCGCGATCACCGTAGAACAATTCAGCCTGCTCGGTCGCAACGAGGCCGACCACGACGGCATTCACCCGGACTTTCGGTGCCCACTCGACGGCGAGTGTCGTGGTGAGACTGTCCACGCCGGCCTTGGCCGCAGCGTAGGCGGCGGTACCCGGCGAGGGCCGGCGCCCACTGATGCTGGAGATGGAGACGATCGAGCCACCACGATCCTGTTGCTGCATCACGGCGTTGGCGGCCTGGGACACGTGCAACATACCGAGAAGGTTGAGTTCGATGATCTTCTGATGGAACCTCGGCGAAGCCTCGGCGGCTAATGCATAGGGCGATCCGCCGGCGTTGTTCACCACGGTGTCGAGGCGGCCGTGCTTGGTGGTGATCGACTCGACGAGTTCGGCGACCGCATCAGCGTCACGGATGTCGCAGGCGTGGAATTCGTAGGGCAGGCCCTCAACGGGGCGCCGCGCACAGGTGATGACGGTGGCACCCTGGGCCGCGAATACGGCACTGATACCGGCGCCGACACCACGCACACCGCCGGTGACCAGAACGACGCGACCGCCGAGCCCCAGGTTGAACCGGGAACTGTCAGGCGCCTCCATCACTGTGCTAGCGTACCAAGCAAGTGCTTGCTTAGGTACTGCTGGTATCCGCCCCATCAGGAAGTGCCCCATGACGATCACCTCCCGCACCGTTGAACCCGGCATCGTCGCGGTCACCGTCGATTACCCGCCGGTCAACGCAATCCCGTCGCGCGGCTGGTTTGAACTGGCCGACACCATCACCGCGGCCGGCCGCGATATGGCCACCCACGTGGTGATCCTGCGCGCTGAGGGTCGGGGCTTCAACGCCGGCGTGGACATCAAAGAGATGCAGCAGACCGAGGGCTTTGGTGCGCTGATCGATGCCAACCGGGGCTGTTTCGCGGCGTTCAAGTCCGTCTACGAGTGCGAGGTTCCGGTGGTGGCGGCGGTCAACGGGTTCTGCGTCGGAGGCGGTATCGGACTCGTCGGGAACGCCGACGTGATCGTCGCCTCTGATGACGCGACGTTCGGGCTGCCAGAGGTGGAGCGCGGCGCGCTGGGGGCCGCGACCCATCTGTCGCGGCTGGTACCGCAGCACATGATGCGACGGCTGTTCTTCACCGCTGCCACCGTCGACGCCGCCACCCTGCATCACTTCGGTTCGGTCCACGAAGTCGTTCCGCGCGCAGATTTAGATGAGTCCGCACTGCGGGTGGCCCGCGACATCGCCGCGAAAGACACCCGGGTGATCCGGGCCGCCAAGGAGGCGCTGAACCTCATCGACGTCCAACGAGTCAACTCGAGCTATCGGATGGAACAGGGCTTCACCTTCGAGCTCAACCTTTCCGGCGTGTCCGACGAGCACCGCGACGCCTTCGCCGGCACCAAAAAAGCGCAGCAGCAGTGAGCATGTCGAAGGACAAACGCACGACGCTCGACGAGGCGGTTTCACACATCGAGAGCGGAATGACCATCGGTATCGGCGGTTGGGGATCGCGACGCAAACCGATGGCGTTCGTTCGTGCACTACTACGTACCGACGTCACCGACCTGACCGTGGTCAGCTACGGCGGTCCCGACGTCGGACTGCTGTGCTCGGCAGGCAAGCTGCGCAAGCTGTACTACGGCTTCGTCTCCCTGGACTCGCCGCCGTTCTACGACCCGTGGTTCGCGCGTGCCCGCACCACCGGAGCGATCGTCGCCCGCGAAATGGACGAGGGCATGTTGCGCTGTGGCCTGCAGGCGGCAGCACAGCGGCTGCCGTTCCTTCCGATCAGGGCCGGACTGGGGAGTTCGGTGCCGGATTTCTGGGATGGCGAACTGAAGACGGTGCGGTCGCCGTACCCCACCAGCACTGCGGCGGGCTCCGGTCACGAGGAACTCATCGCAATGCCTGCGCTGCGTCTGGATGCGGCGTTGGTCCATCTCAATATCGGCGACAAACACGGCAACGCGGCCTATACGGGCATCGATCCCTATTTCGACGACCTGTTCCTGATGGCGGCTGACCGGCGTTACCTATCAGTGGAGCGAGTGGTGGCAACCGAGGAGCTCATCACGTCAGTTCCGCCACAGGCTCTTCTGGTGAACCGCATGATGGTGGACCAGGTTGTCGAAGCACCCGGTGGCGCCCACTTCACCACCGCCGAGCCTGACTACGGTCGCGATGAGAAGTTCCAGCAGCACTACGCGAAAGCTGCCGCCGAAGGAGACACCTGGGCCCAGTTTATTGCCGAGTATCTATCGGGCAGCGAAGCTGACTACCAAGCTGCGGTTCGTCGATTCACAGCGGAGGCATCGTGATCCAGGTGAGCCGAGCGGAAGTGTGCGTCATCGCCTGCGCGGAGTTATTCCGCGGCGCCGGCGAGATCATGGTCAGCCCGATGACCACAATCGTGTCGATCGGCGCCCGGCTTGCCCGGCTGACCTTCTCCCCCGACATCCTCCTGACCGACGGCGAAGCGCGGCTGCTCGCCGATACCCCGGCGATCGGCGCCAAGGGCGCGATCGAGGGCTGGATGCCATTCGGCCGAGTCTTTGAGACCCTGGCCTGGGGACGGCGCCACGTGGTGATGGGCGCCAATCAGATCGACCGATACGGCAACCAGAACCTCTCGGCCTTCGGCCCGCTACAGCATCCAACCCGGCAGATGTTCGGGGTCCGCGGCGCTCCCGGCAACACCATCAACCATGCCACCAGCTACTGGGTGGGCAACCACTCCACGCGGGTCTTCTGCGATTCGGTGGACATCGTGTCCGGAATCGGTTGGGACAAAATAGATCCGGATAATCCGGCGTTTCGCTTCACCAATGTGCATCGGGTCGTGAGCAACCTCGGAGTGTTCGACTTCGAGGGTCCCGGGCACACGATGAGGGCGGTATCACTGCACCCCGGAGTGGATCCCGAGGACGTAGCGACCAACACGACCTTCGAGGTGCACAACCTCAACGATGCGCCGGCTACGCGGCTTGCCACCGGCGACGAACTCACACTCATTCGTGAACACATCGACCCGAGGGCACTACGCGACAAGGAAGTAACAGTGCCCAGCGACAACCGAGGAAAAGCATGAGAATCCAAACTGCATTAACCCGAATGGTCGGTATCGAACACCCGGTCGTCCAGACCGGGATGGGATGGGTGGCAGGGGCACGACTGGTGGCGGCGACCGCCAACGCCGGCGGTCTCGGCATCCTGGCCGCGGCCACGATGACCATCGACGAACTGGCCACGGCCATCACCAAGGTCAAAGCCGCGACAGACCGGCCCTTCGGGGTCAACATCCGCGCCGATGCCGCCGATGCGGGCGACCGAGTCGAGTTGATGATCCGCGAGGGCGTGAAAGTCGCCTCGTTCGCACTAGCGCCCAATCAGGAACTCATTGCCCGACTCAAAGAAGCCGGATCAGTGGTGATCCCGTCGATCGGAGCCGCCAAGCACGCCCGCAAAGTGGCGGCGTGGGGTGCCGATGCGGTGATCGTGCAGGGCGGTGAAGGCGGCGGCCACACCGGTCCGGTCGCCACGACACTGCTGCTGCCTTCGGTGCTCGACGTGCTGGATGGCACCGACGTCGCCGTGGTTGCGGCGGGCGGGTTCTTCGACGGTCGCGGACTGGCCGCCGCGCTGTCCTACGGTGCAGCCGGAGTCGCAATGGGCACCCGGTTCCTATTGACAGCGGAATCGACCGTTCCGGACACGGTCAAACAGCGCTACCTGGAAGCCGGCTTAGACGGGACGGTGGTTTCCACCAGAGTCGACGGTATGCCGCACCGGGTGCTGCGCACCGGGTTGGTAGAGAAACTCGAAAGCGGTTCGCCGCTGCGAGGTTTTGCCGCCGCCGTCCTCAATGCGGCCAAATTCAAGAAGATGTCGCAGATGACATGGACGTCGATGATTCGCGACGGGCTGGCCATGCGCCACGGCAAGGACCTGACGTGGTCCCAGGTGATCATGGCGGCCAATACACCGATGCTTCTCAAGGCGGGGCTCGTCGACGGCAACAATAGTGCCGGTGTGCTGGCGTCCGGTCAGGTGACCGGAATCATCGATGATCTCCCGTCATGCCAGACGCTCATTGACAGCATCGTCAGCGAAGCCATCAAACACCTCCAAGCCGCAACCGCTCTCATCGACTAAGACAGCGACACCTGGCCCTCGCGCGCATCTGTCTAGCTGATCTCACCGGAGATCATCGACGGAACCCGTCGTCGGCGACGCCGCGGCACGAACCCCGACAGACTTTCGGACGGGTGAGTGTCGAAAATCCGCTGCGGATGCCGATCGTGCGGTAGCCGACAGTGCCGTCACCGGACGGGAAGCAGCAGCTGGTGCGGGATGCCGACGAACCGGGTTCGCCACCGCGATCCGACGCGCGACAGGTGAAACAGCCGCCGCGGCGGGCACTACCGAGGCGGGTGACTGCGACGTCGGTGCCTGCCCACCAATATCGGCTGCGGCGTCGCGGATTCCCTGCCCGATTGCATTGACCAGATCAACCGTCAGCGTGATCGGATTGACCAGCGGAATGAGCCGGAATGGCGCGGGCTGTCCGTAGGGCAGTGAGCGGTCATATCCGGTCTCAATCAGCACCCCCAGCGCCGGCTGGATCAGGTCGATGAGCGGGGTGGTCAGGAACTCGGTGTGAGTGAAGGCTCCGAACTCGCGAAGCGGTTGCAGCAGTGGCAGGTTCGGCGTCGGGATCAGCACATAGGTGGTATCACTGCCCGCGAGACGCTGTTGGTTGGCCGGATCGGCTATCGCCGCTGCAAGTTCGGTGGGCGTCAGCCCATTGGGCAGCTCGTCGGGATTGCGGCCATCTGGCGCCAGGTAGCTGCCGTGGATGTACCAGAAGCCGAGGGTCGCGTTGAGGTCGGCGAGCAGGTTGATCGGATACAGCGGAAAGTCGGCGACACCGTCGTACTGGAAGGCGACGTCCACCGTCGACATATCAGTGTTGGTCGGAGTCGGCATCCCGAAGGTAGCGTCCAGGATCGGCACGGTGCCGAACATGGCCAGCCGCTCGAACAGTCCGCCGTTGGGCCGGTTCGGATTACCGATCAGGACGAAGTTGATATTGGCCTGATCTTCCGGCGACAGCATGCTCAGCTGGGACTTCTCAATGCTGGCAACCGTCGCACCCTGCGAATAGCCGAAGATCACCACGGGGCTTTGTGGGCTGGGATTATTCGTCCCGACCAGGTCACTGGTGAGTTGTGCGACGCCACTGGCCACCGACTCGTCAAGCTTGGCCCCGGACAGTCCGCCCCAGCCCTCCCACGGGAACGGCCAGAATTGGGCAAGGTAGGGCACCGGTTCGGGAATGCACACACTCGCACACGATGCGGTGGTCGGGCTGATGTAGTAATCGACGGCGTTCTCCATATAGCCCGGTATCGTCGCGGGGTTCGGCACTGCCGTCCCGGGCACGATCAGTGCCGTTGCGGTCAGCGTGACTGCGGCGGTGAGGGTCCCGCCGATAGCGGTGAGGACCGCACCTAGCGCGGCCGCCAGCGCAACCACCATGGTGTGGGCCAGCGATCTGGCGAGAATTCTCACAAGACGAATCCTGACATGCGGGAGCCGGGATGGGAACCGACGTCGCTAGAGCCGCTCGATGATCGTCACGTTCGCAGTGCCGCCACCCTCACACATGGTCTGCAGCCCGTAGCGACCGCCGGTGCGCTCAAGTTCGTTGAGCATGGTCGCGAAGAGTTTGGCGCCTGTCGCGCCGAGCGGATGGCCCAGTGCGATCGCGCCCCCGTTGGGGTTGACCTTCGCCGGATCGGCCTTGATCTCCTTGATCCAGGCCAGGACCACCGGGGCGAAGGCCTCATTGATCTCCACGACATCAATATCGTCGATGGACAGTCCGGTCTTCTCCAGCGCATATCGGGTCGCCGGTATCGGACCGGTCAGCATGATCACCGGGTCGGCACCGCGGCAGCTGATGTGGTGGATACGGGCCCGCGGTGTGAGTTTGTGGTCCTTCACTCCCTGTTCGGAAGCGAGCAGGACCGCACTTGAGCCGTCGCAGATCTGGCTGGCCACCGCGGCGGTCATCCGTCCACCCTCGGTGAGGGTCGGTAGACCGGCCATCTTCTCCAAGGTGGTCTCACGTGGGGTTTCATCGACCGCGAATCCATCGACCGCGACGATCTCATTGTCGAAGTGACCACCGCGGATCGCGGCAAAGGCCCGTTCGTGGCTGGCCAGCGCGAAACGTTCCATGTCATCTCGGGAAATGTGCCAGCGCTGCGCGATCATCTCCGCGCCGAGAAACTGTGAGACTTCCTGATCGCCGTAGCGTTCCAGCCAAAACTTCGACTCATTGGTCGGTGTGGAGAATCCGAATTCCTTGCCCACGATCATTGCCGAGGAGATCGGGATCTGGCTCATGTTCTGCATTCCACCGGCCAGGATCAGATCAGCGGTACCGGCCATGATGGCTTGCGCTCCAAAGGAAATGGCCTGCTGACTGGACCCGCACTGGCGGTCGACGGTAACGCCGGGCACCTCCTCGGGGTATCCGGCCGCAAGCCAGGTGAGCCGACCGATGTTGCCGGCCTGTCCTCCGATGGCATCGACGCAGCCGACGATGGCATCATCAACAGCAGCCGGGTCAACGTCATTGCGCTCGAAGATTCCACGAAATGCGTGCACTCCCAAATCAATCGGGTGGACCCCGGCGAGTGAGCCATTGCGCTTACCGACCGGGGTCCGCAACGCATCGATGATGTACGCCGTGGAAGCGGGGCCCATTAAAATCTCCTTAGTCAATTGGCGGCGATGTTGCCGGCGACATTGCCGGCGACGATGCCACCGAGGACGATGGCGAGATACTGCTGGCCGACCTGCTCTGCAGTCAGCGGACCGCCGGGGTGATACCAGCGCACCGACACCCAGGTGGTGTCGCGGATGAACCGGTACACCAGGTCGACGTCGATATCAGCCTGAAAGTAGCCCTGTTCGATGCCCTCGGTAATGACGTCGACCCACATCTTGCGCTGGCGCACGTTGAGTTCATCGATGTAGCCGAACCTGGGCTGCGAAGAGAGCCGATTGGCTTCGTCCTGATAGATGACGACCTCGGCGTGATGATGCTCGATAGCGTCGAAGGAGGCCATGAAAAGTCCCTTGAGCCGCGCGAGAGGGTTCGGCTCGGTATCGATGATGTGCTGGTAGCGCTCGAACAACCAGTCGAGGAAGCTGCGCAGCACCTCGTCCACCATCTCTTCCTTGGATGAGAAGTGGTGATACAGGCTGCCGGACAGGATCCCGGCCGCGTCGGCGATATCGCGGACGGTGGTGGCACGCAGGCCCCGGTCTGCGAACATGGCCGCGGCCAGTTCAAGCAGTTCGTCTCGACGCGTCGCCGGAGGCGGACTCGGGGTACCGGTGGTCATGGGTGCTGGCTCGACACCGAGATCACTTCACCGGTGAGGTAACTGGAGTAGTCACTGGCCAGAAATGCGACCGTGGCAGCGATCTCCCAGGGCTCGGCGGCGCGGCCGAAGGCCTCGCCTTCGGACAGCCTGTCGAGCAGTTCAGTGGAACTGGTCTTCTCGAGAAAGCGATGTCGGGCGATGCTCGGGGAGACCGCATTGATCCGCACGCCGTACTCGACAGCTTCGATTGCGCTGCATCGGGTCAGGGCCATCACGCCGGCCTTCGCCGCGGCGTAGTGCGACTGCGAATGCTGAGCCCGCCAGCCCAGAACGCTGGCGTTGTTCACGATCGCGCCTCCGTGTCCGGCCTCGCGGAAATAGCCCAGCGCCGCCCGGGTCGCTCGCATCACGGAAGTGAGCGTGACGTTGAGTACCCGGTCCCATTCCTCATCGGTCATGTCGATCACCGGAGTCTGCCCACCGAGGCCGGCGTTATTGACCAGGACGTCGAGGCGGCCGAATCGCGCTGTGGTCGAGGAGATCAGCGCATCCACCTGTGCAGTGGAGGTCACGTCACACACAACGCTCTCCACCCGGCCGAGTCCCAACGCCGCCAACTCATCCCGGGTCTCCGCGAGTCGACGTTCGTGGTGATCGGAGATCATCACGTCGGCGCCCTCGGCCAAAGCCCTTCGCGCCGTGGCAGATCCGATCCCAGTACCTGCCGCCGCAGTCACCACCACCACCTTGCCCGCGAGGAGATCGTGGCCTTCGATTTCCCGGGGTGCGTCTGCCAGCGATGGCACTAGCCGCGCGCCTCTCTGGGAAGACCAAGCACCCGCTCGGCGATGACATTGCGCTGGATCTCGTTGGATCCGCCGTAGATGGTGTCAGCACGAGAGAAGAGGAACAGCCGCTGCCATTCGTCGAACTCGTTATCCACCAGCATAAGTCCGGCTTTGCCTTTGATGGCAAAAGCAAGTTCGCCAAGGTCACGATGCCAGTTGGACCACAGCAGCTTGGAGACGTTGTCCTGTCCCGGCTGTTCGACGTCCATGGTCGCCAGCGCGAACGACCGCATCGTCTGCAGCCCGGCCCAGGCACGGGTGAGTCGTACCCGGATCGCCGGATCGTCGACGGCCCCGGTCTTCCTGGCCAGGTCCACCAGACCGGAAAGCTCACGGGCATAACGGATCTGCTGGCCGAGCGTCGAAACCCCGCGCTCATACATCAGCGTGCCCATCGCCACCCGCCAGCCATCCCCCGGCTCCCCCACCACCAGGTCGGCATCAGTGCGCGCGTCGGTGAAGAAGACCTCGTTGAACTCTGAGTCACCGGTCAGCTGGACGATCGGCCGGATCTCGATACCCGGTTGGTCAAGCGGGACAAGGAGATAGGCCAATCCGGCGTGCCGCTTGGAGCCTTTTTCCGAGCGAGCCAGTACGAAGCACCACTGCGCCCAGTGCGCCAGCGATGTCCACACCTTCTGGCCATTGATGATCCAGTGCTGTTTCCCCGACGCTTCGCCAGCCTCGGGATCGCCGTCGAGTACCGCCGATGTCGACACGTTCGCCAGATCGCTGCCCGCGCCCGGTTCGGAGTAGCCCTGGCACCACAACTCAGTGACATCGCGAATCGCCGGCAGAAAGCGCTGCTGCTGGGCAGTCGTGCCGTAATCGATCAGGGTGGGACCGACCAGTTCCTCACCCAGGTGGTTGACCTTGTCGGGGGCGTCGGCTTTGGCGTACTCCTCGTAGAAGGCAACCCGGTGGGCCACAGATAGGCCGCGCCCACCGTGCTCGACCGGCCACCCCAGACACGTCAGACCGGCGGCGGCCAGGTGACGGTTCCACGCCAGTCGCTCCTCGAACGCCTCATGCTCGCGCCCCGGGCCACCGAGGCCTTTGAGCGCGGCGTACTCACCGACCAGGTTCTCTGCCAGCCATGCCCGGACTTCCGCCCGGAACTCCTCGACCGTGATCACCCTTGTAGGCTAACCTACCAAGCACTTGCTTGTCTGGAGACCCTGAGGAGCAGCAATGACCGCGGACACCGCGCAACTGCTCACCACTCCGGCGGTTCTCGATCGGATGGCGCGAAACGCCGCCGACCATGACGCAGTCGTCACTGCAGACCGCACTTTCACCTTCGCGCAATTACGCGACGAAGTCCGCCGGGCTGCTGCCGCAATCGCCGGACTCGGCGTGGCGCCGGGTGACCGGGTCGCGATCTGGTGCCCGAATACCTGGCACTGGGTCGTTGCCTGTCTGGCGATTCATTACGCAGGCGCGGTGCTGGTACCACTGAATACCCGCTATACAGCCGATGAGGCCACCGACATCCTGGCCCGTACCGAGGCGCCGCTGTTATTCGGGATGGGCCCTTTCCTGGGCACCGACCGCGTCGCCGACCTCGACCGCGAGGCCCTGCCCGCCCTGCGGCATATCGTGCGGGTGCCCGTCGAGACAGGATCAGATGACGGGGCGGAGTCCTGGGACGAGTTCTTGGCCGGGCCGCATGTTCCCCTTACGGAGGTGGACGCCCGCGCGGCTGCGGTGCGCCCTGACGATGTCTCCGACATCCTGTTCACCTCCGGCACCACCGGACGCAGCAAGGGTGTGTTGTGTTCGCACCGGCAGTCGCTGTCGGCCCCGGCGGCCTGGGCTGAGTGCGGACAGATCACCAGCGCCGACCGCTACCTGTGTATCAACCCGTTCTTCCACAACTTCGGCTACAAGGCTGGAATTCTGGCCTGCCTGCAGACCGGCGCGACACTGATCCCACAGCTGACGTTCGACCCGGAACGGGCGATGCAGATAGTGCAGGACCAGAAGATCACCGTGCTGCCCGGGCCGCCGACCATCTACCAGGCTCTGCTTGACCACCCGGCCCGCAAGGACTTCGACCTTGGTTCGCTGCGGTTCGCCGTCACCGGTGCGGCGATCGTGCCTGTTGTCCTCATCGAGAGGATGCAGAACGAACTTGACTTCACGATCGTGCTGACCGCCTACGGACTGACCGAAGCGACCGGATTCGGCACCATGTGCCGCGCCGATGATGACCCGGTCACGGTGGCCACGACGTGCGGGCGGCCGATAGCCGGATTCGAACTGCGCATCGATACCCCCCGCGACGACACCGGAGCAGGCGAGGTGCTGCTGCGCGGGCCCAACGTCATGCTCGGTTACCTCGACGATCCGCAGGCCACCGCGGCGACCATCGACGCCGAGGGGTGGCTACACACCGGCGACATCGGAACCGTCGATCAAGCCGGCAATCTCCGGATCACCGACCGGCTCAAGGACATGTACATTTGCGGCGGATTCAATGCCTATCCCGCCGAGGTGGAGCAGACGCTGGCCCGGCTCGAGGGAATCGCCGACGTCGCGGTCATTGGAATTCCCGACGAGCGCCTCGGCGAAGTCGGCCGAGCCTTTGTCGTCCGCCGACCGGGGTCCGAGCTTGACGAGGAGGCCGTGATCGCCTACAGCCGAAAGCATTTGGCGAATTTCAAAGCACCCCGGTCAGTGATCTTCATCGACGTCCTACCGCGCAATGCCGGTGGGAAGGTGCTCAAGACCATTCTGCGAGAGATGAGTTGATGGACCTATATTACGACGAGGAGACCTGCGCCTTCCGCGATGAGGTACGGACATTCCTCGCCGAAAACACGGCATCGTTCCCGACCAAGTCGTACGACACCGCTCAGGGCTTCGAGCAGCATCGACACTGGGACCGAGTGCTGTTCGACGCCGGGCTGTCGGTGATCACCTGGCCGGCAGAATACGGCGGCCGCGACGCCACGCTGCTGCAATGGGTGGTGTTCGAAGAGGAGTACTTCCGCGCTGGCGCCCCCGGTCGCGCCAGCGCCAACGGAACCTCGATGCTCGCCCCGACACTGTTCTCGCACGGCACTGAAGAGCAGTTGGCGCGGATCCTGCCAAAAATGGCCAGCGGCGAGGAGATCTGGGCGCAAGCCTGGTCGGAACCGGAATCGGGCAGCGACCTGGCGTCGCTGCGATCGACCGCAACCCAGGTCGAAGGCGGTTGGCTCCTCAACGGCCAGAAGATCTGGAGCAGCCGGGCCCCATTCGGAGAACGCGGATTCGGCCTGTTCCGCTCCGACCCGACCGCCCAGCGCCACCAGGGTCTGACCTACCTGATGTTCGACCTCCACGCCGACGGCGTGACCGTTCGCCCGATCCAACAACTCAGTGGCGAGACAGGTTTCGGAGAGATCTTCCTCGATGACGTGTTCGTTCCTGACGAAGACGTCATCGGTGAAGTCCACGATGGCTGGCGGGCGGCCATGAGCACCGCCAGTAACGAGCGAGGAATGTCGCTGCGCAGTCCCGCGAGGTTTGTGTCACCGGCGCAGCGCCTAGTCGAGGCGTGGAAGGCCAATCCGGACCCAGCCTTCGCCGACCGGGTAGCCGACGCGTGGATCAAGGCTCAGGCCTACCGCCTGCACACCTTCGGAACCGTGACCAGGCTGGCCGAAGGCGGCGAACTGGGTGCGGAATCGTCAGTGACCAAGGTGTTCTGGTCGGACCTGGACGTCGCGATCCACCAGACCGCGTGCGAATTACGCGGACCCGACGGCGAGCTCACCGACGCGTGGACCGATGGTCTGCTATTCGCCCTCGGCGGCCCGATCTACGCGGGTACCAATGAGATTCAGCGCAATATCATCGCCGAGCGACTTCTCGGCCTTCCCAGGGAGAGCGCCGGGGTGAAGAAGTCATGAGGTTTGTACTCGATCAGCAGCAGCGAGATTTCGCCGCCAGCATCGATGCGGCGCTGGCTGCAGCGGATGTGCCGGGTGCGGTCCGGTCCTGGGCTAACAGCGACACCACACCGGGGCGAAAGGTATGGGCGCAGTTGGCTGACCTCGGCGTGACCGCACTGGTCGTTCAAGAAGAATTCGACGGTCTCGCGGCGCACCCGGTGGACCTGGTCGTCGCTTGCGAGCGACTCGGCCGCTGGTGCGTTCCAGGACCGGTGACCGAATCCATCGCGGTGGCACCGGTTCTGCTCGCCGGTGACGAGCGAAGCGCAGCACTTGCCGCCGGGGAGTTGATCGCCACCGTTGCGATGCCGCCGACGGTACCGCGGGCAGTCGACGCCGACTTTGCCGGTCTTGTGCTGCGGGCCGCCGACGAAACGGTCAGCGATGCGATCGCCGTCGAACGGCACCGGTCGGTGGACCCGAGCCGGCGATTGTTCGACGTGTCGGCCTCTGGACAGTCGCGTCCTGCCGATATCTCGCGAGCGTATGAATTCGGCGCATTGGCCACCGCCGCGCAGTTGGTCGGTGCCGGCCAGGCGATGCTCGATATGTCGGTGGAATATGCCAAACAACGCACCCAGTTCGGCCGGGTGATCGGCGGCTACCAGGCCATCAAACACAAGCTGGCCGACGTACACATCGCCCTGGATCTGGCACGACCACTGTTGTACGGAGCGGCGCTGTCACTGGCCGAAGCATCAGCCGAGACCGCCCGCGACGTGAGCGCGGCCAAAGCCGCTGCCTCCGATGCGGCACTGCTATCGGGGCGGACCGCATTACAGACCCACGGTGCAATCGGCTACACCGCCGAACACGACCTGTCGCAGTGGCTGTTGCGGGTGCAGGCCCTGCACTCAGCCTGGGGCGACCCGGCTAGCCACCGGCGCCGCGTCCTGGAGGCGCTGTGACCTCCACCGAAGAGCGGCAACTGCTTCGGCAGACCGTGGCGGCACTGGTCGACAAGCACGCCTCGTCCGAGGCCGTCCGCCGCGCCATGGAATCGCCGCGCGGATACGACGAATCACTGTGGTCGATGCTCTGTGAGCAGGTCGGCGTGGCAGCATTGGTGGTTCCTGAAGACCTCGGTGGCGCTGGTGGCGAATTAGCCGACGCGGCAGCAGTTTTGGAGGAACTCGGCCGCGCATTGGTGCCCACGCCGCTGCTCGGTACCACATTGGCCGAGTTGGCATTACTGGCCTCTGACAGCCCTGACGTCGATACTCTCGAACAATTGGCGGCCGGTACCTCGATCGGCACAGTTGTGTTCGACCGTGACTACGTGATCAACGGCGACGTCGCCGACATTGTGCTTGCCGTTGAGGATCAACGGATTCAACGATGGACCGACGTGACAGTCCAAGCCACACCCACCCTTGACCCGACCCGACGGCTGGCCCGCGTAACACCGGGCGCCTCGACGGTGATCGGCCACGACCCCGGTATAGCCGATACCGCCGCGATTCTGCTGGCCGCCGAGCAGATCGGCGCAGCGGCACGCTGCTTGGAGCTCACGGTGGAATACACCAAGCAGCGTATTCAGTTCGGCCGGCCGATCGGCAGCTTCCAGGCGCTCAAGCATCGGATGGCAGACATGTACGTGGCGGTGCAGTCGGCACGAGCGGTCATCAACGATGCCGTCGAAGCGCCGACTCCGATCTCCGCGGCGATGGCCCGACTGGCTGCCAGTGAAGCGTTCTGCGCAGTGGCAGGCGAGGCGATCCAGTTGCACGGCGGTATCGCCATCACGTGGGAACACGATATGCAGCTGTATTTCAAACGGGCCTACAGCAGTGCCCAACTGTTCGGGCCGCCCGACGAACAGCTACAGCGCCTCGAATCCGAGGCGCTGTAGCAATTGTGAAGCCCCACATCGCCAGCCGAGCCGGTATCCCGCCGTTTCACGTCATGGATGTGTGGCTGGCTGCGGCCGAGCGCCAGCGCACCCACGGCGACCTGATCAACCTGTCGGCCGGCCAACCGAGCGCCGGAGCGCCCGCACCCGTGCGCGCCGCCGCTGTCAA
This sequence comes from Mycobacteriaceae bacterium, assembly GCA_037138615.1. Taxonomy (GTDB): domain Bacteria; phylum Actinomycetota; class Actinomycetes; order Mycobacteriales; family Mycobacteriaceae; genus Mycobacterium. The sequence continues at coordinate 851 of JBAXIA010000043.1, read as the reverse complement.
GGCGCTAGAAACTGACCGGCTGGGATATACCGTCGCATTGGGTATTCCGGAACTTCGCGAGGCGATCGCTGATTCCTACGCGCAAAAGTACGGACTCGACGTGTCGGCTGACGACGTCGTGTTGACCACAGGGTCCTCCGGAGGCTTTCTCCTGACTTTTCTGGCCTGCTTCGACACTGGAGATCGGGTGGCGATCGCCAGTCCCGGCTACCCCTGCTACCGCAACATCCTCACCGCTCTGGGATGTGAGGTCGTCGAGATCGAATGTGGGGTACAGACCCGGTTCCAGCCGACCGTAGAAATGCTCGCCGCACTCGACCCGGCGGTGCAGGGCGTCATCGTGGCCAGTCCCGCCAACCCGACGGGAACAGTCATCGACCCAGCAGAATTGGCTGCAATCGCCCACTGGTGCGATGAGCAAGGAGTCAGGCTGATCAGCGACGAGGTGTATCACGGACTTGTGTATCCGGGTGCGCCGGAGACGTCGTGCGCCTGGGGGACGTCGCGCAACACCGTCGTGGTGAACAGCTTTTCGAAATACTTCGCCATGACGGGCTGGCGACTGGGCTGGCTGTTGGTTCCTGAGGAATTGCGCCGGACCGTTGACTGCCTCACTGGAAACTTCACGATCTGCCCGCCGGTCTTGTCACAGCACGCCGCCATCGCGGCCTTCACGCCGGATGCCGTTGCCGAAGCTGACGGGCACCTGAGCCAATACGCGGCGAACCGAGAGACTCTGTTGTTCGGCCTCCACCGGCTCGGCATCACTCGGCTCGCACCCGCGGATGGTGCGTTCTACGTCTACGCCGACGTCTCGGATTTCACCACCGACTCACTGCGATTCTGCGAGA
>JBAXIA010000042.1:0-21405 GCA_037138615.1 Mycobacteriaceae bacterium | reverse complement strand
GGCCAGTCACTGGACACCGTCAGCAGTGTCTCGCGCAGGATCTGATCGGCCACCAGGTCCCGCGTCGGTGCGGTATCGGTCTGGGACAGTGCCTTGTCGACGACCGTGAGTGCGGTGTCGACCACCTCGGCGTTGAGTGCCACCAGGTCGGCCACCTTCGGTCCGGCCCACACCTGCCAGTCCTTGCCCGACCCCCACGAACTCGGCGGCAGATCAACGGGCGCGCCGACGAAGCCGTCGGCCAGGGCGTCGCTCAGTGTGCCAACGTGCACACCGGCTTCGGGCAGTGCGCGCAGCAGTCGCTCCAGCCAGATCGGGCCCTCGTACCACCAGTGCCCGAACAGTTCGGTGTCGAAGGCCGCCACCACATGCGCGGGGCGGCCGATGCGTTGTGACTCACTGATGAGTCGGTCGCGCACCAACTCGACGAAGTCGGCGACGTGGGCGTCGACGACGCGTTCGGCACGTTGGGGGTCATAGGGCGCTTTGGCTTCCGAATCCACACTGCGGCCGGTGACGCGAGCCGGTTTGAGTCCAGTCAGGTGGTCGAAGGTGTGGAAGTCGCGGTAGGCGGCATTGCCGGGATAGCCGGACTTCGGTGACCACACGCGGTAGGAGACCTGGAGATCACGGCCGAACGCCACCACGTCGGTGTCGCCGACCGGGCGACCCAGCGTGGTCTCGCCGTGCAGCGAGGGCCCGTCGACCATGAAGTGCCCCACTCCGGCGGCGGCGTAGTCGCGCTCCATGCCGGGGGCGTAGGCGCACTCCGGTGCCCAGATACCTCTCGGGGTGTGACCCAATCGTTGGCCGGCGTCGGCCAACCCCTCGCGCAGTGCGAACTCGCGAAGGCGCGGATTCAGCAGCGGCTGGAAGGGATGCGCCAACGGACCGCCGAGTAACTCGACGGCGCCGGCATCGACCAGTTCCCGCAGTAGCGGACTCGCGCCGTGGCGCCACAGCGATGTGAAATCCTCGAGAGCCCCGGTGGCTTCGCCATATTCGCGAATCCCAAAGCGCCGCAGGGCTTCCGGTGTGCTCGCGGTGCCGGCTGCCGCACCCGTCGGGGTATGCACATTGGCGGCCTCTAGTGCGCGAAGTTGCCAGTTGGACAGCCAGCGGTGCATACCATCGAGACAGTAGGGATCGTCGAGTTGTGCGGCGACCACCGGCGTCATCCCCAGGGTGATCAGACCGCGACGGTTCTCGGCAGCCAGCGTTCGGAGGACGCGCATCAGTGGGAGGTAGGACGCCGCCCAGGACTGGTAGAGCCACTCCTCGCCGACCGGCCAGCGGCCGTGGTGAGCCAGCCACGGTAGGTGGGTGTGCAGCACAAGACTGAACTGCCCGGGTACCGGTTCCCGGGAACGCGACGGTGTCACGGGCGCACCGCGATCGCCAGCAGGTCCAGGCTGTCGTCGATATCGCGTCGCGAATCCTCGATGATCTCAAAGTCCTGGGATGCGACCGCGGCGACATCAGCGAGCAGGTCATCGGACCACGGCGCATCGGCGACCGCGCGAGCGATCTGGGCCTCGATGATGGAACCGCCGTGGCGGGCATCCATCTCGGCAAGCCGTGGGCCATGGAAAACGCCGTACAGCCCCTCGACCCGGAACCCGCCGCCGGTCAGCAACTCGCGCAGTTCGGCGGCGTTGAGTTCGCGGGTGTGGAACGGATTGAGCGGAGTGTCACTGCCCGGGGTGAAGGTGATCCGGTTGGGCGTCGACATCAGCAGCAACCCGCCCGGGCGCAGCACCCGTAAGCATTCGGTAATGAAGTGTGGTTGATCCCACAGATGCTCGATGACCTGGAAATTCACCACAATGTCGATCGTGGCATCAGGCACCGGCAGCGAAGTCAGATTGGCCGTAACGACCTGCACCCGCGGGTATCGGGCGCGCACGTGCGCGACGGTGGCGGCGTCGTAGTCGACCGCCATCACGCGCCGCGCCACGGTCGCGATCAGGTCCGCTCCGTAGCCCTCCCCGCAGCCGGCCTCAAGTACGTCGCGACCTGCGCAGATGTCCGCACAATGGAGGTAGACGACCTCATGGCGGCGGAACCAGTAGTTCTCCACCGCCAAACCGGGCACGGTCCGCTCGCCGGTCAGCGGCAATCCGCTGTCGGCCGCATCCCTCAGGTGCGCATTCATCGCATGGCAGGCTAACCCGACGGGCCCGGATCGCGAACCTCGCGGTCCTGACGGGCCTGCGGGAACACCGACTGTGAACAGCTATGGTGTTAGTGCGACCTACCCTAAGTTACTGACCGGTAACATGGTCTGGTCAGCAGATGTGACCCCACAACGTGCGGCCCACCGGCCGTTCGACGCCTGCCAGGAGGACTACCCAGCCATGACCAACATCGTGGTTCTGATCAAACAGGTCCCAGACACGTGGTCCGAGCGCAAGCTCACCACCGGTGACTTCACCCTCGATCGTGAGGCCGCCGACGCCGTGCTGGACGAGATCAACGAGCGCGCCGTCGAAGAGGCGCTGCTGATCAAGGAGAAGGAGGGCGGCGAGAGCACCGTGACGGTGCTGACCGCCGGCCCGGAGCGGGCCACCGAGGCGATCCGCAAGGCGTTGTCGATGGGTGCCGACAAGGGCGTGCACCTGCTCGACCCGCTGCTGCACGGTTCGGACATGGTGCAGACCGGCTGGGCTCTGGCTCGTGCGCTCGGCTCCATCGAAGGCACCGATGTGGTGATCGCCGGCAACGAAGCCACCGACGGCACCGGCGGAGCGGTCCCGGCGATCATTGCCGAATACCTCGGCCTGCCGCAGCTGACCCACATGCGCAAGCTCGTCGTCGAGGGCGGCAAGATCAGCGGTGAGCGTGAAACCGACGAGGGCCTGTTCACGGTCGAGGCGTCACTGCCTGCGATCGTCAGCGTGACCGAGAAGATCAACGAACCGCGCTTCCCGTCCTTCAAGGGCATCATGGCCGCCAAGAAGAAGGAAGTCACCACGCTCACTCTCGCGGACATCGGCGTGGAGGCCGACGAGGTAGGCCGCGACAACGCCGGATCGACCGTGCTGTCCTCGACGCCGAAGCCGCCGAAGACCGCCGGCGAGAAGGTCAGCGATGAAGGCGACGGCGGCACCAAGATCGCCGAGTACCTCGTCGCGCAGAAAATCATCTAAGACCTGACGTCTGAAACCCTGACAGGAGATAGAGAACCGCTATGGCTGAAGTACTCGTGCTCGTCGAGCACTCCGAAGGTGCGGTGAAGAAAGTCACCGCAGAACTCATCACCGCCGCGCGTGCTCTAGGTGAGCCGTCCGCTGTGGTCATCGGCGCCCCCGGTACCGCGGCACCGCTGGTGGAGGATCTCAAAGCCGCCGGAGCCGCCAAGATCTACGTCGCCGAGTCTGACGACGCGATCAACTACCTGATCACCCCGTATGTCGACGTGCTGGAATCGCTGATCGGTTCGGCCAGTCCCGCGGCGGTTCTGATTCCCGCCACCGCTGACGGCAAAGAGGTCGCCGGCCGATTGGCCGCGCGGATCGGCTCCGGGGTGCTCTCCGATGTCGTCGAGATCAACAGCGACGGCACCGCAATCCACTCGATCTTCGGCGGTGCGTTCACCGTCGCGGCGAAAGTCAACGCTGAGGTGCCGGTGATCACCGTTCGCCCCGGTGCGATCGAGCCCGCTCCGGTTGCCGCAGCGGGCGAGCAGGTCACCGTGGCCGTACCGGCACCGGCGGCTAACGCCACCCGGATCGTCTCCCGTCAGCCGGCGGTTGCCGGTGACCGTCCCGAACTCACCGAGGCTTCCATTGTGGTCGCCGGTGGTCGTGGTGTCGGTAGCGCTGAAAAGTTCAGCGTCATCGAGGAACTGGCGGACTCGATGGGTGGTGCAGTCGGAGCATCCCGTGCGGCCGTCGACTCCGGCTACTACCCGGGCCAGTTCCAGGTGGGCCAGACCGGCAAGACCGTGTCACCGCAGCTGTATGTTGCCCTCGGTATTTCCGGTGCGATCCAGCACCGCGCCGGCATGCAGACCTCGAAGACCATCGTCGCGGTGAATAAGGACGAGGAGGCGCCGATCTTCGAGATCTCTGATTTCGGCATCGTCGGCGACCTGTTCGCTGTAGCACCGCAGTTGGCCGAGGCGGTCAAGGCCCGCAAGGGTTAACGCTTCATTTCGACCCAAAGGCCCCCGAGCGCGCAGCGTTTCGGGGGCCTTTGCGTTGAAACGTCACGCTTTGTACACCGACACAACACCCGGTCGTAGGCATTAGGTCAGACGGCATCGCGACCGTTTCGCGTATGAGCACTGCATCTGTACTCATAGCCCCCGACCACGCTGAGACCCGCCGCACCGCCGGCCCGCGCTACACGTTGCTTCTGAGCAACGACTCCGCTCTCATCGAATCCGCCCAGCGACTGCGCTACGAGGTCTTCTCCACCGAACCCGGTTTCGCCCTCACCAACGACACCGGGATGGACGCCGACCGGTTCGACGAGTTCTGCGACCACATCCTGGTGCGCGACGATGATGCCGGCGTGATCGTCGGCTGCTACCGGATGCTGCCGCCGCCCGGTGCGATCGCGGCCGGCGGTCTCTACACCGCCACCGAGTTCGAGGTCAGTGCTCTCGATGCGCTGCGGCCGTCGATGGTGGAGATGGGCCGCGCGGTCGTTCGCAGTGACCACCGCAATGGCGCGGTCGTACTGATGATGTGGTCGGGCATCCTCGCCTACCTGGATCGGTGCGGCTATGACCACGTCATCGGGTGTGTCTCGGTGCCGACGCACGGAGTGGGCAAGCCCGGCAGTGAATTGCGCGGGGTGCGTGACTTCGTTCGCCGCCGCCACTGCGCCCCGGCCGAGCACACGATGGTGCCCTACCGGCCGGTTGTGCTCGACGGCCTCGGCCTGGATGACATCGACCCGCCCGAGCGGCCGACACTGCCGCCCCTATTGCGCGGATATCTGCGACTGGGTGCGCAGATCTGTGGGGAGCCTGCCCACGATCCGGAGTTCGGGGTCGGCGACTTTCCGGCACTGCTGTCCAAGAGCAAGGCCGATGTGCGGTATCTCAACCGGCTGCGATCGGCATCGGCCGCCGCTGCGGAGGTCAACACCTGATGGGCACTGTCGAGCATGCATGGCTGCCGAAGACCCTGTGCAGTGAGTCCTGCGTGAATGCCGGGCTCGGGGAGCCGGGACACCCTGTGGCAGAGCACATTCGGGTGGTGCGCCGACTGGTATTGGCGCTGCTGGTGTTTCCGACACTGGTCCTATTGGCCGTGCCGCTACCCGGCCACGTCCGCTTCCAACGTGTGTATTGCCGGATGATGCTGCGCTGCCTCGGTGTGCGAATCACGCTGTCGGGTGGTCCCATTCGTAACCTGCCGGGCGTTCTCGTGGTGAGCAACCACGTGTCGTGGGTAGACGTGTTCGCGATCGGAGCGGTGCTGCCCGGTGCATTCGTCGCCCGGGCCGATCTGGTCGACTGGCCGGGATTGGGACTTGCCGTGCGGCTGATGAACGTGATCCCGATCGAGCGGTCCAGCCTGCGACGGCTACCCGCCGTGGTGGGTGTGGTGGCACAGCGGTTGAGTGCCGGCCGCACGGTCGTGGCCTTCCCGGAAGGCACCACGTGGTGCGGTCCGGATTTCGGGCCGTTCCGGCCGGCGATGTTCCAGGCCGCTGTCGATACCGGCCGACCGGTTCAGCCGCTGCGACTGAGCTATCGCCATCGCGATGGCAGCCCCTCGACCGCGACCGCCTTCCTGGGCGAGGACTCGCTGTGGTCGTCGCTGAAGCGGATCGCCCGTGCGCGCCGAACGGTGGTGGATGTCGAGGTGCGTTCCCTGCAACTGCCCGGATCCGGCCGTCGTGAACTCGCGACGCGCTGCGAGGTGGAGGTGAGTGGCCGCCGTCGCGATGATCACCTCCCCGAGCTGGCCATCGGCGCCTAGCGGGCGCTTACGCTGTTCAGCGGGAGTGCCATGGCCCGGCCGGTATCCTGAACGGGCCATGAGCGATACCCGGTCGGTCTATCTCGACCACGCCGCCAGCACCCCGATGCATGCGAGAGCCATCGAGGCGATGGCGGCGGCGTTGGCGACGGTCGGCAACGCATCCTCGTTGCACACCGCGGGTCGGGCCGCACGCCGCCGAGTGGAGGAGTCGCGCGAGACGCTGGCCGCCCGCCTGGGTGCCCGCCCATCGGAGGTGATCTTCACCGCCGGCGGCACCGACAGCGACAACCTGGCCGTCAAAGGGATCTACTGGGCCCGCCGGGACGCCGATCCGGCGCGTCGGCGCATCATCACCACCGCCGTCGAACATCACGCGGTGCTCGACGCCGTTGAGTGGCTGGCCGAACATGAAGGCGCCGAGGTGACCTACCTGCCCACCGGCGCAGATGGCTCGGTAACACCGGGGGCATTGCGTGATGCGCTGGGGCAGTACGGCCCGCAGGTTGCACTGGTGTCGATCATGTGGGCCAACAATGAGGTCGGCACCGTCATGCCGATCACTGAACTGTCCGCGGTCGCGGCCGAATTTGATGTGCCCATGCACAGTGATGCCATCCAGGCCATCGGCCAGCTACCGGTCAGCTTCACCGCGGCCGGGTTGTCGGCGATGAGTATCACCGCCCATAAGTTCGGCGGTCCTACCGGAGTCGGGGCGCTGCTGCTGCGTCGCGATGTGGAGTGCGTGCCCCTGCTGCACGGCGGTGGCCAGGAGCGCGATGTCCGCTCCGGCACCGTGGATGTGGCCGGTGCTGTCGCGATGGCCGTGGCCGCGGATATCGCCGTTGGCTCACTGCACGCCGGCGCAGACCGGCTGCGCGTGCTCCGGGATCGGCTTATCGACGGAGTGTTGAGTTCTGTCGACGATGCCCACCTCAACGGAACGGTTGGTGAGCACAGGCTGCCCGGGAATGCGCACTTCACCTTCGAGGGTTGTGAGGGCGATTCACTGCTGATGCTGCTGGATGCCAACGGAATCGAATGCTCGACCGGTTCTGCCTGCACTGCCGGTGTGGCTCAGCCGTCGCACGTTCTGCTCGCGATGGGCGCCGATGCCGCACGGGCGCGTGGATCGCTGCGACTGTCGCTGGGCCATACCAGCACCGATGCCGACGTCGATGCGGTGCTGCGAGTGTTGCCCGCTGCGGTGGCGCGGGCGCGCCAGGCAGCACTGGCCAGTGCGTCGGTCGGTGTGCCGCGATGAAGGTGCTGGCTGCGATGAGTGGCGGCGTCGACTCATCGGTGGCTGCTGCCCGCATGGTCGATGCCGGCCATGAGGTGGTGGGCGTGCACCTGGCGCTGTCGCAGGCGCCCGGGACGCTGCGGACGGGGTCGCGCGGCTGCTGCTCCAAGGAAGATGCCGCCGATGCGCGCCGCGTCGCCGATATCCTCGGAATCCCCTTCTACGTCTGGGATTTTGCCGACCGTTTCGAACATGACGTGATCGAGGACTTCGTCGACTCCTATGCGCGCGGCGAGACCCCGAATCCGTGCGTGCGCTGCAACGAGCGGATCAAGTTCTCCGCCCTGTCGGCCAAGGCACTGGCGCTGGGCTTCGACGCGGTGGCAACCGGCCATTACGCCCGACTCACCGAGGGCCGACTGCGCCGCGCCGTTGACGCCGACAAGGACCAGTCCTATGTGTTGGCGGTGCTGACCGCAGAACAGTTGCGCCACGCGGCATTCCCGATCGGCGACACCCCCAAGCCGCAGATTCGGGCGGAGGCTGCGCGGCGGGGATTTTCGGTCGCCGATAAGCCCGACAGCCACGACATCTGCTTCATCCCCTCCGGGGACACCCAGGCGTTCCTGGGTGCGCGCATCGGAGTGCGGGCCGGTGCCGTCGTCGATGCCGAAGGCACCGTGCTGGCGCACCACGACGGGGTGCACGGCTTCACCGTGGGTCAGCGCAAGGGCCTGGGTATCGCCGGGCCAGGGCCCGATGGTCAGCCGCGCTATGTCACCGCCATCGACGCCGAATCGGGCACCGTCCGCGTCGGCGGGGTGAGCGATCTCGAGGTGTGGTCACTGAGCGGTGTGCGGCCGGTTTTCACCTCGGGTGCCGAACCCGTCGGATCGGTCGACTGTGAGGTCCAGGTGCGTGCTCACGGTGGCGTGGTGGCCGCGATGGCCGGACTCGCCGACGGCCGCCTGCAGGTGGCGTTACGCGAACCGTTGCGCGGGGTGGCGCCCGGCCAGACCATGGTGCTGTATCGACCGGACCCCTCAGGTGACGAAGTCATCGGAAGCGCCACCCTCGTAACGAACCCACGGTGAGTGTTTTCGCCGCAGCGACCGGAGTGGGCTCGTGGCCCGGTTCGACGCCGCGGGAGGCCGCCGAGATCGTCATCGGCGAACTACACCAACTGCCGCACCTGGTGGAGCTTCCCGATCGGGGCGTCGGCGCCGACCTGATCGGTCGGGCCGGAGCGCTTCTGGTGGATATCGCGATCGATACGGTCACCCGCGGATACCGGATCGCGGCGCGCCCCGGTGCGGTGATGCGCCGGGCGCGCAGCCTGCTCGATGAGGACGTCGACGCACTCGAAGAGGCCTGGGAGAAAGCCGGCGGTGCCGCCTCGGTGGTCAAGGTGCAGGCGCCCGGCCCGATTACGCTGGCCGCGCAGTTGGAACTGGCGAATGGTCACCGGGCAATCACCGATGCCGGGGCGGTGCGTGATCTGACGGCATCGCTTGCCGAGGGCGTGTCCCGGCACCGCGCCGAGGTGGCCCGGCGGCTGTCGACGACGGTGGTGGTGCAGTTCGACGAACCACTGCTGACGGTTGCGCTAGCCGGCCGACTCACCGGTGTGACGGCGTTGAGCACGGTGCATCCGGTCGACGAGACCCGTTTCATCAGCCTGCTCGACGAGTGTGTGGCCGCTGTCGGTGGCGAGGCGCTGCTACACAGCTGCTCCGCTGGTCTACCGTGGAAAGCATTGCGGCGCAGTACGATCAGTGCGGTATCACTGGACATCGATACCCTGACCCCCGCCGATCTGGACGGCCTTGGCGAGTTCGTCGACTCCGGACGAAGTGTGGTGCTGGGCCTGGTTCCCGCGATCGCCCCGGTCCGCCCGCCCTCCGTCGAGGAACTGGCCGCGGCGGCGGTTGCCGTCACCGATCGACTCGGCTTTCCCCGCGCGGTGCTGCTTGACCGGATCGGGATCAGCCCGGCATGCGGGCTCGCCGGGGCCACCGGAGAGTGGGCACGTTCGGCGATCGGGTTCGCGCAGCGTACTGCCGAGGTGATGGCCAGCGAGCCGGAGTCGATTTAGACGGTATCTGGACTTGGTCGATATCTGGACCGCGTCCGGCTCTGGTTCGCCGGTGTGGCGTTACGATGCGGCAATGCCGGGAAGCGCAGATTACGGTTTCGGCCGGCCGACAGTCCCGATCCCCGCTGCGGGACCGATCGCGACTGGGACACAGCCCGGTCCGGCTGGCGGACCACTGGCGACCGCCGCTTACTGGTCGCGCTGGTTGATTCTGGGCGCAGTGGTGGTGGCGGGTGGGCACTTCGTCGGACTGCCCGCAATCGCCGGCCCGATCGCCTTGGTTGTCGCCGGGTTGGGATTCTTGGCCGGCGTGCCACACGGTGCCGCCGACCATGTGATGGCGGCACGCTTGTCAGGCGGCAGATCCATGCTGGCGATCGGTGTGGTGTACGCCGGCATCGCCGCTGCGGCGTGGGCATTGATGCAGTGGGCTGGCCCGATTGCACTGGCAGTGGTGGTGGCACTCAGTGTCGTGCACTTCGGACTCGGTGAACTCGAGGTCTGCCATCAGCTGACCGGCTGGCGGCCGGGGCGCCTGGTTGCGGTAGCGGTTGCGGTTGCCGGCTGTGGAGCGCTGGTTTTGCCGCTGGCTCGTTCGGGCAATCAATTCAGGGGCGTGGCGGCGGCCATATCGCCGGGGCTCGCGCCGTTGATCAGCGGGCGACACTTCGAGATGTCCCTGGCCGGGATTTGGTTAGTTGCAGCGGTGGTCGCGATCGCCGCATCGATTCGGGCCGCTCACCGGTTGGTCGCACTCGACATCCTGATCGTCGGCGCGCTGGGCTTGATTGCCCCACCCTTGGTCGCCTTCGCCGTGTGGTTCGGTGGCTGGCACGCGATCCGGCACTGCGCGCGGATGCTGACCGTCGAGCCGGAGTGTGCGGCGTTGGTGCGTTCGGGCCGAGACCGTTCGGCGGTCCTGCGGTTGATTCGACTTGCCGCACTACCTTCTGTTGCCGCCCTCACCACGGTGCTGGCGCTTGGGTGGTTCACGGTGACGGCGGCCGACCCGACGGTGGTGGTGGCGGACATCCTGCGCCTGCTACTTGCTCTGACGGTGCCGCACATGGTGGTGGTGTGGTGGCTGGATAGGTCCACCGGTTAGCAGTGAAGGGGTGTCGTCACGTCTTCGGGTCGATCTCGATCGGCCGCAGGCCGGGCCCGAGGTAGTACATGAGAAGCAGTCCGTTGAGCACCAGCACGAGACGTACGTCGATCGTGATGGCGACAATAGCGATTACCGGAAATACGACGGTTGCGAGGCCGTAGCGCAGAAAAAGCCTTCGTGCTTCCTGCTCCGGCACCGGCGAGGGATTCAGGCCCGAGGAAAAAATGTGGTAGCAGAGCAGAAATCGGCTGATCGCCATGCCCTCCATGATGAACGTATAGACGAGCACCGCGGTATGCGCATCGGCATCACTGCGCAATACGTAGTCGGCGTAGGTGGCGGTCGCGTAGGGGATGGCGGCGACGAATAGAAGCAGAAGCAGGTTGTAGAGCATGAGTCGCCGATCGACGATGGTGGTGAGCGAGAGCAGGTAGTGGTGGTTGAGCCAAACCACCCCAATGATGAAAAAGCTGAGCACATACGCGGCGAATGACGGCCACTGTTCGCGGATCTGCGTTGCCAGTGGGACCTTTGAGCGGACTCCGGCGTGAAGGTTGAAGGCCAACAGTGTGATCGCGACTGCGAGAACTCCATCGCTGAAGGCCTCAAGGCGCCCCTTGCCCATACGTTTGCCCTCTCGCAGGTAATGACCTCAGCGCGGGTCACCTTACTGCCCCGGACCGCAGATGGAGGCAGTCCCTCGGTCTTCTGGGTAACCTGCCAGGGTGGCTCCCGACGACCCGGAAATCGATCCGATCGACGCGACCGTGCGTCGTCGCTGGCAGGAGTTATCCGACGAGGTGCGCGAGCACCAGTTCCGGTACTACATCAAAGACGCGCCGATCGTCTCCGACGCGGAATTCGACGCGCTGTTCCATGAGCTCGCCGCGCTCGAGGAGCGCTACCCGGAACTGCGGGTGGCAGATTCGCCCACGCAACTCGTCGGCGGGGCCGGCTTCGCCACCGAGTTCACTGCCGCCGAGCATCTGGAACGGATGCTCAGCCTCGATGACGTCTTCGATACCGAGGAGCTGGAGGCGTGGTCGGTCCGGGTGGAGAACGAACTCGGCCCCGAGCCGAACTACCTGTGCGAGCTGAAGGTCGACGGGGTGGCGATCGCGCTGGTCTACCGGCAGGGTCGTCTGGAGCGGGCCGCGACCCGTGGTGATGGGCGCGTCGGCGAGGATGTGACCCTCAACGCACGCACCATCGGTGATATTCCCGAGACACTCACCGGGACAGAGGAATTCCCGATCCCGACGGTGCTGGAGGTTCGCGGCGAGGTCTTCTTCATGATCGCCGATTTTGCGAGCCTGAATGCCAGCCTCGTCGAGGAGGGTAAGCCGCCGTTCGCCAACCCCCGCAACAGCGCGGCCGGTTCGCTGCGACAGAAGAACCCGGCCATCACCGCGCGACGTCCGCTTCGGATGATCTGCCACGGACTGGGCTCTACGGAGTATGCCGGGGGCTTTGCCCCCGCGACACTGCACGACGCGTACCTCGCACTGAAAGCGTGGGGGCTACCGGTCTCCGATCACACCACCCGGGTGGCGGGGTTGGAGGCGGTGCGGGAGCGTATCGAGTACTGGGGTCAGCGCCGCCATCAGATCGAGCATGAGATCGACGGTGTGGTGGTCAAGGTCGACGATTTTGCCCAACAGCGCCGCCTCGGTGCGACCTCGCGAACGCCCCGGTGGGCAGTGGCTTACAAGTACCCACCTGAAGAGGCCCAGACGACGCTGGTCGATATCAAGGTCAATGTGGGCCGAACCGGCCGGGTGACGCCGTTCGCATTCATGACCCCGGTCCGCATCGCCGGGTCCACGGTGAGCCTGGCGACGCTGCACAACGGTTCGGAGGTCAAACGCAAGGGTGTGCTCATCGGCGACACGGTGATGATCCGCAAGGCCGGCGACGTGATCCCCGAGGTGCTCGGCCCCGTCGTCGATCTGCGTGACGGCACCGAGCGCGAATTCGTGATGCCCACCCACTGTCCGGAGTGCGGGACGCCGCTCGCCCCGGCTAAGGAGGGCGATGTCGACATTCGTTGCCCGAACTCCCGATCCTGCCCGGCGCAGTTGCGGGAGAGGGTGTTTCACCTCGCCGGCCGCGGCGGACTGGATATCGAGGGCTTGGGCTACGAGGCAGCAACCGCACTGCTGGGTGCGCAGATCATTGAAGATGAAGGTGATCTGTTCACTCTCACCGCCGACGATCTGCTGCGCTGTGAGTTCTTCACGACCAACAAGGGCGTTCTTTCTGCCAATGGCGCACGTCTGCTCACCAATCTGCAGCAGGCCAGGGACCGTCCACTCTGGCGGATCCTGGTGGCACTGTCTATCAGGCATGTCGGACCGACGGCGGCGCGCGCGCTGGCGACGGCGTTCGGCAGCCTGGAGGCGATCATGGCCGCGGACGAGGAACAGCTGGCGGATGTCGAGGGCGTCGGTTCCACGATCGCCGCGGCACTGCGGGAGTGGTTCGACGTGGATTGGCACCGCGCGATCGTCGACAAGTGGCGCGCGGCCGGTGTGCGGATGGCCGATGAGCGCGATGCCGATATCACTCCGACGCTGGCCGGGCTGACCATCGTGGTGACCGGGTCGTTGACCGGGTTCTCCCGCGATGAGGCTAGGGAGGCCATCATCATTCGGGGCGGTAAGGCGGCCGGGTCGGTGTCGAAGAAGACGTCATTCGTCGTGGCCGGTGATGCGCCCGGTTCCAAATACGATAGGGCCGTCGAATTGGGTCTCCCGATTCTCGACGAGGATGGGTTCCGCGCGCTGCTCGCTGACGGCCCGCCGCCGGAGTCGCCCGCTTAACGCAGGATGCCGGCGACGATCCCGGCCAGATAGCCGAGCCTGGCCACCTCCGAGGGCCGGAAGTGCGGCCCGCCCGGGCGTCCCAGCACCAGTGCCGTGGTCGGCTCGCCCAGCGGTGCGGCGGCCAACGTGGTGTCCATATCGCGCCACAGTTGCGGTACCCACTCCTCGGTGGCATCGAGTGCTGTGGCGTGGCTCAGCGGCATCCACGGCGTGGTGGCGGCCTGGGTCTCCGGCGCTCCGTGGCTGCCGACGATTCGACGGGAACTGCCGTCGGCGCAGCCGACCACGGTGCACCAGCCGACCCGCAGCACTCGCGGAGCCTCATCGACAAGCACCTGAAGTCTCTCGGGCCGCGCGCCGGCGGCCGCGACACGGTCGATCAGTTCGAGCTCGCGGTGGGCTTCCAGCAGACCGGTGTGCGGTCGGATTGCTTCTACCCGAACGCCGGTGAGTGCCTCGGCGGCGGTGATCAGCGTGTCCGGCATCGCACCGTTCGGCAGATCGATCACCAGGTCGTCGACGGCGTAGCCCGACCCGCGCTCGACGACGTCCAGCGAGAGAATGTCCGCACCGACTGAGCCGAGGGCCAGGGCGAGCGACCCCAGGCTGCCGGGGCGGTCTTCGAGTTGGACCCGCAGGAGATAGGACGGCACGCGCTCAACCCTTACACAGGTGGCGGGGGTCGGCATTTCGGCGGAGAATGCGCAGCTAGGCTGACCCACCGTGTCCACGATCTCCCGCGATGAAGTGGCCCGGCTGGCCAAACTGGCCCGGCTGGCCCTGACCGACTCCGAACTGATGAGCTTCGCCGGTCAGATCGACGCGATTCTCGGCTATGTCGGCCAGATCCAGGCTGTCGACGTCACCGGTGTCGCCGCCACCGAGAACCCGGTCAAGGGCGAAGGGCATGCCAATGTCACCCGACCGGACCTGGTGGCGCCGAGCCTGACCCAGGATGAGGCACTGGCCGAAGCGCCGTCGGTGGTCGACGAGCGGTTCGCGGTGCCGCAGATTCTGGGGGAGGAGGCGTGAGCGACATCGTCCGCCTCGACGCATCCACCCTCGGCGCCAAGATCGCCGCCAAGGAACTCTCGTCCGTCGAAGTCACCCAGGCCTGCCTGGACCAGATCGCCGCCACCGACGAGACCTACCACGCTTTCCTGCACGTGGCCGCCGAGCAGGCGCTGGCCACCGCCGCCGAGGTCGACGCCTCGATTGCCGCCGGCGAGAAGCCGGCCTCCCCGCTGGCCGGGGTTCCGTTGGCGCTCAAAGATGTTTTCACGACCCTGGGCATGCCGACCACCTGCGGATCGAAGATCCTTGAAGGCTGGATCTCGCCGTACGACGCGACGGTCACCGCGCGCATCCGCAGCGCGGGCATCCCTATCCTCGGCAAAACCAATATGGACGAGTTCGCGATGGGCTCCTCCACCGAGAACTCCGCCTACGGCCCGACCCGCAACCCGTGGGACACCGACCGGGTGCCCGGCGGTTCCGGCGGCGGCAGCGCGGCCGCTCTGGCGTCGTTCCAGGCCCCGCTTGCCATCGGCTCCGATACCGGTGGCTCGATCCGCCAGCCTGCCGCGCTGACCGCGACCGTCGGGGTCAAACCCACCTACGGCACGGTCTCCCGGTACGGACTGGTGGCGTGTGCGTCGTCACTGGACCAGGGTGGCCCGTGTGCGCGAACGGTGAGAGACACCGCACTGCTGCACGCGGTGATCGCCGGTCATGACCCGCGCGACTCCACGTCATTGGATGTCGCTATCCCCGATGTGGTGGGCGCGGCCAGAACCGGTGCGGGTGGCGATCTCAAGGGTGTTCGCGTCGGTGTGGTCAAGCAGTTGCGCAGCGGCGAGGGCTATCAGCCGGGCGTACTGGCGTCCTTCAACGCCGCCGTCGATCAACTCACCGCTCTTGGTGCCGAGGTCAGCGAAGTCGACTGCCCGCACCTTGATTACTCGCTGTCGGCGTACTACCTGATTCTGCCCTCGGAGGTATCGAGCAACCTGGCCCGCTTCGATGCGATGCGCTACGGTCTGCGCGTCGGTGATGACGGCACTCACAGTGCCGAAGAGGTGATGGCACTGACGCGGGCGGCCGGCTTCGGTCCGGAAGTCAAGCGCCGCATCATGATTGGCACCTACGCGCTGTCGGCCGGTTACTACGACGCCTACTACAACCAGGCACAGAAGGTCCGCACGCTGATTGCCCGCGATCTTGATGAGGCATACAGATCCGTCGATGTACTGGTATCCCCGGCGACGCCAACCACCGCGTTCCGGCTGGGGGAGAAGGTTGACGATCCGCTGGCGATGTATCTGTTCGACCTGTGCACGCTGCCACTGAACCTCGCCGGGCACTGCGGTATGTCGGTGCCCTCCGGATTGAGCCCGGATGACAACCTGCCGGTGGGTCTGCAGATCATGGCTCCGGCGATGGCTGATGACCGGCTCTACCGGGTGGGTGCCGCCTATGAGGCCGCCCGCGGGCCATTGCCGACTGCGGTCTGATCGGCGACGATGAGGTATGGGCACAACGCTGATTTTCGGACACAAGAATCCCGACACCGATTCCATTTGTTCGGCGCTGGCCTATGCGGATCTGAAAACGAGAATCGGCGCCGATGTCGAGGCGGTGCGACTCGGGTCCGTCAGCGGTGAAACACAGTTCGCGCTTGACACTTTCTCGACGCCGGCACCGCGTTTGGTTGAATCTGTGGCCGCCGAGGCATCCCACGTGATTCTGGTCGATCACAACGAGCGCCAGCAGAGCGCGACTGACATCGACGAGGTCACGATTGCCGAAGTCATCGACCATCACCGCATCGCCAACTTCGAAACAGCGGGCCCGCTCTATTACCGCGCCGAGCCGGTGGGATGCACCTCGACGATTGTGCTGAAGATGTTCAGGGAATCCGGCGTGGATGTCAGCCCGCAGATCGGCGGTCTGATGCTCTCGGCCATCATTTCCGACACCCTGCTGCTCAAGTCCCCGACCTGCACGCCCGAGGACAGTGCGGCCGCGCATGAACTTGCCGCCATCGCCGACGTCGATCTGCACACCTACGGCATGGAGCTGCTCAAGGCGGGCGCGAACCTGCGCGATCGATCCATCGCACAGCTGGTGTCGACGGACTCGAAGGAGTTCTCGATGGGCGGGGCAAAGGTGGAAATCGCCCAGGTCACCGCGGTTGACGTCGACGACGTTCTGTCTCGCCAGGATGAGTTGGAGGTGGCGTTGCGCGACGTCATTGCGGCAAAACGGCTCGACCTGTTCCTATTCGTCGTCACCGACATCTTGAACAACGATTCGGTCGCCGTGGCGCTGGGCCCGCGGGCCGACGCCGTTGAAACGGCCTATGACGTGACGCTTGAGAATAATCGCGCACTCCTGGCCGGCGTGGTGTCGCGCAAGTTGCAGATCGTGCCAGTGCTGACGGAGACGTTGGCGCGGTGAAACCTCACCGCAGCAAGGCCTTCGCCGCCGCCTCGCCACTGGTGTAGGCGCCGTGGACGGTGCCGGCATGGTCGTGCGAACAGGCCTCGCCGGCGAAGAAGCGGCGCCCCTCGGGGGCCGCGAGTGCATCGCGGTCCGCCAGCGAAGCGCCGACGCCGATGAACGAGTAGCTGCCGAGCGAAAAGGGATCGACCGACCACGCTGAGCGGAGCAACCCGGTGGGCGTGGAAACCGCCGGGAATGCGGGTCTCAGTGCGGCGGTGGCGCTCGCGGTCACCTCGGCGTCGGTCATGGTTTCGACAGTGCGGGCGAACGTCCCGGCGTTGAACATCATCAGCGCGGGCACGTCCTCCAGGCCCAGAAGATTCAACGATTCCACCCACTGCCCGCGCCGCGACTCGGTGGGGACGATGTCGATCAGTTCGGCATCGGCCGGCCAGAACGCGGATTCGAAGCGCAGACACGTCTTCGAGAGCGCGCCCATCCCGAGCCGGGCAATCGCCGTCGACTTCGACTCCGGAAGTGGCGGCAGGAACTGGATCGAGCCTGCTTTGAGCACACCGAGTGGAACCGTGACGATCACCGCGTTGGCGAAGAATTTGCCCTGCGAGGTGGCGACGACCGCACCATCGCCGGAGGTGTCGATGCTGGCGACGACGTGGCTGAAACGAACGTCGACCGTTCTCGCCACGGCCGCCACGACCTTGTCGTAGCCCTCGGGCAGCAGGGCGTCGCCACCTTCCTCGTCGGCACCGTCGTCGAAATTCGTTGCTGACAGGTTCACTGCGTCGGTGGCGTACTCGTGTTCGATCGACTCGGTGATCCCCATCTCGATGTCGAGCCTTTCGGTCGCGTCGAGATCGTCGGCGGCGATGGCGCGGTCGAGCGCAGCACGAAGTGGTTCGTCGGAGTCGGGGGAGTCCTCCTGGCCGACCTTAACCAGTTCGGCCACCTGCGCCTCGATCCCATCGAGCGTGCCTGCCGCACGTCGCTGACCGTCGGCGCCGTAGACGAAGGATTCGTAGTCGACGGCTAGTGTTTTGATGCCCTCGGCCGCGGCCAGGGCAGCGATCGGGTTGTTCTGGACCCCGTGGATCCAGGACGCACCGAGCTCCACGGGAACGCCCCAGGATCGATCTGTATGGATGCGACCGCCGAGGCGATCACGTCCCTCAAGCACGATGACGCGGCGTCCATTCGCAACGAGCACCTCGGCGGCCCGCAAACCGGCGATGCCGGCGCCGATGACGAGCACGTCCGCATTCCGCTCGGTCGACGCAGGCGCCGCCGACGAGGTTGAGGCTGAGGTTGACGTGGCGGCCGAGGTCTTTTCCGAACCGGACGCCCCACAGGCTGCGGCCAGGCTCGCAGGCAGCCCGAGGGCGACCATCCTGACGAAGTTGCGACGCGGGACTACAACCATGCTCGCGAGGTTATCGCTCCATGGCGGGGGCTGAGGCGGTTAGATGGGTCTCATGCGTATCGGAGTTCTCACCGGCGGCGGCGACTGCCCCGGCCTCAATGCCGTCATCCGCGCCGTGGTGCGGACCTGTGATGCCCGCTACGACTCGACGGTGGTTGGGTTCCTTGACGGCTGGCGGGGCCTGCTGGAGAACCGTCGCGTTCAGCTCTACAACGACGACCGCAATGAGCGGCTGCTGGCCAAGGGCGGCACCATGCTCGGCACCGCGCGGACCAACCCCGAGAAGCTGCGCGCAGGTCTGGCCGATATCAAACAGACGCTGGAGGATAACGGGATCGACGTCCTGATCCCGATCGGGGGCGAGGGCACGCTGACCGCCGCGCACTGGCTCAACGAGGAGGGCGTCCCCGTCGTCGGGGTGCCCAAGACAATCGACAATGACATCGACTGCACCGACGTGACATTCGGCCACGACACCGCGCTGCAGATCGCGACTGAGGCCATCGACCGCCTGCACAGCACGGCGGAGTCCCATCAGCGGGTGATGCTGGTCGAGGTGATGGGCCGCCATGCCGGCTGGATCGCCCTGAACTCCGGTCTGGCCTCCGGTGCGCATATGACGCTGATCCCCGAGCAGCCCTATGACGTGGAGGAGGTGTGCCGCATGGTCAAAAAGCGCTTTCAGACCGGCCAGTCGCACTTCATCTGCGTGGTTGCCGAAGGCGCCAAACCCATCGAGGGCTCCATGGCGCTGCGCAGCGGCGGCATGGACGAGTTCGGCCACGAGCGCTTCACCGGAGTCGCCCAGCAGTTGGCGGTAGAGGTGGAGAAGCGGATCCGCAAGGAAGTGCGCGTCACCGTCCTGGGCCACGTGCAGCGTGGCGGCACACCGACCGCCTACGACCGGGTGCTGGCCACCCGCTTCGGGGTCAATGCCGCCGATGCCGCACACAGCGGCGAGTACGGGATGATGGTGTCGCTGCGCGGCGAGGACATCGGCCGGGTTCCGCTGGCCGACGCGGTCCGTCAACTCAAGTTGGTGCCGGAGAGTCGCTATGACGACGCGGCGGCCTTCTTCGGCTGAGCGCGCGTCTTACGGGCTGACCAGGACCGGCTCGATGGACTCCAGTGAGGTGTCGCGGGTTTCGCGCATGATCAGTAGTGCGATGAACGTCAGCGTTGCCGCGCACAGCAGGTAGACCCCGACCCAGCCGACACCGTAGGTCGTCGACAGCCAGGTCGCGATGAACGGTGCCACCGCCGCACCCAGAATGCTCGCCGAGTTGTAGGAGATCCCGGATCCGGTGTAGCGGACGTTGGTCGGGAACAGTTCGGGCAGCACGGCACTCATCGGGCCGAAGGTGAAGCCCATCAGCGTCATACCGATGATCAGGAAGGCCAGCACTGACGCATGCGAGGCCCGGCCGGGTGCCAGCAGCACGGAGAACAGACCGCCGTAGGCCATGATCGCAGCAGTCACCGTCAGCAGCGTCTTGCGTCGGCCCCAACGGTCGGCCAACTGTCCGGCGATCGGGATTGTCGCGGCGAAGAACAGCACCGCGATCAGTTGCAGCTTGAGAAAGTCGATGTAGTTAAAGCCCAGTCCCATTCCGTTCGGCGGCAACTTGGCGGTGCCGTAGCTCAGCGCCCACGTGGTGACGATGTAGAAGATCGTGTAGGTGGACAGCATCACAAAAGTACCCAGGATCAGCTGGCGCCAATTATTGCGGAATACCTGCGCCACAGGGGTTTTCACCCGTTCACCCCGCTCAAGCGCGCGGGCGAATACCGGGGTCTCGGTGAGCTTCAGACGCACATACAGCCCGATCGCCACCATCACGGCGCTGATCAAAAACGGGATCCGCCAGCCCCAGGTCAGGAACGCACCACCCAGATCCGGTTTGGCGTTGGAGTGCCCCAGCCAGATCAACAGGCCCAGGAACACGCTGTTGGCCAACAGGAATCCGAACGGCGCACCAAGTTGCGGCCACATCGCCGCCCAGGCCCGCCTGCCCGGTTTGGCGGTCTCCACCGCCAGCAGTGCCGCACCACTCCACTCACCGCCCAGTGCCAGACCCTGGGCGAAGCGCAGGATCGCCAGCAGCGCCGGGGCGAGCAGGCCCACCTGGTGGTAGGTCGGCAGCAGTCCGATGGCGAAGGTCGCGATACCCATGGTGAGCAGTGAGCCGACCAGGGTGGCCTTGCGGCCGACCCGGTCACCGAAGTGGCCGAATAACACCGAACCGATCGGACGGGCCACGAATGCCAGACCGAAGGTAGCCAGCGAGGCCAGTAGTGCGGTGGTCGGGTTGCCCTTGGGGAAGAACAGGAACGGAAACACCGACACCGCCGCCGTCGCGTAGACGTAGAAGTCGTAGAACTCGACGGTGGTGCCCACCATCGAGGCGATCACGATGCGGCTGCGCGGAACGTCGCCGACGAGATCGGCGGACTGGTCGGTCATGGCTGACTTCCTGTCGGATGGCATCGGGCGAGGCAAGGGTATCCCGGCCCTCGATAGGATCACCTGTCATGACGACCGCGACCGGTGTCTCCGGGAAAGCCGACCTGCTCGACTATGACGACGTGGTGGCACGTTTCGACCCGGTGTTGGGCCTGGAGGTGCATGTCGAACTCTCCACGGCCACCAAGATGTTCTGCGGGTGCGCGACGACATTCGGGGCCGAGCCCAACACCCAGGTGTGCCCGGTATGCCTGGGCATGCCCGGCGCGCTGCCGGTACTCAATGCGACGGCAGTCGAATCCGCCATCCGGATCGGGTTGGCGTTGAACTGTGAGATCGCGCCGTGGTGCCGGTTCGCGCGAAAGAATTACTTCTACCCGGATCAGCCGAAGAACTATCAGATCTCCCAATACGACGAGCCGATCGCATTCAACGGCTACCTCGATGTGCCACTGGATGACGGCAGCACATTCCGGGTCGAGATCGAGCGCGCGCACATGGAGGAAGACACCGGCAAGCTGACTCACGTCGGCAGTGACACCGGCCGCATCCACGGCGCCACCACCTCGCTGCTGGATGTCAACCGGGCCGGCGTGCCGCTGATCGAGATCGTCACCAAACCCGTTGAGGGCACCGGCGCGCAGGCCCCCGAGGTGGCTCGGGCCTATGTGACCGCGCTGCGAGACCTCTTGCGGGGCTTGGACGTTTCCGATGTGCGGATGGATCAGGGTTCGCTGCGCTGCGATGCCAACGTCTCGCTGCGGCCAATCGGTCAGGCCGAATTCGGCACCCGAACCGAGACCAAGAACGTCAACTCGCTCAAGAGCGTCGAGGTGGCGGTGCGCTATG
>JBAXIA010000041.1:0-21756 GCA_037138615.1 Mycobacteriaceae bacterium | reverse complement strand
GATCGGCCTCATCGACCGTGTGCCGCGGCTGGCGGTGACCAACGCGGTGCCAATTGCCGCCCGGCTGGCAAACCTGACGTCAATATCACTACACCTGCTCGGCGGCCAGGTTCGCGGACTGACCCGGGCGGTAGTCGGCGATCAGGCAGTCCGGGCGCTGGAATCCCTGCGGGTCGATATCGCCTTCATCGTTGCCAACGGGATCAGCGTCCGCCACGGCTTGTCCACTCCCGATCCGGGAGAGGCCGCCGTCAAGCGGGCCATGGTCGCCTGCGCGAACTTCGTTGTGGTGGTGGCGGACTCGTCGAAAATCGGGCGTGAGGAGTTCGTCAGTTTTGCGTCGATTGATCGCGTCGATGTACTGGTGACCGACTCCGAGATCGACGCCGCCGACCGCACTACACTCTCCGAACACGGTGTGGACGTCGTCGTTGCGCAGGGCGACTCATGATTGTCACCGTCACACCCAACCCGAGTATCGACCGGACCGTCACGCTGCCGGTGGAACTCGTGCGAGGAGCGGTACACCGGGTCAGCTCGGTGTCATCGGAGCCGGGCGGCAAGGGCGTCAATGTGGCGCGCGCCCTACGACTGGCAGGAATCGACGTCATCACCGTGCTGCCCGCCGGGGATCACGACCCGATACTGGCCGCATTGCGTGCCATCGATGTCGAATTCCATCGGGTCCCAGTCACCGCTGCGGTGCGCACCAACCTCGCGATCACCGAATCCGACGGCACCACAACCAAAATCAATGAACCCGGTGCCGTCGTCGAGCCTGTCGATATCGATGCGCTGACGCAGGCGGTAGCCGAGCACGCCCGGGCGGCTCAGTGGGTGGTGCTGTCCGGTTCGCTGCCACCCGGCATGTCCGACGGCTGGTACTCCGACATGGTGGTGGCACTGCGACCGTATGGCTGCAAGGTTGCGGTGGATACCTCGGATGGGCCACTGGCCGCACTGGCTGCGAATCTCGACCGCGCGGCACCGGATCTGATCAAGCCGAATTCCGAAGAGCTGGCGGGACTTTCCGGCGTGACGGCCGAATCGCTCGAATCCGCGGTACGGCGCGGAGATAGCGCGCCTGTGGTGAGTGCGGCCCGGCGGCTGATCGATCGCGGTGTGGGTGCTGTGCTGGCCACTCTCGGGGCCGCGGGTGCGGTTCTGGTCGACGCCGATGGCGCCTGGCTGGCCACGCCGCCCCCGATCACCCCGCGCAGCACCGTCGGTGCCGGTGACTCCGCACTGGCCGGATACCTGCGCGCCCACATTGACGGCGCCGATGCGCCGCTACGACTTCAGATGGCGGTGGCCTACGGCAGTGGTGCCGCCGCACTCCCCGGTACGGCACTGCCGTCGCCGGGCCAGATCAACCTCGACGACGTGGTTGTCACGGCCGTCTCCACTCCCAACCCGAAGGTGTCCTCATGACAAATCCGCCGATCATCAATGACGATCTGGTGCTCCTCGACGTCGATGCCGGCGCTGATAAGCAGGCCGTGATTGCTCGACTGGCCGACCTTCTCGCCAGCGGCGGTCGCGTCGGCGACGCCCGGGCACTGGAACGCGCCGCCCTGGCCCGGGAGTCTCAGTCGGCAACCGGTCTGCCCGGCGGTATTGCGATTCCGCATTGCCGGTCCGCGGCGGTCAAGCAGCCCTCGATCGGGTTCGCCCGGCTGCGGCCCGCGGTCGACTTCGGTGCCCCCGACGGGCCGGCCGATCTGGTATTCCTCATCGCCGCCCCCGATGGCGCGGGCTCGGACCATATGACGCTACTGTCGGGTCTAGCCCGGGCACTGGTGCGGCCGGACTTCGTCGCCTCTCTGCGTGCGGCCGCCACCAATTCTGAGATCGTGGCGCTCGTCGATGGTGTGGTCAACGCTGACGGGATCCCGATTTCCGCGGCATCCGTTGCGCCACAGGGTAAGTCGATTATCGCGATCACAGCATGTCCGACCGGTATCGCACACACCTACATGGCCGCCGACGCCCTCAAGCTGGCTGCGCAGCGGGCCGGAGTGCACCTGACCGTGGAGACCCAGGGCTCATCGGGCAGCACACCGGTGAGCGCGGCAACGATCGCCGGGGCTGACGCGGTCATCTTCGCCACCGACGTCGGGGTCAAGGACCGGCAGCGTTTCGCCGGCAAGCCGGTGATCGCCTCCGGGGTCAAACGGGCCATCAACGAGCCCGACGTCATGATCGCCGAAGCCGTTGCGGCAGTTGATAATCCGAATGCGTTACGGGTCGAGGGCTCGGCCGTGGCCGCTGCGCCCGGCGGTGCATCGGCATCGAGCCTGGGCTGGGGTACCCGGCTGCGTCAGATCCTGCTGACCGGCGTGAGCTACATGATCCCGTTCGTCGCCGCCGGCGGTCTATTGATCGCGCTCGGCTTCCTCCTGGCGGGCTACGACATCGCGAATAAGCCTGAGGGCAAGACGGATTCGCTGGCCCACCTCATCGCCACCGGAAACTCGCTGACCAATCTGCCCAGCGGCGGGCTCGGGCAGTACCTGGGCGCGGTGCTGTTCACCCTGGGTGGATTGGCATTCGGGTTCCTGGTGCCGGCACTGGCCGGCTATATCGCCTTTGCGATCGCCGACCGGCCGGGTCTGGCGCCCGGCTTCACCGCCGGTGCCGTCGCAGGATTCGTCGGCGCCGGATTCATCGGCGGCATCGTCGGCGGCCTGATCGCCGGCTTCGCCGCGCTGTGGATCAGCCGCGTCAACGTGCCGCAGTGGGCACGCGGCCTGATGCCGGTCGTGGTGATCCCCCTGTTCGCCTCCCTCGTTGTCGGTCTGCTGATGTTCCTGCTGCTGGGCCGTCCACTGGCCGCGATCACCTCTGGTCTGACCAACTGGCTCAATGGCCTCAGTGGCGGATCGGTGATCCTGCTCGGGGTGATCCTCGGTCTGATGATGTGCTTCGACCTCGGCGGCCCAGTGAACAAGGCCGCCTACGCATTCGCCACCGCGGGACTCAACATCGCCGAACCCGCGAGCCTGCGGATCATGGCCGCCGTCATGGCCGCCGGCATGGTTCCGCCGCTGGCCATGGCGCTGGCCACCACGCTGCGGCCGGGGCTGTTCAGCGAACCCGAACGGGAGAACGGCCGGGCGGCCTGGCTGCTGGGTGCGTCGTTCATCTCCGAGGGCGCCATCCCGTTCGCTGCGGCCGACCCGTTCCGGGTGATCCCGTCGATGATGGCCGGCGGTGCGGTGACGGGGGCGTTGATCATGGCGATGGACGTGACACTCAAGGCGCCGCACGGCGGAATCTTCGTGTTCTTCGCAATCGGCAAGCTGTTGTGGTTCCTGGTTGCCCTGGCCGCCGGTACCGTGGTCGGTGCTCTGGCAGTGATCGCTGCCAAGCAGTTCGTGAACCCGAAGGCAGAAGCGGAGGCGAACGCCGCGTTCGCTTCTGTCTGAACCGATTCACTCGCTGCTGAGTTGGCTTACACGTTGCGGCGAGACCTGCAGCAGCGTCGCGGTGTCGCGAACCGGGATTCCATGATCGGACAAGCTTCGTATCAGTGACCGAAACGCTTGGGAGGCTTGGCTTTCGACCTCTCGGGCTTGCTCGCGCAATTGAGTGACCTCCCGTGCGGACTTGGCGATATCCCCGAGGGCGCCGGCCTGAACTCCGGCGATCCGGATGCCCACATCCTCGGGCCGCGAACCTGTGCTGACTGCGATCAGGCTTCGGGCCATCTCCTCGACCTCACCGATTCGGCGTGCCTGAGTGAGCCCGGTGATCTCAGGAATCTCGACCATCCACCAGTTACCGTCGCGGCGGACGTGAACGTCATAGCTGTGCATCACGACCTCTCGTCCTTACTGAGTTGGATGGTTTGGTTCACCACCGACCTGGTGGGTTCTTCGGTAACCACCACGATAGTCAAGGGCCGTTGATTCCTCTAGTACAGCCACCTAGACACTCACCTGTGGATGGAATCGCGGGATTCGGCAGGAATTTTCCGGTAGACATCTGCGTGAGGTCGAAAGAGACACAGAGGAGCTAAAGATGCCCAGTAAGACTGTGACGGTCGGTTCTGCGGTCGGATTACACGCCCGCCCCGCCGCCGTCATCTCTGAGGCCGTGGTCAACGCCGGTATTCCGGTGACCCTCGCACTCGACGGCGGCGACCCGATCGACGCCGGTTCGGCGCTGATGATCATGACCCTGGGTGCCGTCAAAGGCTCCCAGGTCACCGTGACCGCCGATGACGACGCGGTGCTCGCTCAGGTCGCCGAACTGGTGGAGCAGGACCTCGACGCCTGAGGCGCTCGGGTTAGACGTCCGATCACACCGTGATCGGTACGTGTTTCTCCGCACACACATCACCGACGGCGGCGAGCACGTCCTGGGTGCGCAGTTGCTCCAGGTCCTCGATAGTGACCGAACCCCGATCACTGCGATTCTGAGCAGCCACCCTGGAGTCGCGTAACCGTTCGGCGCGCTCGATGACGTTGCGGGCGAATCGTCCGTTCTGCAGTACGTCAATGCCGTGGGTGCCGTCCGGGGCGAGGAAGTAACGGAGTTGCCGACACACATCGGCGAGGGCGTCTCGGGCGTCGCTGTCGATGACAGTCGCTCGGGGCCTGCCGTAGCGCACGGCGATTTCTACCAACTCATCGGCGCTGTAGGACTCGAACCGAAGCTTGCGATTGAACCGGCCGGCCAACCCCGGGTTCACCGTGAGGAACGCATCGACCTCCTTCTCATAGCCCGCGCCGATGAAACAGAAATCGAACCGGTGAACTTCCAACGCGACGAGGAGTTGATTGATCGCCTCCATGCCGATCATGTCCGGTCTGCCATCGTGATGTCGCTCGACGAGACTGTAAAATTCGTCGAAGAAGAGAATCCGGCCCAATGAACGGCTGATGAGTTCATTCGTCTTCGGTCCCGACGACCCGATGTGTTCACCGCAGAAGTCCCCGCGTTTCACCTCGATGATTTCCGGGTGCCGAACGATGCCCAGGCCCGCATAGATTTTTCCCAGCGCTTCGGCAGTTGTGGTCTTGCCCGTGCCCGGCGGACCAACCAGCAGCATGTGGTTCGTCTGATTTGTCACCGGTAGTCCGTGCGCCAACCGCAGGGCTCGCACCTCGAGCTGATCCTCCAGTTCGGCGACGGCCCGCTTGACCTCGGCCAGGCCAACCTGGTTATCGAGGAGGCGACGTCCCTCTGCCAACAACTCGGCGCGCCGTTCCCGGTTGTGCTCATCGGCGCGCGCTTCCTCAGATTGCGCCGTGGTCGCATCCCAGATATTGGTGCGGCTATTGATGGTCGCCTCATCGGTGACGATCAACTCAACCCGTGGATCCGCCAGGGCCTGCTTCGCCACGTCGATCAGAACACCATTGATGGTGGCCTTTGACAGCCAGACCTGAGCCGTCTCCTCCTCGCCGAGTTGTCGGTACACCATTCCCCGCACGTACGCGAGATCCGCGGCAATGAGCGGGAAGTCCACCGGATCACATGCGGCGACACGGTCCGCCCATTCCAGAGACACCCGAGCCTGACCAAGGTGCGCAGCCGCATGCGCAGCCAGGGCGCTGTTACCTGCTGTGACCGCCGGCATCACCACAGCTTCGGGCGGGAGCACACGCGCGGCCTCGGCAATGACCTCGGGCCAGCGCTGGGCGGCGAACATCAGATAGGTCCGCATGTGTTGTCGCCAATGGTGATTCTCCCAACCGTCAAGGAGGCCGGGGCCATCCAAGATCAGCTCTGCCTTCTCAAACTGGCCGTCGTCGATGAGGGCGCTCGCGAGGGCGATGCCGGCGTGGGAGGCCTCAGTCACGTTGATCGACAGATAGGGGCCCGCCTTGATGGCGGCCGCGAGATGAACTCCTAGGCGGGTCGACTCACGGTGCAGTCTGGAGCCGTGGCTGTGTAACACCTGCAGGGTGATCAGATCGTCATCGCCTGCCGCTATCCGGCCTAACCAGGCGTCGGCCATCGAAGGGTCCGCCTCGGTCGCCTCTCCGAAGAGCCGCCGCGCCATCGCAGGATCGTGGTCGAACACCGACATCGCCTGATCGAAATATCTGCGGGCTGCCACAGTCGTACCGATACCGGCCATCGGCTAGTCCACCAACATCACATCGGCAGGGATACCGGCTGATTCGGCGGCGTATCGGTTCTCGGCGCGGAAAAACTCAACCTCGGCTTCATAACTAGTCCCGAGGGCGTCGATACGGACGGCGCTCGGGTCGATCTGTGTGATGACGACATCGGCTGCGGAGTTCTGCGCAGTACTCGGCGGGCTGACGGCGATGACGGTAGTGGGGCGCGGCGCCGGCTGGACCGTGCCATCGGTCACGCTGACGGTGGTACCGGGGACCGGTCGAGGGTTATCGGTCACCACCACATTCGGCATGCGCACGCTGGACCAGCGTTGTAGATCACGGGTGTGCACAGTGATCCGCTCTCCCGCTCCGGCTGCTCGGACAACGATCCGCTTGGCGATAGAACCGTCCGCGATCACAGAGACGCGGCTGTGCTGACCGGGATCGCGCAGCGGCATCAACAGCCGATCGCCGCTCGCGGTCTTTCCCAGTAGCACGCCCGACGGACCAATCGGGATAGCCAGAGAACGCAGCAGACGACCTCTGCGTAGACCCCGAATCTCCGGACGGGGACAGCACAGGTTGGCGGCAACCGCGGGTGCTTGTTCCCCCGGAAGGGTCTGCACAATGACACTCGGCGGCGTCGTGGCCGGCTGCGCCGTGTGTACGGTCACGGTCGCCGTGGCGCTGCCGTCCGGGAAGATCGTGAGGTTCTGAGTGATCCCGTCAGCGGGCAGTGACCATGCCTGAGCCAACGTCTCCGCATTGATATCGACCGGTCGATACGCGTAGGTGGTGTTCCAGCCTGAATCGCCACGCAGACTGCGCCAACGGCGATTGCGGGGCTCGAGCGAATTGCACCCCAGCCGTTTGTCCAACTCGGCCATATCGGATGCGGAGGCGACCCTGACCCGTATTCCCACGCAGCGCAACGCTGCTGAAATCCGTTGTGCAGCAGCGAGGGCCGCGGTACCCACCGTGTCACGGAACTGCAAAGCCTCGCCGTTGGCCAGGGTGGCGATCCTGATGATCATCCACGTTTCACGCATTCCCGCGTACGGTGACGTCCCGATCAAGGTGTCGTATACCCGCGGGTAGTCGCCGACACTGCGCCGCCGCGAACCTGAACTGACCACCGAGATGGATTCGATTGTCAGGCCCAGGCTCTGGTGCATGAGGGGCGTTAACCCAGTGATGTCGAGGGTATTGGCCGTGTGTGTCGCCGTTGAACCGGTCAACCAGGTTGGCCGGTAGGGCTTTCCGAGCACCTGAAGCGCGGTGACAGCCACGTCGTCTTGGACTCGGACACCGCCGCCCGAGCGGTCATTGGCCACCACCAACGGTTCGACAAGTTCTACCGGCCGGTTGCGCCGAAGGTACAACGCCGCCCAGGACCACAGCGGTTGTCGCCACCACGGCAGTACCAACGTTGTCAGGCCCAACGCCACACCGATTCCCCCGCCCACATAGCCGGCGGCGGCCCAACCCAGAAGACACCCCAGGAACACAGCGCTGACCACTGCCAGTCGAACCCCGTCTTTCATCGGGCTCTCCTGGCCCGGGCGATCACGGCACCCAGCAGGATGCTGCCCGCGACAGCGATGGTGAACGCCAGTGCAGCGCTGCGCGCGCGGTGGTCCGGCGCCGGCGGCACTGACGGTGCAGTGAGAACTCTGGTCAGCGCGCCAGGTACCACGCGGTCGCCGGGAGCAACGTTGAATGTCAGGGCGGCAACCGGGTCGACAACTCCGTAGCCCACCTGGTTGTCGACTCCGCCGGCTGGGTTGTGGGATGTCTGCAGGATCCGATTGATCACCTGGTGGGCCGAGAGCTCGGGATACTTTGCCCGAACCAGTGCCGCGACCCCGCTGACGTATGCCGCCGCGAAGCTGCTCCCCCAGAAGGGCACCGCCGGATCTCCGGGGTGGGCGGGCGGGTACGCGTTGACTGCACGCGCGTCCTGCGGCGAGAGGCCGACGATGTTGACCGCGGGTGCCGCTACGCCCACCCACGGGCCGGCCAGGCTGCTGGTGATCGGCGCACCCGTGGTGTCAACGGCGCCGACAGACAGCACATAGTCGGAGAACCAGGATGGCGATGACACGGTAACCACCCGGGCCCAGTCCCGCGCTCCCCCGTTGACCAGCGGCTCGACGGCAGGATTCTGCGCGCAGCCGTCTTCGCTCTCATTGCCGGCGGCAGCGACGATCACGGCATCTTTGACCGTGGCGGCGTACCAAACCGCGGCACCGATCGCGCGCTGGTCGAGCGGATCTGCGGCTGACGTGCACGCGGTGACACTGACATTGATCACCTCGGCACCGGCGTTGGCGGCGTGAACGATCGCACGCGCGAGCGTGGCGACTGTTCCGGCCTTCTTACGTACCGCGCCGTCTGCGCCGCCCGAATACTGGGGTTCGAACGCACGCGATGACTGGCGGATGGAAATCAGCGTCGCGTGGGGTGCAACTCCGACGACGCCATCCGGAATCCCTGGCGCAACCGGTGGATTCACCGGGGGCGGGTCCGGCGGCAGGGGCGGGGGCAAAGGAATACCTCGGGGTGCCGCGGTAATCAGTGAGGCGACGATCGTGCCATGTGCATCACAGTCCGTCAGACCATCACCGCTCATGATGTAATCGCCACCCGGTAGAACGCGAAGTCGATCGTTGGGACTGACCCCGGTGTCGATCAATGCGACCGAGACACCATTGCCGGTTGAGTACTGCCATGCCCTACTGATGTTGAGCATGGCGAATCCCGGAGTCGGGGCGGAGACATCGGGATCAGGTATTGCCGTGGTGCGAGCGCACTCGTTGCTCTGTCGCATGGGCTGCTCGGGCGACGGCGGTCCATCCGCCGGTACCAACGAGGGATCCACTACCGGAGGTGCTATGGCCAGTGCAGCCGGCACATTGGCAGCGGTGCCCATCAGTAGCACGGCCATCGTGATGGCGAGGCTTCGCATTCCACCCGGCCTCATCTCATCCGGACCCAACTGAAGAGCCCGCCGATCCACGCAGCCAGGGGCAGAGCGACAACGATGGCCGCCAGTTCAAGCCATTCGGTCATCATCCGGACCGGCGGAGTGAATCGGGTTCCTGGAACCAGCAGTGCCACAGCGAGTCCGGCGCCGGCGAAGCCGATGAGTACGAGTGCACCCCAGAGCAGGGCGGCACCGGATTGGTAGTGCATCACGAAGCGCGCGACGCCCGCACTGAATGCAGTCGCCGCACCGCAGACCAGAGCGACCGCCTGACGCCTGTCGGCGAATGCCCGCCCGCGACTGATGAAGATGAGGACGAACAACCCAGCGAGAACCGCGGCGGCGATAGTTCGCGGCCGTCCCGGCAGCAGAGTCGTCCAGATGGCGACGGGAAGCGCAACCGCGCAGCCTACGCAGATTCCGGTGAGTACGGCATTTGCCCGTGTCGCCAGTACGGCGATGGCCGCGCCGTGCGGGGTGGTGTCCCGGCCGGATCCGTCGAGGCCGTCTTCATCGACAGGAGTCACGGCGTCCACCGGCATCCCGTCGTTGCGGCGGAAAAGATCACGGCCGGTGACCGATCCGAAGTGGGGCGGCCGGATCCTGACCGCCCGTAGGGCCACCGCCGGAGCGAGGGTCAGCAGTGTGAGCAGTCCGAACAGAACACACATGCCCAGCCACTGAACCGGAATCGGCTGCCACATCCGGGCTGCAGCCACCAGTCCACCGATGGTGCACAGTGTGACGACAGTCGCTGCGAAGGCGATGTTCCGCCGAGTGACTACGGCAACGCCGCATACCAGGGTCGCGCCGGTCAATGCAGCAATGAACAGGTGCGCACCGCCCAGAGTTCCGGGTGCCGCGGCAGCGACGCCGACCGCCATGAGCGGCACCGCGGGCCAGGCCAGGCCGGTCAGCAGGTCTCGGCTGGCGGGCCACCACCGCCACACGCAGAATGCACCCGATGCGAGTAGCAGGCCGGTGGTGCCGGTTGCGAAGGATGGGGCCAGTGAATCGCTGAGGGCGCGAATGTGGGCGGCCAGAATGAGAATCGTCGCTGCGATCATGCCCAGTAACGCGAGCGCTGTGTGCACCGCGGTCTCCGCAGTCACGGGCGGGAATAGCTTCTTGCCGATCCGGGCTAACCCGGTGGACAGCGACTCATACTGCGGCTCAAAAGAATCCCCCTCTTCGGCTGGCACGAGCATGAGGGTGGAACCGTCTTCGACACCGAGCTCATCGAGAGTTTTTGCGATATCGAGGCGAATTCCGTTCGCACGGTGCAACTCGTAGGAGACGCCGGGTTCGAAGGCGGGAACTCCCCGGCGCTTCAAGTCCTCATTGAGCAATTCGACGATGTCGTCCATGAACACAGCGATCGGCACAGATGCTGGATAGACCTGTGACACGAGGTGTTCGCCGCAGACAACCGCAACTGCGCAACGGGAGGGGAACGCGACCCGGGCCATCAATGGGGCCGATCCGCTTCGGGCACGTACTTGTCCGCAAGAGCTGCGACGATCTCGAACAACCGCAACCGGGTTTTCTTCCCCAACTCGTTCTGGATGTCGATGATGCCGCCCTTGGCCAGGTGCGGATCATGGGGCAGGTACTCGACAGTGGCACCGGACCTGCTGAATTTCTCTGTGAGGTAGGCCCGGGCGTCCTTGTCGTGCTCGTGGCGGATGTCATTGAGGATGACCATGCTTCGCGACACCAGTTCGTGGTAGCCCATCGACCGCAGCAGGTCGATGGCCCGAGTTACCGGTAACGACGTGTCGGCGGTGAGGCCCGAGACGAACACCAGCGTGTCGCACGAATCCAGGACCGTCTTCATTACCGGGTGTTCGAGGTCGTCTGCGGTATCGATGAGAATCACCGTGTGGGTACGTCGCAGTCGGGAAAGGACTCCGGTGAACATCGCCGGCGCCAGTGGGCGCGGCTGGTCGGATACGCGGTTACCGGATAGGACATCGAGTCCGACGCCGTTTTGACCCAGGTGCTCGCGAATATCCGCGTAGCCCTGAACATCAACGTCGTTCAAGACCGCCGAATAGTCACCCGGTGGGGATTCGTCGATGCGGCCTGCGAGCGTTCCGAAACCCGGAACGGCATCGACCGCTACCACGTTCTCCGGTCGGCACTCTCGAAAGACACCGCCGATACAGGCCGTCACCGTCGTCTTGCCGACGCCGCCCTTGCCGGAGACCACCGCGATCACGTATTGCTTGCGGATGTGTCGGCGGGTGCGTTCCCGAAGTTCTCGGTAGTGCCGCTCGGCCGGCGATTCCCCGGGATTGATCATCTTGGCCGAGACCCGGTAGAGGAATCTCCGCCACCCCGAACCCGGTGGGATCTTGCGGGGCGTCACCATGTCGGAGATCCGCAGCGTTCCGGAGACCGATTCCTGATGGCGGACCGACTGGTGCGGGTCGATCACGGTCGCGTTCCATTGATTCGTCATCTACCCGGCCTTTCCATAGGAGTGCCCGGCGTCGTATGCCGGTAGACGGCGCACCATTGTCCGAACGGCAACAGCGATGGTTCCGGCTGATCCGGGGCTGACGATCATCCACGGCTTTCCGTTGCGGACGACGCGCTCCGACACCAACCTTCCCGACGGTGTGTCGATGACGGTCACTGCGCCGGATTCGATGACTGGGCCTGCCGGGCCGGACTGTAGGGCGACGATGGAGGCCTGTGCGGATCTGGTGGTGTCGGCGGCCAGCGCCAGAGTTCGCACCTGATCGCTGTCAACGTTGTGATCGGTGAGGAATCTGCGCAGGGTTGCGCCGTCGGTGACCTTTGCCAGCAGTTGCTCGACATCGATAGTGGCTGGGCGGCAGTCAGCGGGCGCCATGGCGCCGCAGAGGCGTTCGATTTGCACGCTGATGAGTTGATCGGCGGTGTGCTCGCTTGTCGCTGTGCCCGCGCCACTGAGCCGGATGATGCCGTCACAGCGTTCCAAGGTGACCCACCACTGTGCGAGTCGCGCCAACACGACCCGCTCAGGCGCGCGGTCGGCCGATGGCGTCTGCACACAGAACAGCAGCGCAACATCACGTCGCGAAAGAATGGTCAACCATTCGTGCACCGTGTCGTCGACCGCACCGACGTCGTTGATGGCACCGACGTCGCGGAGGTCCGCGGCGATCGGATGCTCGAGTGCCATCCGCTTGGTCTCGATACTGGGCAGGTAGGGACGCAGTCCGAGTTCGGGTGCCAGGACTTCGATTCCGGATAGCACCTGCAGTGCCCAAAGACCGTCGATAGTGGTGGTCAACATTGGTTCCCCCGGGTGTGGCCGGTGGGGTCCGCGGGCCGCGAGCCCCACCGGCTGAGCGATTGTCGGTTAGAAGAGGTTTCCCATCATCACGTCGGTCTGGTGGGCGCTGTCGTTGACGGAACTGATGGTTCGTCCGTGCTGATTCATGGTCTCGATCAGGCCCCGCAGGCCCTGCAGCATCAACAGCTGCGCCTCGTGGAACGACGCAGCCGCGGTGCCCTGGAAGAAGTCGGCGATCGCATTGGTGCGCTGGGAGACATCATCGTGAATCTCCATCAGCTGAGCCGAACGTGCGCCCACGTCGGAGGCGAAGTCGGCGACACCGCCGTGGTGGTAGGTGATCTGGTCGGACATTGCAGAACCCTTTCGTTGGTTGGTGGAGGATCAGGCGGTGGCGGCGAAACTGGTCAGGCTGTGCGCGGCATCGGCCTCGTGCTCTTCCATCAGCGATGCGGCCTGGCCCAGCCCCTGCGCGAGTCGAGTGCCGCCGGTGATCGTCTGCTGCAGTTCGAGATTGATTTGGCCGGCGGTGTTGACCGACGCCAACTGCGCCTGGCCACCCCAGACCGCGGAGCCCAGGCCCTCATGGCTGCTCAGGTAGCCGTTGGCGATCGATGTGGCGTGCTCGAGTGCCGTCTCGATGGCTTGTCGGGTGCTTCGCAGCACCTCCGGTGTGACGACGAGGCTCATACGTTCTCCTTCTGCTGGATTAAAAAGTGCGTATGAGTATCTGGCGGCACTGCAGCGGTGTCACTTCACCCTGTGGCACGCTCCACTGATGCGATTCGCGTTCAAGACCTCACCGCAGCAGACAACCTGGGCCGAGATGCTCGCGGTCTGGAAGGCCGCCGACGATATCGAGGTCTACGAGTCAGGCT
The DNA here is from genome assembly GCA_037138615.1 of Mycobacteriaceae bacterium. GTDB lineage: Bacteria > Actinomycetota > Actinomycetes > Mycobacteriales > Mycobacteriaceae > Mycobacterium. The sequence goes on along the minus strand of JBAXIA010000041.1, from coordinate 8,529 downwards.
GGAACTTCGACCACTTCTATCCGATCTTCGATGATCCAAAGGGGCCGTGCCTGGAGGGCTGGACCACGCTGAGCGCACTGGCGCAGGCCACCACCCGGCTGCGGCTGGGCACCATGGTCACCGGCATCCACTATCGCCACCCGGCGGTGCTGGCCAATATGGCGGCCGCGGTGGACATCATCTCCGGCGGCCGGCTCGAACTCGGTGTGGGTGCGGGCTGGAATGAGGAGGAGTCCGGTGCCTACGGGATCGAATTGGGCACTGTGACAGAGCGATTCGACCGTTTCGAGGAAGCCTGCCAGGTGCTGATCGGGCTGCTGAGCCAGGAGACGACCGACTTCGACGGAAAGTTTTACCACCTCACGGCGGCCCGCAATGAACCCAAGGGTCCGCAACGTCCGCATCCGCCGATCTGTATCGGTGGCGGCGGTGAGAAGCGGACCCTGCGGATCACCGCCAAGTACGCCCAGCATTGGAATTTTCCGGGCGGGACGCCGAAGGATTTCGCCCAGAAGCGCGATGTGCTGGCCGCGCACTGCGCCGACGTCGGCCGCGACCCGAAAGAGATCATGATGTCCGCGCAGATCCGGCTCAACCCGGATCTGAACTACGGGGCCGTCGTCGCCGACGCGATCGCCTACGGCGCGGAGGGAATGGACCTGGCGATCATCTATCTGCCGGCACCCTATGAGCCTGCGGTCGTCGAGGCGATGGCGGAAACCATCCGCGATTCCGGGTTGTGGCGCGGCTAGAAGCCGAAACGCATCAGATCGTCGGCGGTGACGAGCCGCTCATGGCGGGCCGGGAACTCCCGGCTCTTCATCGGGTAACGGAACAACGACCAGGCGATACGCCCGACCCGCAAGCGGGTTATCGGCACGAGGTACACGGAATCTCTCCTGTGGTCGACAACTTTGGCAACCGGGGACCGCGGTACCCGCAGCACCCACCTCAGCAATTAGAGCCCGTGGGCGCGACGATGAGCAGAAGGCGCGCCGATGCAGCTCGCGTGTTTCTGTTGTTACAGAAGTGACTAACGTTGCGGTACGGCGGTCGGCAGGATCGGTGCCGGCAAAGCCGTGTGGCCCATCAGATGACGGTCGACGCCGGCCGCGGCGGCGCGGCCCTCGGCGATCGCCCAGACGATCAGCGACTGCCCGCGGCCCATATCGCCGGCAACGAACACCCCGGGGACCGAGGTCTCGAAGTCGTCGTTGCGGGCCACGTTGCCCCGGTCGGTCAGCTCCACTCCGAGCTCGGTCAGCAGGCCCGGGCGCTGCGGGCCGACGAAGCCCATCGCCAGCAGCACCAGGTCGGCCTCGAGTTCGAAGTCGGTGCCGTCGACCTTCTCGAACCGGCCGTCGCGCATCTCGACCTCGTGCGCGCGCAGGCCGGTGACCTTGCCGTCACCGCCGAGGAACCGCTCGGTGTTGACCGCGAACACCCGCTCGCCGCCCTCCTCGTGCGCCGATGACACCCGGAACATCAGCGGGTAGGTGGGCCATGGCGTGGAGTCGGCCCGCTCTTCGGGCGGCCGCGGCATGATCTCGAACTGGTGCACGCTGGCCGCGCCCTGCCGGTGCGCGGTGCCCAGGCAGTCTGCGCCGGTGTCGCCACCGCCGATGATCACCACGCGCTTGTTCTTCGCGGTGATCGGCGGCTGACCGTCGGCATCGAGGACCGAGTCGCCATGGGTGGCCTTATTCGCCCACGGCAGGTATTCCATCGCCTGGTGGATACCGGCGAGATCACGGCCCGGGATGGGCAGGTCGCGCCAGTCGGTGGCACCTCCGGCCAGCACCACCGCGTCGAACTGGTCGCGAAGTTCGGTGGCGGTGATGTCGACGCCGATGTTGACGCCGGCGCGGAACTCGGTTCCCTCGGCCGTCATCTGCTCGAGGCGCCGGTCGATGTGGCGCTTCTCCATCTTGAATTCGGGGATGCCGTAGCGCAGCAGACCGCCGATACGGTCGTCGCGCTCGAACACCGTCACGTCGTGGCCGGCCCGGGTCAGCTGCTGGGCGGCGGCCAGACCGGCCGGACCGGAGCCGACGATGGCGACGCTCTTTCCGGTCAGTACGTGTGCCCGCTTGGGCACCACCCAACCCTCGTCGAAGGCGTTGTCGATGATCTCGACCTCGACCTGCTTGATGGTCACCGGATCGGAGTTGATGCCCAGCACGCACGACGCCTCACACGGGGCGGGGCACAACCGTCCGGTGAACTCCGGGAAGTTGTTGGTGGCGTGCAGGCGCTCGATGGCATCCTGCCAGCGGTCCCGGTGGACCAGGTCATTCCACTCCGGGATGAGGTTGCCCAGCGGACAACCGTTGTGGCAGAACGGGATTCCGCAGTCCATACAGCGCGATGCCTGGTGCTGCAGGGCTTCGTGGTCGAAGTCCTCGTAGACCTCGTTCCAGTCGCGCAGCCGCAGCGGAACCGGACGCCGCTTGGGCGTCTCCCGGCGGGTGTACTTGATGAAGCCACTCGGATCAGCCACGGGAGGCCGCCATGATCATCTCGTCGACGTCTGCCCCGGTGCGCTCGGCTTCGGCGATGGCCGCCAGCACCCGCTTGTAGTCGCGCGGCATCACCTTCACGAAATCCCCCGCCTGTCGCGGCCAGTCAGCCAGCACCCGCTGGGCCACAGCCGAATCGGTGGCCTCGTGATGCGCTGCCAGCATCTCGCGCAACGACTCGACGTCGTCATCGCTGAGCTTCTCGATATCCACCATCTCGGTGTTGAGATTGTTCGGCAGCACAGACTGCGGGTCGTAGACGTAGGCCACGCCACCGGACATGCCGGCGGCGAAGTTGCGTCCGGTCGGCCCGAGGATGACCACCTTGCCGCCGGTCATGTATTCGCAGCCGTGATCGCCCACGCCCTCGACCACCGCGTGCGCGCCGGAGTTGCGGACGGCGAACCGCTCACCCACCGTGCCGCGGATGAACGCCTCGCCACTGGTGGCGCCGAACAGGATCACGTTGCCGCCGATGATGTTGTCCTCGGCGACGTAGCCCTGCGGTGCGTTATCCGACGGGCGCAACACGATCCGTCCACCGGACAGGCCCTTGCCGACATAGTCGTTGGCGTCGCCGTGCACCCGCAGCGTGATGCCCCGCGGGACGAACGCACCGAAGCTGTTGCCGGCCGAGCCGGAGAAGGTGATGTCGATGGTGCCGTTCGGCAGGCCTTCGCCGCCATAGGCTTTCGTCACCTCATGGCCCAGCATGGTCCCGACGGTGCGGTTGGTGTTGGTGATCTTCATTGCGAAGCGCACCGGTGTGCCCGAATCCAGGGCCTCGCGGCATCGGACGATCAGCTGCTGATCCAGGGCCTTGTCCAGACCGTGGTCCTGACGCGAACTGCAGTACAGGTCCTGATTCATGAACGCCGAGTCGGCCTCATGCAGTACCGGCGCGAGGTCCAGCTTATGGGCCTTCCAGTGCGAGGCGGCGGTGGTGGTGTCCAGCGCGTTGACCTGACCGACCATCTCGTTGACGGTGCGGAAGCCGAGTTGGGCCATCAGTTCGCGGACCTCTTCGGCAATGAACATGAAGAAGTTCTCGACGAATTCCGGCTTGCCGTTAAAGCGTTCGCGCAGCAGCGGGTTCTGGGTGGCCACGCCCACCGGGCAGGTGTCGAGGTGGCAGACCCGCATCATGATGCACCCCGACACCACCAGCGGGGCGGTCGCGAAGCCGAACTCCTCAGCGCCGAGCAGGGCGGCGACCACCACGTCGCGCCCGGTCTTGAGCTGACCATCGACCTGCACGACGATCCTGTCCCGCAGGCCGTTGAGTAGCAGGGTCTGCTGGGTCTCGGCCAGGCCGAGTTCCCACGGTGCGCCGGCATGCTTCATCGACGTCAGCGGGGTGGCACCGGTGCCACCGTCGTGACCGGAGATCAGCACCACGTCGGCGTGCGCTTTGGAGACACCCGCGGCAACCGTGCCGACGCCGTTCTCACTGACCAGCTTCACGTGGATACGCGCTGCCGGGTTGGCGTTCTTCAGATCGTGGATCAGCTGCGCCAGGTCTTCGATGGAGTAGATGTCGTGGTGCGGGGGAGGCGAGATGAGTCCGACACCGGGCGTGGAATGGCGCACCTCGGCCACCCACGGGTAGACCTTGTGGCCCGGAAGTTGGCCGCCCTCACCGGGTTTGGCGCCCTGGGCCATCTTGATCTGGATGTCGGTGCAGTTGGTCAGGTAGTGACTGGTCACACCGAACCGGCCGGACGCCACCTGCTTGATGGCGCTGCGGCGCCAGTCACCGTTGGAGTCATGGTCGAAGCGGCTCACCGCCTCGCCGCCCTCGCCCGAGTTCGACCGGGCACCAAGGCGGTTCATCGCGATCGCCAGCGTCTCGTGCGCTTCGGCCGAGATCGAGCCGTAGCTCATCGCCCCGGTGGAGAATCGCTTGACGATCTCGGCGGCCGGCTCAACCTCGGCGATCGGCACCGGCGGACGCACACCGTCGGCGAACTTCAGCAGCCCGCGCAGCGAGGCGATCTTCTCGCTCTGATCGTCGATGAGCTTGGTGTACTCCTTGAAGATCGAGTACTGCCCGGTGCGGGTGGAGTGCTGCAGCTTGAACACGGTGTCGGGGTTGAACAGGTGGTACTCGCCCTCGCGGCGCCACTGGTACTCCCCACCCACCTCGAGTTCGCGGTGCGCGCGCTCATCGGGCCGGTCCAGGTAGGCCAGCTCGTGGCGGGTGGCGACGTCGGCGGCGATATCGTCGAGGTCGATCCCGCCCACCGGACAGTTCAGACCGGTGAAGTACTCGTCGAGCACGGTCTGGGAGATGCCGATGGCCTGGAACAACTGCGCCCCGGTGTAGGACGCCACCGTCGAGATGCCCATCTTCGACATCACCTTGAGCACGCCCTTGCCGGCGGCCTTGACATAGTTGCTGACGGCCTTCTCGCGGTCCAGCCCCTCGAGAACACTCCGGTCGATCATGTCGCTGATCGACTCGAAGGCCATGTAGGGGTTGATCGCCGCGGCGCCGAAGGCGATCAGCATCGCCATGTGGTGCACCTCGCGGGCGTCACCGGACTCCACCACCAGGCCGACCTGGGTGCGGGTGCGCTCCCGAACCAGGTGCTGGTGCACGGCGGCGACGGCGAGCAGTGTCGGGATCGGCGCGGCGCTTTCGTGGGACTCCCGGTCGGACAGGATCAGAATTCGCGCACCGTCGGCGATGGCCTCCGAGACCGCCGTCCGGATGTCGTCGAGGGCGCGACGCAAACCGTCACCGCCCTCGGCCACCGGGTACAGGCAGCGGATCACCGCCGAGCGCATGCCGTGCCGGTGGCCGTGCACCTCGTCGTCGGGATCGAGGTTCACCAGCTTGGCCAACTCGTGGTTACGCAGGATCGGTTGCGGCAGCACAATCTGATGGCACGACGCCGCCGTGGGGTGCAGCAGATCGCCCTCGGGTCCGACGGTGGCTTGCAGGCTGGTCACCACCTCCTCGCGGATGGCGTCCAGCGGCGGGTTGGTCACCTGGGCGAAAAGCTGCTGGAAGTAGTCGAACAGCATCCGCGGCCGGGCCGAGAGCACCGCGATGGGAGTATCGGTGCCCATCGATCCCAGGGCCTCGGCCCCGGTGCGCGCCATCGGCGCCAGCAGCATGTTGAGTTCTTCGTAGGTGTAGCCGAAAGCCTGCTGGCGCAACACAACCCGGTGATGCGGCATCCGGATGTAGGGACCCTGCGGCAGATCGTCGAGGTGGAACTGCTCGGTGTCGAGCCACTCCTGATAGGGGTGTGCGGCGGCCAGTTCGGCCTTGATCTCCTCGTCGGCGATGATCCGGCCCCTGTCGGTGTCGACCAGGAACATCCGGCCGGGCTGCAGGCGCATCTTCTTGACCACCGTGGCCGGGTCGAGGTCGAGCACGCCGGCTTCCGACGCCATCACGACAAGCCCGTCGTCAGTGACCCAGATGCGCGAGGGGCGCAGGCCGTTGCGGTCGAGTACCGCACCCACCACGGTGCCGTCGGTGAAGCACACCGACGCCGGGCCGTCCCACGGTTCCATCAGCGCGGAGTGGTAGGCGTAGAACGCACGACGGGCCGGGTCGAGTGACTCGTTGCGCTCCCAGGCCTCGGGAATCATCATCAGCACGGCATGCGGCAGGCTGCGCCCGCCCAGGTGCAGCAGTTCGAGCACCTCGTCGAAGCGGGCACTGTCGGAGGCGCCGGGGGTGCAGACCGGGAAGATCTTTTCGACGTCGGTCCCGAAGATGTCGGTGTCGATCAACGCCTCTCGGGCGCGCATCCAGTTCTCGTTACCGGTGACGGTGTTGATCTCGCCGTTGTGGGCAATACGGCGGAACGGATGCGCCAGCGGCCACGACGGGAAGGTGTTGGTGGAGAACCGCGAGTGGACGATTCCCAGCGCGCTGGTGACGCGGGCGTCCTGCAGATCGAGGTAGAAGGCCTTCAACTGCGGGGTGGTGAGCATGCCCTTGTAGATGAAGGTCTTACCGGAAAGGCTTGGGAAATAGACGGTTTCGCGACCCGGACCGTCCTGGCCGGGGCCCTTGGTACCGAGCTCGTGTTCCGCACGCTTGCGGATCACATATGCGCGGCGCTCCAGCGCCATACCCTCCGCGCCGCCGATGAACAGCTGGCGGAAGGTGGGCATGGCGTCGCGGGCGAGTGCCCCCAGCGAGGAGTCGTCGATCGGCACGTCGCGCCAGCCCAGCACGGTCAGGCCCTCTGATTCGACGATCTTCTCGAGCGCGTCGGCGGCGGCGACGGATTCGCGGGCCGACTGCGGCAGAAACGCGATACCGGTGGCATACGAGCCCTCGGGGGGTAACTCGAAGTCGACCACGGCGCGCAGGAACGCATCAGGAATCTGGATCAGAATTCCGGCACCGTCACCGCTGTGCGGCTCAGCGCCGGCGGCACCGCGGTGCTCCATGTTCAGCAGCGCGGTGATGGCCTTATCGACGATGTCGCGACTGCGTCGGCCGTACATATCGACGACCATGGCGACGCCGCACGCATCATGCTCGTATGCGGGGTTGTAGAGCCCGACACTGCTGGGCATACGCACCTCACCCTTCCCGACGTGTCGCACCGCGGTTCATCGACGGGGCCTCGCCCCGTCGGGTTCCTCCGTGCGTCGGTGAACGGCGGCCCTTCTGTGGTGTCGACAAGTACCGAAACGATATGCAAGCAGCGCCGAACATGCCAACTTAGGAGACCCTAATGGGGCAAGATCAAGGTTATGACTTCTCCGACAATGGCGAATCGGGTGGCCGCTGAGTTGATCGGCACATTCTGGTTGGTCCTCGGCGGCGGCGGGGCGGCGGTGTTGGCCGCGAATCCGGCGGGCGACTTCTCGGCCGGAATCGGCTCGACCGGGGTGGCACTGGCCTTCGGCCTGGCGCTGGTGACCGGGGTGTACGCGTTCGGCGGGGTCTCCGGCGGCCACTTCAACCCGGCCGTCACGTTCGGGGCCGCGATCGCCGGGCGGGTCGAGTGGTCGGCGGTGCTGGCGTACTGGCTGGCTCAGGTCAGCGGGGCGGCCCTGGGCGCCGGGGTGATCGTGCTCATCGGCGATGGCAGGCCGAACTGGACCTCGACGGGCAATATGGCCGCCAACGGCTACGGGGCGAATTCGCCGTTCTATTACTCGCTGACCGCGGTGCTGATTGCCGAGACGGTGCTGACGTTGCTCTTCGTGGTGGTGTTCCTGCGCGTCACCGATCAGCGGACGCTGAGCGGCTTCGCGGCGCTGACGATCGGGCTGGCCTACACCGTCGTCAACCTCGTCGTCATCCCGATCGCGAACGCCTCTGTCAATGCGGCCTACTCCACCGGGGTGGCGTTCTTCAACGGCGCCGGCGCACCCGGGCAACTGTGGGCGTTCTGGCTGGCGCCACTGATGGGCGCGACTCTCGCGGGATGGATCTACCCCGCGCTGTTCGGCCGACGCGACGCCGAGGCGGACGCTAGATCCCGCTGATCTGCTGCACCGGCAACCTCGGGCCGCGGCGGGGCTCGCGGGCCAGGCCGCTGACCTCCAGGAGCCGCACCGCCCGGTAGCGGTGCGGACGCATGGGTTCAAGCAGTTCCACCATGTCCGCGTCGTCGATGGGCCGCCCGAGCAACGTCCAACCGATCATCTTCGACACGTGGTAGTCCCCGACCGAGAGTGCGTCGGCATCGCCGAAGGCGCGCTGGGCGGTCTCGGCGGCCGTCCACACGCCCACCCCGGGCAGGCTCATGAGTGCCTCGCGGGCCTCGGCGGGGGTGCGGGCGGTGAGGCGTTCCAGCGAGTCGGCGCGGACGGCGCAGCCGATGAGCGTGCGGGCGCGACCGGGATCGACATTGGCGCGGTGGAACTCCCACGACGGGATCATTCGCCACGCCTGCGCTGACGGCGGCACGCGCATCATCGCCGGCGCGGGCCCGGGTGCGGGTGTGCCGTAGGTGGTCACCAGCAGCCGCCAGGACCGGAAGGCGTCGACGCCGGGGACGCGCTGCTCCAGCACGGCCGGGATGAG